>NZ_JBEZKG010000026.1:0-122777 GCF_040651535.1 Streptomyces sp. NPDC048420
ACGGCCCTGCCCAAGTGGCAGGTCCTTGCGCAGCTGAACGCGCACAACATTCCGTGCGGGCCGATCCTGTCCCCGAAAGAGATCATCCAGGACGCGTCACTGGCCGCGAACGGCATGATCGTCGAGGTCGAGCACCCCCAGCGCGGCACCTTCACCACGGTCGGCAACCCGCTGAAACTCTCCGACTCCCCCACCACCATCACCACCCCACCCCTCCTCGGCCAACACAACGAAGAGATCTACGCGGAGGAACTCGGCTTGTCCCACGACGAGTTGCCGTTGCTCAAGGCGCAGGGCGTCATCTGACCCAATCGACCGCCGACCGGAGAGAGGCAGCCAAACCATGTCGACTTCAGCACCCCGAACCGCGACGGTCACCGACCGACTCGTGGAAGCCAACCGGGCCTACGCCGCCGGATTCGCCGACCCCGGCATGGGCGCCCGTCCCGTCCTGGGCGTCGCCGTCGTGGCCTGTATGGACGCCCGTATCGACCTGCACGCCGCACTCGGCCTGCACCTCGGCGACTGCCACACCATCCGCAACGCCGGCGGGGTCGTCACCGACGACACGATCCGCTCCCTGACGATCAGCCAGCGTGCCCTCGGCACTCGCAGCGTCGTCCTCATCCATCACACCGGTTGCGGTCTGCAGACCCTGACGGAGGATTTCCGGCATGAACTGGAACTGGAGGTCGGCCAGCGCCCGGCCTGGGCGGTGGAGGCGTTCCGGGACGTCGACCAGGACGTACGGCAGTCCATCCAGCGAGTGCGCACCTCGCCGTTCCTGCCGCACACCGACGACGTGCGCGGCTTCGTCTTCGACGTGACGACGGGACTGCTGCGGGAGATCACCCCGAACTCCTGATCTCCTGCTGCCGGTTGACGGTGGTCGGCCGGGGTCATTCCCCCCGGCCGACCACCGCGGCGATCTGCTCGCAGTAGAAGTCGGTGGTGTTGCGGGTGTGCCGGCGCATGAGCGCCTCGGCACGGTCCGGGGCACCCTCACCAATGGCCTCGATGATCCTGGCGTGCTCGCTCCAGGCGTCCTTGCCGCGCGGCTTGGCGATGGGCATGTAGTACCAGCGCACGCGCCGGTCGACCTGGGGGATGAGTTCGGCGAGGACCGCGTTGCGGGACAGGAGCGTGATGTGGCCGTGGAGGGCGGCGTTCGCCTCCACGATGGCCCGGGCGTCCCCGGTCGCCAGGGCGGTCAGGCCGGTCTGCTGGAGCTCCCACAGCCGGGCGACGTCCCGCGGAGTGGCGTGCTGGGCGGCGCCACGCGCGGAGTGGGTCTCCAAGAGGGCCCGGACGCTGAGCAGTTGGGCGCACTCCTCCGTGGTGGGGGAGTGGACGAAGGCGCCCTGGGAGGGCCTCAGATCGACCCAGCCGGCGGTCTGCAGCCGCTGCAGCGCCTCACGTATCGGCTGGCGGCTGACCCCGAGGCTCTCGGCCAGCTCGGCCTCGACGAGGTGCTGGCCGGGTTTGAGTGCGCCGTTGATGATCAGTTCGGTGAGGGCCTCGTAAGCGGCCTGGCGGAGCGGGACGGGCCTGCTGATCGGGCCCCGGGCTGTCACGGCGGGTGTGTCGGGCATGGGCCCTGTCTCCCTCGTTCGACTGGTGGGTCGAGCCGTCCGCCAAGTGCCATCTCTCGGAAATTGCCCGGCTGGACCCCTGGCGCGGTCACCTTCACATGCAGAATACTGTATGCAATCACCGTCCGACAGTGGACCGCAGCCACTCCCGAGGGGGTCGCCCCATGTCGTACCGCACCGCTCTCTCCGAAGTCCTGACCAGCGTCATCGGACCCGCCGCCGAGACGATCCGCGTCCAGGACCGGTTTCCCCGCGGCGCCGTGACGGCCCTCGGCCGCGCAGGACTCCTGGGGCTCACCGTCTCCACCGAACGCGGCGGCGGCGGACAGGGGCTGACTCAAGCCCTCGACGTGGTGGCACGGACCGCGCGTGTCTGCCCGGCGACGGCGGCCGTGCTCCAGTCCCACTACACGGCGGTCGCCGTCATCGAAGCGCATGGCGGTTCCTGGGTGCGCCGCGAGATCGCCGCCGGCCGCCACCTCGCCAGCCTTGCGCTCGCGGAGTCCCGGCCGGAGCCGGAGCCGCAGTTCCGGCCTGTGCCGGACGCGGCGCCTCACGGGCCGGCAGCGGAGACCCAGTTCCGGCCTGTGCCGGACGCGGCGCCTCACGGGCCGGCAGCGGAGACCCAGTTCCTCGCGCCGCGCTCCATTGCCACCCGTTCCGGTGACGTGGTCGCCCTGCGGGCCCGCAAGCGAAGGGTGGTCGCGGCGGGGGAGGCCGACACCTACCTCTGGTCCTCCAGGCCCCTCACCGCGCCCAACGGCCTCACGCTCTGGGCGGTCCCGGCACACGCCCCGGACCTGTTCGTCCCGGCCCGGCCCGGCCTCACGGGGCCCCGCGGCAGCGCGACCTCCACGGTGTTCGCCGACCCGGTCCTCGTCCCCGCCGAGGCGATGCTCGGCACGGACGGCGGCGGCCTCGACATCATGCTGCGCACGGTCCTGCCCTGGCTGCTCGAACTGCGGGCCGCCGCCGAGCCGCCGCGCCCACCGGCCATCGACGTCTCCTTCGGGAGCGCCCGCCGGCCCGCCGGTACCCTTGCCGCATCCTGAACCGTGCCCGGGGAGCGGCACGTCGGGTCAGCCAGGTCGGTTGGGTCGGTCGAGCCAGTCGGGTCAGCCCTGGTCCGCCTTGGCGGCGATCTGCCTGCGGTAGAACGCGGTCGTGCGTTCGGTGTGCCTGCGCATGATCTCGCCCGCCTGGTCCGCGTCGCGCTTGGCGATGGCCCTGATGAGCTGGGTGTGCTCGTTCCAGGCCTCCTTGCCGCGGGGTTTGGCGATGGGCGTGTAGTACCAGCGGACCTTCTGGCCGACCTGGGCGATCAGTTCGGCCAGTACGGCGTTGTCGGCCATGGTGGTGATGAAGTCGTGCAGCGCGGTGTTGGCCGCGACCAGGCGCTCGACGTCACCGTCGGCGAGAGCGGTGACACCGTCCAACTGGAGCTCGTCGAGACGTGCGATGTCCTCGGGCAGCGCGTTGCGTGCGGCGAGCTGGGCCGAGTAGGTCTCCAGGACCGAGCGGACGCCGAGGAGTTGGGCCGCCTCCTTCTCCGTGGGGGAGTGGACGAAGGCGCCCTGGGCGGGCCGCAGATCGACCCAGCCGGCCGTCTGGAGCCGCTGCAGGGCCTCGCGCACCGGCTGCCGGCTGACGCCGAGATGTTCGGCGAGCTCGGCCTCGACCAGGTGCTGGCCGGGCTTGAGGGAGCCGTTGATGATCAGCTCGGTCAGGGCGTCGTACACGGCCTGACGCAGGGGTGCCGGGCGGGTGACGCGCCGGGACGCTGCGGCCGTGAGTGCCTCGCGCATGGTTGTCCCGTTCTGCCGCCGGGCTGGTGGCGGCGCCTTTGCCGAGTGGGAGCCGTTCGGAAGGTTGCCGACGGCCGCGTCAGCCTACAGGTTTTGGTATGCAACCTTGCGGCCGTCGCCGCCGTGCCCACGGCGGTTGACGTAGTCGTCGGAACCGCTCGATGGGGTTGTGTATACAGAAGTCTGTATGGAGTATGGTCTCTGTCTCCTGCACCCCTCGCCGGGGACCCGTGTTGACGGAAGGCGAAGCGATCATGACGACCAGCGGAAGTGACGTGACGGTCGAGAGCGTGGTCCGGAGGGTGGTGGCCCGTCACCGGGGCGAGCGAGGTGCGCTGCTGCCCGTACTGCACGCCGTCCAGGCCGAGTTGGGCCATGTGCCGCAGGAGGCCGTGCCGGTGCTCGCCGAGGAGCTCAACCTCTCCCGGGCGGACGTCTATGGAGTGGTGACCTTCTACCACGACTTCCGTCGTGAGCCCGTTGGCCGCACCACCGTGCGCATCTGCCGCGCCGAGGCCTGTCAGGCCCTGGGCGCGGACCGACTGGTGAGCTACGCGCGCGAGTCCGGACTGCCCCTGGGGGAGACGGCGGCGGACGGCTCGGTCACCGTCGAGCAGGTCTTCTGCCTGGGCAACTGCGCGCTCGGTCCGTCCGTGGAGGCCAACGGACGGCTGTACGGACGAGTTGGCCCCGCCCAACTGGGCTCGATCCTCAACGGGACGGTCTCCTCATGATCAACCCCATGAACACCCCATCGCCTTGCGTGGCAACGGTCTACGTCCCCCGCGACTCCGCGGCCAGGTCCGTCGGCGCCGACGAGGTCGCCCGGGCTCTGCAACACGCCGCCGACCGGGGGGACTTCGCCCTGGACGTCGTACGCAACGGATCGCGCGGGATGCTGTGGCTGGAGCCCCTCGTCGAGGTCGCCACCCCGCAGGGCCGCGTGGGTTACGGCCCCGTCGCTCCCGAGGACGTGGAAGGACTCCTCGCCGCCGGCCTGCTCGACGGGGCCGATCACCCGCTGCGCCTCGGTATCGTCGACGAACTGCCGTGGCTGGCACGCCAGAACCGTGTCACCTTCGCCAGAGTCGGCGTTACGGACCCCCTCTCGGCCGAGGACTACGAGGCCCACGGCGGCCTCGCAGGACTGCGCGCCGCGCTGGCGCTCGCCCCCGCGGACGTCGTCGCCGAGGTCACCGCGTCCGGACTGCGCGGCCGCGGCGGCGCCGGATTCCCCGCCGGCATCAAGTGGAAGACCGTGCTCGACTGCGCCGACGAGCTGAAGTTCGTCTGCTGCAACGCCGACGAGGGTGACAGCGGTACTTTCGCCGACCGGATGGTCATGGAGGGCGATCCGTTCATGCTCATCGAGGGCATGACGATCGCCGCCCACGCGGTCGGCGCGAGCGAGGGCTACCTCTACATCCGCTCCGAATACCCCGACGCCATCGCCACGATGCGCCAGGCGATCGCCATCGCACGCGAGCACGGCTGGCTCGGCAAGGGCATCCTCGGCTCCGCCCTCGACTTCGACCTGCACGTCCGCGTCGGCGCCGGCGCGTACATCTGCGGCGAGGAGACCTCCATGCTGGAGAGCCTGGAGGGCAAGCGCGGCATGGTCCGCGCGAAACCGCCGATCCCCGCGATCGAGGGCCTGTTCGGCAAACCGACCGTGGTGAACAACGTGCTCACGCTCGCCACCGTGCCCGTGGTCATGGCCGAGGGCGCGCAGGCGTACCAGGAACTCGGCGTCGAACGCTCCCGCGGCACCCAGGTGTTCCAGCTCGGCGGCAACATCGCGCGCGGCGGCATCGTCGAGACGGCCTTCGGCATCACCCTGCGCGAGCTCATCGAGGAGTACGGCGGCGGGACCCACTCCGGACGCCCGGTGCGCACCGCCCAGATCGGCGGGCCGCTGGGGGCGTATCTGCCCGAGTCGATGTTCGACCTGCCCATGGACTACGAGGCGTTCGCGGCGGCCGGGGCGATGGTCGGCCACGGTGGGATCGTCCTCTTCGACGACACCGTGGACATGGCCGCGCAGGCCCGCTTCGCGATGGAGTTCTGCGCGGAGGAGTCCTGCGGCAAGTGCACCCCGTGCCGGGTCGGCGCGGTGCGCGGTGTCGAGGTGATCGACAAGATCGTCGCCGGTACGCACCGGGACGAGAACCTCGCCCTGCTCGAAGACCTCTGCGACCTGATGACCGAGGGCTCGCTGTGCGCGATGGGCGGGCTGACCCCGCTGCCCGTGCGCAGTGCCCTCACCCACTTCCCCGACGACTTCCTCGGCGGCCGTCGACTCCTGGAGATCCACCCCGTACGAGCGACGGAGGGCACGGCATGAGCCTGCTCAAGGAACCCGACTTCGGAACCCCCGAACGGCCCGGCCCGGCAACGGTGTCCGTGGAGGTGGACGGTCTGCCGGTGACCGTCCCCGAGGGCACCTCGGTGATGCGCGCGGCGGCACAGGCGGGCGTCGACATACCCAAGTTGTGCGCCACCGACAGCCTGGAGGCCTTCGGCTCCTGCCGGCTCTGCGTGGTGGAGATCGACGGCCGCCGCGGCACCCCGGCGTCCTGCACCACCCCGTGCGCCGACGGCATGAAGGTCAGCACCCAGACACCGAAGGTGGAGAAGCTCCGCCAGGGCGTCATGGAGCTCTACATCTCCGACCACCCCCTCGACTGCCTCACCTGCCCGGCCAACGGCGACTGCGAACTCCAGGACATGGCAGGGGTGGTGGGCCTCAGGCAGGTCCGTTACGGCTACGAGGGTGAGAACCATCTCGATGCCGAGAAGGACACCTCCAACCCCTACTTCGACTTCGACCCCGCCAAGTGCATCGCCTGCTCCCGCTGCGTACGGGCCTGCGGCGAGGTCCAGGGCACGTTCGCGCTCACCATCGAGGGGCGCGGCTTCGACTCCAAGGTCTCGCCGGGAGCGGGGGAGACCTTCATGGACTCCGAGTGCGTCTCCTGCGGTGCCTGTGTCCAGGCCTGCCCCACGTCCACGCTCCAGGAGCGCTCGGTCGTCGAACTCGGTATGCCTACACGGTCAGTTGTGACCACTTGCGCGTACTGCGGAGTCGGCTGCTCCTTCAAGGCCGAGCTGCGCGGCGACGAACTCGTGCGCATGGTGCCGTACAAGGACGGCGGGGCCAACGAGGGCCACTCCTGCGTGAAGGGCCGCTTCGCCTTCGGCTACGCCACGCATCCCGACCGTCAGCTCAAGCCCATGATCCGGGAGAAGATCACCGACCCCTGGCGCGAGGTCGAGTGGGACGAGGCGATCGGCACCGTCGCCCGGCGGATGCGCGGACTCCAGGACCGCTACGGCACGAGCTCCGTCGGCGCCATCACCTCCTCGCGCTGCACCAACGAAGAGGTCTACGTCGTACAGAAGATGGTGCGAGCCGCCTTCGGCAACAACAACGTCGACACCTGCGCCCGCGTCTGCCACTCCCCGACGGGATACGGGCTCAAGCAGACCTTCGGCGAGTCGGCCGGCACCCAGGACTTCCGCTCGGTCGCCGAGGCCGACGTCATCATGGTCATCGGCGCCAACCCCACCGACGGACACCCGGTGTTCGCCTCCCGGATGAAGCGACGGCTGCGTGAGGGCGCGAAGCTGATCGTGGTCGACCCACGCCGCATCGACCTGGTGCGCTCGCCGCACATCGAGGCCGCCCACCACCTCCAGCTCAGGCCCAGCACCAACGTGGCCGTCGTCAACGCGATGGCGCATGTGGTCGTCACCGAGGGACTCGTCGACCGGTCCTTCGTGGAGCAGAGGTGCGAAGGCTTCGACGAATGGGCCGAGTTCATCGCCCGCCCCGAGAACAGCCCGGAAGCGGTGGAACCCATCACCGGCGTCCCGGCCGCCGAACTCCGGGCCGCCGCACGGCTGTACGCCGAGGCACCCAACGGCGCCATCTACTACGGCCTCGGCGTCACCGAGCACAGTCAGGGCTCCACGATGGTCATGGGGATGGCCAACTTGGCGATGGCCTGCGGGAACATTGGCCGCGACGGCGTCGGTGTGAACCCGCTGCGCGGCCAGAACAACGTGCAGGGATCCTGCGACATGGGCTCCTTCCCGCACGAACTCCCCGGCTACCGGCACGTCTCCGACGACGCGGTACGTACCGTCTTCGAGAACCTCTGGGGCGGAACTCTCCTCGCCGAACCGGGACTTCGCATCCCCAACATGTTCGACGCGGCCATCGACGGCACCTTCCGCGGCCTGTTCGTGCACGGCGAGGACATCGCCCAGTCCGACCCCAACCTGAAGCACGTCACCGCCGCGCTCGCAGCCATGGAACTGGTCGTCGTCCAGGACCTGTTCCTCAACGAGACGGCCAAGTTCGCGCATGTCTTCCTGCCCGGAGCCTCCTTCCTGGAGAAGGACGGCACCTTCACCAACGCCGAACGCCGCATCAACCGGGTGCGCTCGGTGATGAAACCCAAGACGGGCAAGCACGAGTGGCAGATCGTCAGCGAGATCGCCACCGCCATGGGCTACGAGATGTCGTACGACCATCCCGGCCAGATCATGGACGAGATCGCCTCGGTCACCCCGACGTTCACCGGGGTCTCCTTCGACCTCCTCGACAAACTCGGCAGCGTCCAGTGGCCGTGCAACGAGGCGGCACCCGAGGGCACGCCCATCATGCACGTGGACGAATTCGTGCGCGGCAAGGGCAAGTTCGTGGTCACCTCCTATGTGCCGACCAGCGAGCGCAGCACCCGGCGCTTCCCGCTGGTCCTCACCACGGGCCGCATCCTCAGCCAGTACAACGTCGGCGCCCAGACCCGCCGTACCGGCAACGTCGCCTGGCACCCCGAGGACATCCTGGAGCTGCATCCGCACGACGCCGAGGACCGCGGCATCAGCGACGGCGACATGGTCACCCTGGCCAGCCGTGTCGGCCAGACCACGCTGCGGGCGGAGATCTCCGACCGCATGCCGACCGGGGTCGTGTACACCACGTTCCACCACCCCGTCACCGGCGCCAACGTGGTGACCACCGAGAACTCCGACTGGGCCACCAACTGCCCCGAGTACAAGGTGACCGCCGTACAGGTGGCCCTCGCCCGCCCGGAGCGGTCCAGCGAGACCGGGGCCGCCGACCTCGTGACGGTGGTGGACTGAGATGACAGCGACCGTGCCGTCCGAATGCAGAATGGCCAACGACATCGCCAGAAACCTCGGCCACCTGCCGGGAGAGGGGGCCGCCGAGGCCATCGCGGGCCACATCGGCAGGTTCTGGGACCCGCGCATGCGCGCCCGGCTCCACGAGTTCGTCGACGCCGGAGTGGAGGGACTGGACCCCTTGGTGGTGGCCGCGGTGAAACTCCTGCGCTGACCTGTGTGGTCTCCTCCCTGTACATCGCCCCACACTGCATACAGTATGGAGCCAGTGTTCCCATGGTCCGATCTCATGGGCTGATCCCATGGGCAGGGAGGAGCCGCTCATGCTGTTCCGGCAGCTCGAGTACTTCGTGGCGGTGGCGAGGGAACGGCACTTCGCCCGGGCGGCGGAATCCTGTTACGTCTCCCAGCCCGCGCTCTCCGCGGCGATCGCCAAGCTGGAGCGGGAGCTGAACGTCACGCTCATCAACCGCGGGCACAACTACCAGGGCCTCACCCCGGAGGGCGAGCGGCTCGTCGTATGGGCCAAACGGATCCTCGCCGAACAGGACGCCTTCAAGGCCGAGGTGGCCGCCGTGCAGTCAGGCATCACCGGGACCCTCCGCCTCGGCACCGACCCCACCGCGTCCACCACCCTCGCCCTCCCCGTGGCCGCCTTCTGCGCGGCGCACCCGCTGGCCAAGGTCCAGGTCCGCTCCCGGCTGTCCACAAAGGAACTCCACCGCCAGCTGCGCGACTACGAACTCGACGTGGCCATCGCCCACTTCGACCCGGACGACCAGGAGGGCCTCCAGGTCGTCCCCCTCTACCAGGAGCGCTACATGCTGCTGGTCTCGGACGAGCAGCTGGTGGCCCAGTCCGCCACCGTGACCTGGGCGGAGGCGGCCCAGTTGCCGCTCGCCCTGCTGACGCCCGACATGCGGATCCGGCAGATTGCAGACACCGTCTTCGCCGAGAAGGGGTTCGTGGTGACCCCCCAGGTCGAGACGGACTCCATCGCCTCCCTCTACGCGCACGTGGGCGGCGGCGGCTGGGCGAGCATCGTGCCGCACACCTGGCTGCGCGCGATGCCTGTGGTCGGGCGGACGAGAGCGCTGCCGTTGGTCGACCCGGAGGCCGGCGCCCAGGTCTCGGTCGCGATCCACGCGGCGACCCCCGGGTCGGTCGCCGCCCGCGCGTTCGTCAACGCGGCGACCGGCCTGTCCCTGGACGACTTCTTCGCCCGGCCCGTGCCGGACGAGCACCGCGTGCGCTGAACCCGGGAACCACCTCCGTCACACCCCGTACCGCGCCTGCAACGCCTTCCGGTCCAGCCCGCCCTTCGCGGTGTACGGCAACTCCGCCACCAGCTCGATCCGGTCCGGCACCTCGAACGCGGCCAGCCGGTCGCGGCAGTACCGCAGGATCTCCTCGCGCCCGGCGCCGTCACCCTCCCGCACCACCACGGCCGCGCCGACCCGCTGCCCGTACACCGGGTCGGGCACCGCGAACACGGCCGCCTCCGCGACCCCCGGGCACCCGGCGAGAATGTCCTCGACATGCTCGGGCGAGATCTTCTCGCCGCCGCGGTTGATGAGGTTCTTGATCCGTCCGGTCAGGGACAGATACCCGTCCGCGTCCAGGACCCCCAGATCACCGGTGTGCAGCCACCCGTCGACGAAGGTGCGCGCCGACTCCTCGCCGTCGCCGAGATAGCCGCCGGCGACGGTCGGCCCCTGCACCCACACCTCGCCCTCCACCCCCACCGGGCAGGACCGCCCGCTCCGGTCGACTACCCGTACCTCCACCCCGGTCGGCCGGCCCACCGACCCCTGCCGCAGCGCACCCCGCTGCGGCAGCGGTTCGCTGGTCGCCTGGTGCGAGGACTCGGTCATCCCGTACGCGGACAGCAGCGGCGCCCCGAACGTGCGCTCCAACGCCCGCTGCGTCGCCGTGTTGAGAGGCGCGCTGCAACTGCGCATGAACTTCAGAGTCTGCCCGCCCGCGTACTCCCGCTCGGACCGCTCTGCCCGCTCCGACCGCTCCAGCAGGATCTCGTGGATGGCCGGCACCGCGGTGAACCAGGTGGCGTCCACAGCCCGCATGTCGTCCCAGAACGTGCCCGCCGAGAACCGGCCCCGCGCGGGCAGCAGCACACAGCCCCCGCTCGCCAGGGACGCCAGCAGCGCCGCGAACAGCCCGTGCCCGTGGAAGAACGGCATCACCGCGACCGTCGCGTCCCCGGGCCCCAACTCGTAGGTGGCGCAGATGTTCTGGAGGGAGGCGGCCACGTTGGCGTGGGTGAGCGGGACCATCTTCGCCCGGGCGCTGGTCCCGGCGGTGAACAGGACCAGGGCATCCCGCCTGGACAACTCGGCCGCCGCCCGCGGGACTTGAGGAACCGCGCCCGGCTCCAGTACGACCGCCGCCGTGCCCGCACGGGAGACGTCCACCCGAAGAGGCCACGCGGGAGCCGGCAGCGCGGCGTCAGGAGCCGACGGATCGAGCAGAACCGCCCGTGCAGCCAACGCGTCCAGCCGTACGGCCAGTTGGGGCGCGGGTAGCGAGGGGTCCAGCGGAGCCGTCACCAGCCCGGCCCGCGCCGCGCCCAGCAGTCCTACGACGAACTCCGCCGTGTTGGCACCGATCAGCCCGACGGCGTCACCGGGGCGCAACCCCGCCCCGCCGAGCCGGGCGGCCACGTCCTGGGCGAGAGCGGACAGAGCACCGTACGACAGCTGCACGCGCTCCCCGGTCACCACGAGGGCCCGGGCGTACGGGCGTTCACGCACCTGCCGGTCGAGGAGGTCGACGAGGCCGGTGACCTCCAGAGGCCGGTACCGGTTCGCGTCACGCACGGATGCCGCGGCCGGAACGGCCATGACCCCACCCCCTAGCGCCAGGTCCGATGGAACATCCTCTGCGAGCGTGCGGTGACACCTGTGGCGCGTCCAATACCCGCTGGCGAACGGCCGATAGCGGCTGTCTATCAAGGCAGTTGCCGAGCCCCTGGCCAGCCCTCGATAGACGTCGTTTATCGGCTGGTCGCCGATGGGTCTTGGACGCGGACGAGCGCGCTGCCGATGGTGAGAGAAGTAGCCGCTCCGGCAGGACCTGCCCAAGGAGGACCTCGGACCATGACCGCCCCCTCGACTATGGAGACCGCGGCAGCAGCCGACGTTCCGACCGAGCTCACCGACGGGTACCACCTGGTCGTCGACGCTCTGAAGCTGAACGACGTCGACACCATCTACGGGGTGGTCGGCATTCCGATCACCGACCTGGCCCGTCTCGCGCAGGCGCAGGGCATGCGCTACATCGGCTTCCGCCACGAGAGCAACGCCGGACACGCGGCGGCCATCGCCGGCTACCTCACCAAGAAGCCCGGCGTGGCCCTCACGGTCTCGGCGCCCGGCTTCCTGAACGGCCTGGTCGCGCTGGCGAACGCGACCACCAACTGCTTCCCCATGGTCCAGATCTCCGGCTCCAGCGAGCGCCACCTCGTCGACCTCAAGCAGGGCGACTACGAGGAGATGGACCAACTCGCCGCCGCGCAGCCCTTCGTGAAGGCCGCGTACCGGATCAGCCGGGTCGAGGACATCGGCCGCGGTATCGCCCGCGCCCTGCGCACCGCGATCTCCGGGCGCCCCGGCGGTGTCTACCTCGACATCCCCGCCGCGGTGCTCGGCGCCATCATGCCCAAGGAGGAGGGCGACAGGACGCTGAGCCGGCTCGTCGACCCCGCCCCGCGCCAACTGCCCGCGCCGGAGGCCGTGGACCGCGCGATCGAGCTGCTCGCCTCCGCGGAGCGCCCGCTGGTGGTGCTGGGCAAGGGCGCCGCGTACGCCCAAGCCGACGGCAAGGTACGGGAGTTCATCGAGGCGACGGGCATCCCGTACGTACCGATGTCGATGGCGAAGGGCCTGCTGCCCGACGACCACCCGCAGTCGGCGGCCACCGCCCGTTCCCTGGCGCTGAAGAAGGCCGACGTCGTGATGCTGATCGGCGCCCGCCTCAACTGGCTCCTCGGCCACGGCCAGGCGGGGTGGAACCCCGACGCCAAGTTCGTCCAGATCGACATCGACCCCAAGGAGATGGACAGCAACCAGCCCATCGCCGCGCCGCTCGTCGGTGACATCGAGTCCGTGCTCGACGCACTCGCCGAACGCACCAAACCCGGCCAGATCACGGCCCCTTCGGCCTGGCGCGAGGAGCTCGGGGCGCGCTCGGCGCAGAACGTCGCCAAGATGGCCGAGCGACTTGAGGCCGACCCGCACCCCATGCAGTTCATGGGCGCCCTGAAGGCCGTACGGGACGTCGTGCGCCGGCACCCGGAGACGTACATCGTCAACGAGGGCGCCAACGCCCTGGACATCGCGCGCAACGTCATCGACATGCACGTACCGCGCCACCGCCTCGACAGCGGCACCTGGGGCGTCATGGGCATCGGCATGGGGTACGCCATCGCCGCCGCCGTCGAGAGCGGCGCCCCGGTCGTGGCCATCGAGGGTGACAGCGCGTTCGGGTTCAGCGGCATCGAGATCGAGACGATCTGCCGCTACAAGCTGCCCGTCGTCACCGTGATCATGAACAACGGCGGTGTCTACCGCGGTGACGACACCAACCCCTACGACGACGCCCCCTCGCCCACGACCCTCATGTCGGCGGCCCGCCACGACCTGCTCATCGAGGCGTTCGGCGGCAAGGGCTACCGCGTCACCACGCCCGCCGAGGTCACCGCCGCCCTCACCGAGGCCCTGGCGTCCGGCGGGCCGGCGCTCATCGACTGTGTCATCGACCCCTCGGCCGGCACCGAGAGCGGCCACATCGCGCACCTCAACCCCAAGGGCATCACCGGCGGCAACATCACGCCGGCCAAGCAGTGATCACACAACTTCACGAAAAGGAAGCAGACATGAGTACTGCATCTTCTAGGGACATGCCGCTCGCCGGAATCAAGGTGATCGACTTCACCGGGGTCCAGGCCGGTCCCGCCTGCACGCAGATGCTCGCCTGGTTCGGCGCCGACGTCCTGAAGGTGGAGCGCCCCAACGGCGGCGACGTCACCCGCAAGCAGCTGCGGGACATCGAGGACCTCGACGCGCTCTACTTCACGATGCTCAACAGCAACAAGCGCTCCCTCGCCATCAACACCAAGACCGCGGAGGGCAAGGAGGTCCTGGAGAAGCTCATCAAGGACGCCGACGTCCTGGTGGAGAACTTCGCGCCGGGTGCCCTGGACCGTATGGGCTTCTCCTGGGAGCGCATCCAGGAGCTCAACCCGCGGCTGATCTTCGGCTCGGTCAAGGGCTTCAACGACCAGTCCTCCTGGAACGATCTCAAGGTCTACGAGAACGTCGCCCAGTGCGCGGGCGGCGCCGCCTCCACCACCGGCTTCTGGGACGGCCCGCCGACCATCTCCGGCGCGGCCCTGGGCGACACCAACACCGGGATGCACCTGGCGATCGGCATCCTCACCGCGATCATCGACCGCGGCAGGACCGGCCGGGGCCAGAAGGTGTCCGTCTCCATGCAGGACGCCGTGCTCAACCTCTGCCGGGTCAAGCTGCGCGACCAGCAGCGCCTGGAGCGGGTCGGCTACCTGGAGGAGTACCCGCAGTACCCGAACGGCGAGTTCACCGACGTGGTGCCGCGCGGCGGCAACGCGGGCGGCGGCGGCCAGCCCGGCTGGGTGCTCAAGTGCAAGGGCTGGGAGACCGACCCGAACGCGTACATCTACTTCACCGTCCAGGAGCAGAACTGGAAGCGCACCGCCGAGGCGATCGGCCACCCCGAGTGGGCCGAGGACCCGGACTACGCCACCGCGCGCGCCCGCCAGCCGCGCATCTTCGAGATCTTCGAGGAGATCGAGAAGTGGCTCGCGGACAAGACCAAGTACGAGGCGGTGAACATCCTGCGTGAGTGGGAGGTGCCCTGCGCCCCGGTGATGAGCATGAAGGAGATCGCCTACGACGAGGACCTGCGCAGGAGCGGCACGGTCGTGGAGGTCGAGCAGAAGGGCCGCGGCACGTATCTGACCGTCGGCAGCCCGGTGAAGTTCTCCTCCTTCAAGCCGGAGGTCGTCGGCGCCCCGCTGCTGGGCGAGCACAGCTCCGAGGTCCTGGTCGAGCTGGGCTACGACGAGGAGACCATCGGCCGGCTGAAGGAGAGCGGCGTCATCGTCTGAGCGGAACGCCGAAGGGCCGTGACCTTCGAGGTCACGGCCCTTCGGCACGAAGCAGCGATCACACCGATGCCTGGGCGGCCTCGGCCCGCCGCCGCATCAGCTCCCGCTCCCGCTCGCGGCGCACGGTGACGTCCCGGATGACCGCCCCCACGTAGGTGCTGTCGTCGGGACCCGGCAGCAGCACCACGCTGAACTCGATGGACAGCTTGCGGCCGTCCGCCGCCAGCGCGGGGACGTTCAGCAGGTCCGCGTCCCCGTACTTGCTGTACCCCCGCTCCATGGCCGCCTCGAATCCCTCCTGGTGCCGCTTGCGATGCCGCTCGGGAATGATGACGTCCAGACTGCGCCCCGCAACGTCGGCCGCCGCGAACCCGAAGATGCGCTCCGCACCCCGGTTCCAGTAACGGATCAGCCCCTCGTCGTCGGTGATCACTATGCCGTCGGGTGCCTGCGCCGCCATGCCCAGCACCACCGCGGAATCCAGATCTTCCATGTCGCCTCCGAGCCGGAGTCATTGGTGGCAACAGTATACAGAATACAGTCTTCATGTCCCCGTACGGGACGGATATGCAGGTGAAGGGCGCTCCGAAAGCTTGGTATTGTTGTGCCTGTCGCCGCGGGGAACACCCCCGGCCAGGCGGCAGACACCTGGTCCGGGTGGCGGAATGGCAGACGCGCTAGCTTGAGGTGCTAGTGCCCTTTATCGGGCGTGGGGGTTCAAGTCCCCCCTCGGACACCAGTGAGACCCCACTTCACGTGGGGTCTTTCGCGTTACGGCGTTACGGGCGCCCCGAATTCGGTTGACCTGGGCGACGCGGCAGGCGCTCAATACCCGGCATGGCCGACATCCAGGGCACCTACGACGACCTCTTCTCCGCGGTCCCCACCAGGCTGGCAGCGCTGCTCGACGAAGGGGACGTCGGTGGCTCCGTCACCGTCTTCGTGGACGGCGAACCGGTGGTGGACGTCTGGGGCGGCTTCGCCGACGCGGACCGGACCGCTCCGTGGGAGCGGGACACGATCACCAACGTCTTCTCCACGACCAAGACGATGACCGCGCTGTGCGCGCTGATGCTGGCCGACCGCGGCGAGCTCGACCTGGACGCCCCGGTCGCCCGGTACTGGCCGGAGTTCGCCGCGGCGGGCAAGGAGAAGGTGCTGGTACGGCACCTGCTCTCGCATACCGCCGGGCTGCCGCACTGGGAGGGCCCGGTCGAGGAGATGTACGACTGGGAGGCCGTCACCGCCCGGCTCGCCGCCCAGCCGCCCCTCTGGGAACCGGGCACCGCGGCCGGCTACCACTCGCTCACCCAGGGATTCCTTGTCGGCGAGGTCCTGCGCCGGATCACCGGCCGCACCGTGGGCCAGTTCCTCGCCCAGGAAGTGACCGGCCCGCTCGGCGCCGACTTCCACATCGGGCTCCCCGCCGAACACGACGACCGCGTCGCCCCCACCGTCCCGCCGCCCGGCCGGGACGAGGACTACACCGCGGCCGCAGCCAACCCCGGCCCCGACGCGGCCCCCGCCACCGGTACCGCGTTCCGCGTCAGGGACGCCAACAGCGTGGCCTGGCGGCGCGGGCAGATCCCCGCCGCCAGCGGCTTCGGCAACGCCCGTTCGGTCGCGCTCGTCCAGTCCGCGCTCGCCTGCGGAGGAACGGTCCGGGACGTACGGCTGCTGTCGGCTGCGGGCGCCGAGCGCGCCACGGAGGAACAGTTCAGTGGCGAGGACCGCGTGATCGGCATGGCCCAGCGGTACGGCCTCGGCTACGGCCTCTTCGGCACCACCTTCGGCTGGGGCGGCTGGGGTGGCTCCCTCGTCATGATCGACCCCGACGCCCGCATGGTGGTGGCGTACGCGACCGACCAGATGCGCGAACCCGCCGAGGACACCCGGGGGTTGGACCTCGTCATGTCCGCCTACGACGGCCTCCAGGGCCTGCGCTAGGCAGCCCGCCGACCAGCAGGGGCGGGGCGCGGAAAATACCGTGCCCCGCCCCTGCCTGTTTCCCTACACTCACCACGCAGCCCATGACGAGGAACGACGAGTGAGGGGAGTACGGCCGTGTGCGTGCGCAGCGCTGTCGCCGTTCCCCGGGCGTCGTACGACGTGATCCTCGTGTCCTCGATCCTCCGGTGCCCGCTGCGCGGTCGGCACCGGACGCCCGTCACGCCTGTCTGACGTCACAACTCCCGCCGCACCAAGGCATTTTGACGTCGCCTCATGCCGTCGTACGGGCCATCGCGCCGCCCTGTCATCATCCACTCGAAAGGCCCTGGGCCGTGCGTATCACCACCCACCCCAACCCGCTCGCCGTCGTCCGCAACCTCGGCATCCTCGCCCATGTCGACGCCGGGAAGACCACCGTCACCGAGCGGATCCTGTTCGCCACCAGAACCACGCACAAGCGGGGCGAGGTCCACGACGGCACCACCGTCACCGACTTCGATTCGCAGGAGCGGGACCGCGGGATCACCATCTTCGCGGCGGCCGTGAGCTGCGCGTGGGTCGGGCACCGCATCAACCTGATCGACACCCCGGGGCATGTCGACTTCGCCGACGAGGTGGAGCGCTCGCTCAGGGTGCTCGACGGGGCGGTCGCGGTGTTCGACGCGGTCGCGGGCGTGGAACCGCAGAGCGAGTCGGTGTGGCGGCAGGCCGACCGGCACGGTGTGCCCAGGATCGCGTTCGTCAACAAGCTGGACCGGGCGGGCGCCGACCTGGACACGGCCGTCGAGTCGATCCGGCGGCGGCTGCATCCGGCCCCGCTGGTCGTGCAGATGCCCATCGGCAGCGAGGACGGCTTCACCGGAGTCGTCGACCTGCTGAGGATGCGGGCGCTGACCTGGGCGGACGGCACCACCGCCGTCGAAGAGGGGCCCGTGCCGGACGGTCTGCGCGAGGAGGCCGTACGGCGACGTCGGCTGCTGGAAGAAGCGGTCGCCGAACGGCACCCGGCCGCCCTGGAGGAGTTCTGCGACCGGGCGACCCTCTCCGCCGACACCCTCGCCGCCGCCCTGCGGGACCTCACCCGCAGCGGCGACGGCGTGGTGGTCCTGTGCGGTTCGGCCTACCGCAACCGCGGGATCGAACCGCTGCTGGACGCGGTGGTGGCGTATCTGCCGTCGCCGCTGGACGTGCCCGCCGTACGAGGTGAGAACGGTGAGGAGAGGGTCTGCGACCCGTCGGCACCCTTCGCGGCACTGGCGTTCAAGGTGAACGCCACTCCGACGGGACGGCTGACGTATGTCCGGGTGTACTCGGGAACGATCGAGAAGGGAGCCACCGTATGGGACGCGGGCGCGCGGCGCACCGAGCGCATCGGGCGGATCCTGCGCGTACAGGCCGACCGGCACGACCCGCTGGAGCGCGCGGTCGCCGGCGACATCGTCGCGGTCGTCGGGCTGAAGTCGGCCCGTGCGGGATCGACCCTGTGCGCGCCGGACGCCCCTCTCGTGCTCGAACCGCCGAGGGTGGCCGAGCCGGTCGTGTCCGTGGCCGTCGAACCCCAACGCTCGCTCGGCACCGACCGGTTGGCCTCGGCGCTCGCGCGGCTGGCCGAGGAGGACCCGTCGCTCGTCGTCCGCACCGACGCCGAGACCGGTCAGACCCTGCTGTCCGGCATGGGCGAACTGCACCTGGAGGTCGCTGTGGAGAAGGTGCGACGCGAGCACGGCATGGCGCTCAACGTCGGCCGTCCGAGGGTGAGTTACCGGGAGACGGTCGGGCGTGGAGTGTCGGGCCTTGTCTTCCGGCACGTCAAACAGGACGGCGGGGCAGGGCAGTTCGCGCACGTCGTGCTCGATGTCGAACCGGCCGAGGAGGGCTTCGAGTTCCGCTCGACGGTCGTCGGCGGACGCGTCCCGCAGGAGTACGTCCGCGCGGTCGAGGCCGGCTGCCGGGACGCCCTGACCGAGGGCCCCCTCGGCGGGCACCCGGTGACCGGGCTGCGCGTCACCCTGACCGACGGGGCGACCCATGTGAAGGACTCCTCGGACACGGCCTTCCGCACGGCAGGCAGGTTCGGCCTCCGGGAGGCCCTGCGCGCCTGCGCGATGGTCCTCCTGGAACCGGTCGTCGAGGTCACGGTCACCGTGCCCGAGGACGCCGTCGGCGCGGTGCTCGGCGACCTCGCCGCGCGCCGCGGCCGGGTCTCGGGCTCGGTCACGCGCGGCGGTTCGGCGATCGTCACGGCGACCGTGCCGCTGGCCGAACTCTTCGGCTACGCCACGAGGTTGCGCAGCCGCACCCAGGGCCGCGGCACCTTCACGGCCCGACCGACGGGGTATGCGCCGGCTCCGGCGGTGACACCGGCACGGTGAGGGACGCGACGGAAGTCCCGTGAGTAAAGGGGGCGTAGGGCGGCGGGTACTGCCGCCCTACGCCCTTCTGATCCCGATCTCATCAAGGGCGACACCGCTGTCCAGGCACCTCCGCAGGTGATCGACGAGTGCGTCGAGGTCCGCTGGTGGGGGCGTGTGTGGAGGCGAGGGCACTCGAACGCTGGAAGCGCGGCTCGGAAGTCACCGTCGAGCGGTCGGCTTCCTGGGTACGAACTCGTCCCCAGCCATTCCCGGAGCAACTCCCCGGGGTTCCAGTTCTCCACCCGTACCTCGTCGCCCAGGGGCCCACGCGGTGAGTCCTGTCCGAGTCCGAACGAATCGGCGACGGGGACGCCGGGGTCAGCAGTCCCGGAACTCCGGCGACTGGTTCAGCACCTGCGAGCGCACCGAAGTGAAGCGGGCGTACTTCTCACCCGTCACCGACTCCGGGCGGAACGCGGCCACCCGGTGGCAGTTCTGGAAGGCCAGGGCCACGCCGAAGTGGCGTTCCAGGCTGCCGCGGATGGCGTCGCTGGCGAGGGCGCGCAGGAGCTGGCCGCGCTCCTTCTCCGACGGGGGAGGGGTCTGGTTGTCGGTGAACTCGGCGGTGCCGCCCTTGAGTTCACCGGCCAGCGAGGCGATCAGCTCGTAGGCGTAGGGGAGGGACGTGCGGACGGTGTCCACGAAGTCCGCCTCGCGGATATCGCCCTGCTCGGCTTCGGCGAGGAGCTTCGGGGAGACGTCGAGAGACATGTGAGGGGGGTTCCTGTCCTGTTGTCGTGATGCGAATCGTGAATCAAGGGGGAAGGTCAGCTGAGGGCGGCAGGGCCCGGTACGAAGCCCGGGTCCACCTGGGCCGCCAGGTCGAGGCCCGTCGCCTCGTTCGCCCAGGAGCGGGCGTTGCGGAGGTGGAACTCCACCGCGTGGCGGTGGAGCGCAGACCAGTCCCGGGGGTGGGAGTCGACGGCCTCGCGCAGGACCGTCAAGGCGTGCCGGTTGTGGGACTCCAGTGACTCCAAGTCGCCCTCCGCGCGGCCCTGTTCGGCCGCGCGCACCCAGGACGACTGGACCAGGTGGGTCAACAGGTCTTCGCCGACGTGCTCCTTGAGGAAGAGCAGGTCGTCCTCGCCGGTCACCTTGTTGCCGATCACGGCGATCCGGATCCCGAACTCCCGTGCGTGGTCCCGGTACTGGCGGTAGACCGAGACGCCCTTGCGGGTGGGTTCGGCCACCAGGAAGGTCATGTCGAAGCGGGTGAACAGGCCCGAGGCGAAGGCGTCCGCGCCGGCCGTCATGTCGACCACGACGTACTCGCCGGGGCCGTCGACCAGGTGGTTGAGGTACAGCTCCACCCCGCCCAGCTTGGAGTGGTAGCAGGCCACGCCGAGATCGCTCTCGTCGAACTCGCCCGTCACCATCAGCGGTACGTCACCCACCCGCCGGACATGGCGAGCGTGCAACTCGTCGTCGCCCAGCAGGCCGAGGAGGCGTGAGCCGCGGCCCGGCGGGGTCGTCTTGATCATCGCCTCGCGGGAGGTGATCCGCGGATTGGTGCCGCGCAGGAAGTCCTTGATCTCGGCCACATGCGCGCCCAACGGAGGGGCGTCCAAAGGCTCGTCGCCGTCGTGGCCCAGCGCCTCCGCGAGGTGCTGGTTGATGTCGCCGTCCACGGCCAGCACCGGTGCGCCGGAGCGGGCCAGATGGCGGGAGAAGAGCGCCGACAGGGTGGTCTTGCCGCTGCCGCCCTTGCCGACGAACGCGATGCGCACTACCGCTCCATCTTTTTGAAAATGGATGTCATGTCAGTAGGTTTTATGGCGTGCTGTCGATCACTGTCAAATCACCCCCGCCGATCAAGGCGGGAAAGTAAATGCATATGATGTGCAAGTGCGTGACTACAGCATCAGGGCGGCGAGCCCGGACGAACTCGACGGTGCGCGAGCCGTGATGCTCGACACCGTCTACCGCGACTTCAGAACCGGGTACGTGCCCCGCTGGCACGGCGACATCGTCGACCCGGCCGCCGCCTACCTCGTGCCGCCCCGCCACACCCTCCTCGTTGCCCTCGACCGGGAGAACGGGACTGTCGTGGCCACCGGCGCCCTCGACTCCCGCGGCCCCGCCCACCCGCCGAACCCGCGTGAACTGGCCGAGCGCTACCCCTCGGGGCAGACCGCACAACTGCGCCGGATCTACGTCCGCCCCGAGCACCGCAGGCGCGGCCTCGCCCGCCGCCTGGTCGACGAGCTGCTCGCCTTCGCGGCCGCGGACGGCGGCTACCGCTCCGTCTATCTGCACACCGACCCGTCGGTCCCGGGCGCCGAACCCTTCTGGCGGTCGATCGGCAAGGTCGTGCACGACGAGCGCGAGACCACCGGCGGCGCGAGTGGCGTCGTCCACTTCGAGATACCGATGGGGCGATGACCACCGTGCGACGCCGTCACATACTCGGCTCCCTGCTGCTCGCCCCCGTCCTCACCGCCTGCTTCGCCTCCTCCGGGGGAGACTCCGAAGGTGCCGCGAGCGACGGCTCCCGTCTCCGCGTCGCCCTCGCCTTCCCGCCCGCCGAGAACCTCTCGCCGTACGGTGCCGACGCCACCCTCCTCAGCCGCCTCGGCGTCACCGAGGGCCTGACCGCGCTCGACGCCAACGGTGCCGCCGCCCCCGCGCTCGCCGAGTCCTGGCGCCGCGAGAACGACCGCACCTGGCTGTTCACCCTGCGCGAGGCCACCTTCCAGGACGGCTCCGAGGTCACCCCGGCCGCGGTCGCCGCCGCCCTCACCCACGCCACCGAGGCCAAGCCCGCTCCGGCGGCGCTCTCCGGCGTCACGCTGAGCGCCAAGGCCCAGGGGGACGCCGTACGCATCACCACGAAGACGGCCGACCCCGTGCTGCCGCTCCGGCTGTCCAGTCCGAACCTGGCCGTGTTCGCCGCCAAGGCCTACACCGAAGGCCAAGTGGACCCGGTCGGCACCGCCTCCGGGCCGTTCGAACTGACCAAGGTCACCGGCTCCACCTCCGCCACCCTCGACCGCTTCGACGACTACTGGGGCGGCCGCGCCCAGGCCTCCGGCGTCGACGCCCGCTTCATCGCCGACGGCACCGCCCGCGCCAACGCCCTGCGCACCGGCCAGGTCGACATCGCCGAGGCGATCCCCGTCGCCCAGGCCGCCACCCTCGACAAGTCCACTCTCAAGGAGACCGCCACCACCCGCACCACCAGCCTCCAACTCAACACGGAATCAGGCCCCTTCAAGAACCCGAAGCTGCGCGCCGCCGCCCGCGAGGCCGTCGACGGCTCCGCGCTCGTGAAGGGTGTCTTCGAGGGGTACGCCGATTCCGGCACCGGCATCTACGGACCGGCCGTGACCTGGGCCGAGGGCAAACGCGTACAGCCCAGCGGACGGGCCGCGGCCGCGAAGCCGAACGGTATCTCCGTCACCCTCGCCACCTACGACAACCGGCCCGAACTGCCCGAGGTCGCCCAGGTCCTCCAACAGCAGCTCCAGAAGGCCGGGTTCAAGGTCACCCTGGTCGTGCGCGAGTACTCGCGGCTCGAAAGCGACGCGCTCGACGGGAAGTTCGACGCGTTCATCGGCGCCCGCAACAGCCTCGTCGACACCGGCGACCCCGTCGGTGTCCTCGCGAGCGACTACACCTGCGACGGCGGCTACAACCTCGCCCAGTTGTGCGACCAGAAGGTCGACCGGGCGGTCGCCGAGGCCGACGCCGTCGCCGACACCGGTCAGCGGCAGGACGCGGCCATGCGCGCCGAGGCGGCGATCCTCGGCACCGACGCCGTGGTCCCGCTGGCCCATCAGGGGATCATCGTCGGCGTCGGCACCGAGGTCCGGGGCGTGGTCCTCGACCCGTACGAGCGGACCCTGGTCGGCATCGGAACGCGACGCTGACCCATGCGAGTTGCCACCCTGCTGTGGCGGGTCCTGCTCGCGGCGGCCCTGGTGTGCGGGATCGGCCTGCTGCCATGGCTGTCCGGCACCGACCCGGCGCTCACCGTGCTCAAGGCCCGCTCGGCGGACCGTGACCCCGACCCTCGGGTCCTGGCCGACATCAGAGCCCAACTCGGCCTGGAACAGGGCCCTTTGCACCTGCTCGGCCAGTGGCTCGGCGGGCTGCCCCGCGGGGACGCGGGGCGGTCATGGCTGAACGGCACACAGGTCACCCCGACCGTCGTCCAGGCACTCGGCGTGTCCCTGCTGCTGGTGACGGTGGCGCTCGTGGTCGCCGCCGGCACCGCCGCCCTGGTGTGCGCCCGCACCCTCCGGCTCGGCGCACACCGGCGCCTCGACGAGCGACGGGCCGGCGGCGGTGCCTCGGCGATGCTCGCCGCGCTGCCCGAGTTCCTCACCGCCTCCGTGCTCGCCACCGTCGTCGGCGTCCAGCTCGGCTGGCTGCCCGCCCTCGGCTGGTACGGCCCCCAGTGGACGGTCCTGCCCGCGCTCGCCCTCGGCCTGCCCGCCGGGGCCGTGCTGGGACGCCTCCTCGACGACCTGCTGCCCGCCGCCTTCGCCGAACCCTGGGCGCAGGCCGCGGAGGCGCGCGGACTGCCGGGCCGCGCCATCGCCGCCAAGGCGGTCCGCCGCTGCGTCCCCGCACTGCTGCCCAACCTGGGCCTGTTCGTCGTCGGCCTCACCGCCGGATCCGTCGCCGTCGAGCGGATCTACGACATCCCGGGCCTCGGCCGCACCACCCTCCAGGCCGCCCTCGCCCAGGACCTGCCCGTCCTCCAGGCGGGCACCCTCGCCCTCCTGCTCCTCGCGGTCACCGCAACCGCCCTCGCGGCACTCGCTGTCCGCCTCCTGGTCGGCCCGGCCCTGCGCGACGGCGCCCTGGACTCCCTGCACCGGCCGCGCCGGTCCACCCGCAGCACCCTGCCTCTCGTGTACGGCGGCCTCCTGACCGCCGTCGTCACGCTCGGCCTGCTCCGCGATCCGCTCGCCCTGGACACCGGGGCCCGTCTCCAATCCCCTTCCTGGGCCCACCCGTTCGGCACCGACGCGCTCGGCCGGGACCTGCTCGCCCGGGTCGGACACGGGGCCCTCGACACCCTGCTGGTCGCCCTCGCCGTCAGTGTCGGCGCGCTGGTGGTCGGTGTCCTGCTCGGACTGGTGCCCCGGCTGTCCGGGCCGCTCGTCGACACCGTCAACGCCGTACCGCCGGTGCTCGCCGCGCTGCTCGTGACCGCCGTCGCCGGGAGCGGCCCCGCCACGCCCGCGATCGCCGTGGCCACCGTCTCCTGGGCGGCGCTCGCCGCCCACACCTCCTCGCTGCTCCGCCAGGAGCGGGCCACCCTGCATCTGACGGCCACCCGAGGTCTGGGCGCGACCCGCTGGTACCTCCTTCGGCACGAACTGCTGCCCGCGATCCTGCCGTCCGTCATCCGGCACGCCCTGCTGCGTCTGCCCGGCGTCGCCCTGGCCCTCGCCTCCCTCGGCTTCCTCGGCCTCGGCGCTCAGCCGCCCTCCCCGGAGTGGGGCCTGCTCCTCGCCGAGAACCAGCCCTACGCCGAACGCGCCCCGTGGGCCGTCCTCGCCCCCGCCGCCGCACTCGCCCTGCTGGGCGCGCTGGCGGTGAGTTCGGCGGGCGGGGTGCGGTGGCCGCGACGGCGGGTGCGGCGTCGTACGACCACGGCGGAACTTGAACACGCCGTCTCCGCACGGGAGTTGGTGGAGGCCGGATGACCTCCGCTTCGGTCGATCTGCCGCGGACCGATCGGCTCTCACCGCTGCTGCGGCTGCTGATCCTCACCCAACTCGCCTTCAACATCGGCTTCTTCGCCGTGCTGCCTTTCCTGTCCGAGCACCTGGGGCAGGCGTTCGGCATGGCGGGGTGGCTGGTCGGGTTCGTGCTGGGGCTCAGGACCTTCAGCCAGCAGGGGCTGTTCGTGGTGGGCGGGGCGTTGGCCGACCGGTACGGCATCCGGCCGGTCGTGCTCGCGGGGTGTGTGCTGCGGATCGCCGGGTTCGCCTGGCTCGGGTACGCGGAGGAGACCTGGACGGTCATCGGTGCCGTCCTGCTCATCGGGTTCGCGGCGGCCCTGTTCTCGCCGGCCGTGGAGTCCGAGGTCGCGCGGCAGGCGGTCGTGCAGGAAGCGCAGGGCGGATCCCGGACCCGTGTGCTCGCGCTGTTCACCGTCGCCGGGCAGGCCGGGGCGTTCGTCGGGCCGTTGCTCGGTGCGCTGTTGCTGTCGGTGGACTTCCGCACGGTGTGTCTGGCGGGGGCCGGGATCTTCGTGCTCGTCCTCGCCGGGCACGCGTGGCTGTTGCCGCAGCACATACCGGGTCGGGGGCGCGTCCAACTCAAGGGCGGCATGCGGGTGTTGCTCCGCAACCGGCGCTTTCTCGCCCTGTGCTGCGCGTACGGTGCCTATCTGCTCGCCTACAACCAGCTCTATCTCGCCCTCCCCGACGAGGTGGAGCGGGCGACCGGGTCGCAGTCGGCGCTGGCCTGGCTGTTCGCCCTGTCCTCGCTGCTGGTGGTGACCGCGCAGCTCCCCGTGACCCGCTGGGTCGGCTCCAGGCTGTCGCTGCGCCAGTCCATCGTGGCCGGACTGCTGCTGATCGGCGCCGGGTTCGCGATCGTCGCGGTGGCGAGGCCCGCCGACTGGACCGGTACGGCGGGACTGTTGCCCTCGGCCGGGTTCGTCGTCCTGCTCACCTTCGGGCAGATGCTCGTCGCGCCGGTGGCCCGGGCCTGGGTCCCGGATCTCGCGGAGGAGAGCCGACTCGGCCTGTACACGGGGGCGTTGTCCTCGGTCTCCGGCCTCATCGTGCTGATCGGCAGCTCCATCACCGGCTCACTCCTGGACACCGACCTGCCCCCCGCCGTGCCGTGGCTGGTGCTGGCCGCCGTACCGGTCGCGGCGATCGGCTTGTTGCCGCGGCGGTAGAGGACTGCTGGAGGGCTCGGGCGGGGAGGGCGGGGCCCGCTGGAGGATTCGGGTGGGCGCCGCAATGGTGTGGCTTGTCGGAGGGCTGGGGCGTGGAGCTGGTGGGGGTGTTGCGGGAGGGGTCGGGTGCCGCAGTGTTGCGGCTTGCCGGGGGCTCGGGTGTGAAGAGGGTGAGCGCCTGTTGGCGGGGTGGGGTGCGGAGGTGGTGTGGCTTGTCGGAGGGCTGGGGCGTGGAGCTGGTGGGGGTGTTGCGGAAGGGTTCGGGTGCCGCAGTGGAGCGGCCTGCCGGAGGACCCGGGGGCGAGGACAGTGAGGGCGAGCTGGCAGGGCCAGGGTCCCCGCAGCAGTACGCCTGGAGGGGGCTTGGGTGTGGAAGGCGGTGGGGTCCTGCCGGTGGGCTGGGGGTTTGCGTGGTGGTGCGGCTTGCTGGAGGGGGCTTGGGTGTGGAAGGCGGTGGGGTCCTGCCGGTGGGCTGGGGGTTTGCGTGGTGGTGCGGCTAGCTGGACGGGGACCGGGCGTGGAGGCAGTGGGGCCCTGCCGATGGACGCGGGGCCCCAGCGGTACGGCCCGCCCGCCGAAGGGCTCGGGCGCCGCAACGGTACGAACTCGCCGGAGGGTTTGTGTGCCGCGGGTGCACGAACTGTCGGAGGCTCGCGTGCCGCGGGTGCACGAAGCGTCGGAGGCTCGCGTGCCGCGGGTGCACGAACTGTCGGAGGCTCGCGTGCCGCCGGCACCCGAACCGCCGTAGGGCTCGCCCACCACGGTCATACGAACCGTCGGAGGGCTCGCGTACCGCCGGGACACGAACCGCCGTAGGGCTCGCCCACCACGGTCGTACGAACCGCCGGAGGCCCCCCACCGCACGGCGATAAGGTCCACGCATGGAGACCCAGGAGCCCCGGGTGGAGATCGCCCGGAAGGCGGATCAGGAACTGGTCGATGCCTTCGCTCGGATGCTGCCGCAGCTGTCCTCGACGGCCGCGCCCCTCGATCTCGCGGCGCTCGACCGGATCCTGGCCTGCGACGCCAACACCATGTTGCTCGCCCGGTCCGCAGAAGCCGTCGTCGGCACCCTCACCCTGGTCATGTTCCCCGCGCCCGCCGGACTGCGGGCCCGTATCGAGGACGTGATCGTCGACCATGAGGCACGTGGTCAGGGCATCGCGGGACTGCTGATCAGGGAAGCCATTCGGCTCGCCCGGGAGTCCGGGGCCCGTACCGTCGACCTCACCTCCCGCCCGGACCGGGCGGCGGCCAACCGGCTGTACGAACGACAGGGGTTCAGACAGCGGGAGTCGACGGTGTACCGGGTACCGCTTCAGGGCTGACCGTCAGGAAGCCACGGCCTCCCGCTCCCGCTCCGCCGCCCCGAACTCCAGCTCCAGCAGCTCGCCCACCGCCGCCTCGTCGGCCCGGTGCGTACGCCACAGCCACAGGATGTCCCGGCCGAACGACCAGACCAGCGTCCCCAGAGCGACGGCGACGACCCCGAACGTCGCCGTGTGCGGCAGGTACCCCGACGCGGCCACCAGCAGCAGGATTCCCTGGAGCGCGGCCACCGTCTTGCGGGCCATGCTCGGCGGCAGCGGGGCGTTCAGCCACGACCAGACGCGGGCCGCGGCGACGAAGCCGTAGCGCATGGCGCCGATCAGCAGGACCCACGGGCCCTGCGACATCGACACGTACACACTCAGCACCAGGATCAGGAACGCGTCGACCTCCATGTCGAACCGCGCGCCCAGTGGGGTCGAGGTGCCCGTCGCGCGGGCGACCTTGCCGTCGACGCCGTCGAGGATCAGGGCGACCGCGGTCAGACCCACGAACAACGTCACCGGCGGGGAGTCCTGGAAGGAGTCCGCGACCAGGGCCGTCACTCCGCCGACCAGGATCGCCCGGCCGAGGGTCACCCGGTTGGCCGGACCGAAGGAGCGCGGCCGGGTGCGGTGCAGCGCCCTGGAGAGCACGGCCCAGGTGGCGACGGCGAAGGCGAGACCGGTCAGCCAGCCCGCCGGCCCCATGCCGATCGCCGTACCGAGCAGGGCCAGCAACAGGATCTGAACGCCCGCTCCGACAGCGGTCTCCTGCTGGACCAGCCTTGCTTCGTAAGTGTTGTTCAGGGCCACCGCAGATTCCTCCGGCCAGATGACAGAGTCGATCAAGGCCGCGTACTGTGCGCGGCCTGTGCACATCTCGGTTACGTGAACGAGGTACGTGCCCGAGTTCCCGATCGTTCAGGAGGTTCTCGATGAAGCCCGCCGCACGTGCGTTCTGGCTCCGCTCTCCGGGTGAAGGCGAGATACGGGAGTTCACCCTTCCGGCCCCCCGCGAGGACGAGGTGCTGGTCCGCGCGCTGTACTCCGGAGTCAGCAGGGGCACGGAGACACTCGTGTTCCGCGGCGGGGTGCCCGAGAGCCAGCACGCGGCCATGCGGGCACCGTTCCAGGAGGGCGACTTCCCCGGGCCCGTGAAGTACGGCTACCTCAGCGTCGGAGTGGTCGAGGAGGGGCCCTCCGCAGTGAAGGGCAGGACCGTCTTCTGTCTGTACCCGCATCAGACGCGGTACGTAGTCCCGTTGAGCGCCGTGACCGTCGTACCGGACGACGTGCCCGCCGCACGGGCCGTCCTCGCCGGCACCGTCGAGACCGCCGTGAACGCCCTCTGGGACGCCGCCCCGCTGGTCGGCGACCGGATCGCGGTGGTCGGCGGCGGCATGGTCGGCAGTTCGGTGGCCGCGCTCCTTGCCCGCTTCCCGGGCGTGCGGGTCCAGTTGGTGGACGCCGACGCCGCCCGCGCCAAGACGGCCGAGGCCCTCGGTGTCGACTTCGCGTCCCCTGCCGACGCCCTCGGCGACTGCGACCTCGTCGTCCACGCCAGCGCCACCGAGCAGGGACTCGCCCGCTCGCTGGAACTCCTGCGCGCCGAGGGCACGGTCGTGGAACTGAGCTGGTACGGCGACCGCCGCGTGAGTCTGCCGCTCGGCGAAGCCTTCCACTCCCGGCGGCTCGCCATCCGCAGCAGCCAGGTCGGGACGGTCTCCCCGGCCCGCGCGAACCGCAGCTACGGCGACCGGCTCGCCCTCGCGTTGAAGCTGCTCGCCGACCCGGCGCTCGACGCCCTCATCACGGGGGAAAGCGCGTTCGAAGAACTGCCGGAGGTGATGCCGAAGCTGGCCAGTGGGGAAGTTCCGGCCCTCTGTCACCTTGTGAGGTACGGCAAGAGCGCCTGACCTGAGAAAAGAGTGAGAGACGGCTGAACACGGGGAAGCGGAGAGCCGTACTACACGGCATCCCCCGGCAGGGATCAGCCGGGGGACCAGACGCGCCGCACCTGGAGGGTCGTCCGTTGTTCAGCATCACCGTCCGCGATCACATCATGATCGCCCACAGCTTCCGCGGCGAGGTCTTCGGCCCCGCGCAGCGTCTGCACGGAGCGACGTTCCTGGTGGACGCCACGTTCCGGCGCGAACAGCTGGACGACGACAACATCGTCGTCGACATCGGACTGGCCACCCAGGAACTCGGTGCCGTCGTCAGCGAGTTGAACTACCGCAACCTCGACAACGAACCCGACTTCGCCGGGGTCAACACCTCGACGGAGTTCCTGGCGAAGGTCATCGCGGACCGGCTCGCCGAGCGCATCGAGAAGGGCGCCCTCGGCGAAGGGGCCAAGGGGCTCGCGGGCCTGACCGTCACCCTGCACGAGTCGCATGTCGCCTGGGCGAGTTACGAGCGTGCCCTGTGACCGACCTGACCACCGGGCGGGCGGCCACGCTCGACTACGTGCCCGTGCAGCACGCCGCCCTCAAGAAGGCCGAGATCATCCCGATGTCCCTGCGCTCCGTGCACTTCGTGATGCCGGGCGGCGTGGACGACCCGACCGCGCCGAGCGGCGGCAACGCCTACGACCGGCGGGTCTGCCTGGACCTGCCCGGCTTCGGCTGGCAGGTCGAGCGGCACGCGGTGGCCGGCAGCTGGCCCCGCCCGGGAGCGCCGGCCCGTACGGAGCTGGCCCGCACCCTGAGCGACCTGCCCGACGACACCGTCGTCCTCATCGACGGCCTGGTCGCCTGCGGGGTCCCCGAGATCATCGTCCCCGAGGCGGAGCGACTGCGCCTCGCCGTCCTCGTCCACCTGCCGCTCGGCGACGAGACCGGACTCGAACCGCGGCTCGCCCTCGAACTGGACGCCAAGGAGCGCGAGGTGCTGCGGGCCGTGCCCGCCGTCATCGCCACCAGCGACTGGGCCGTACGGCGACTCGTCTCGCACCACGGCCTCGCCCCCGAGCGGGTCCACGTCGCCACCCCGGGTGCCGACATCGCCCCGCTCGCCTCCGGCACCGACGGCGTCTCCAGACTGCTGTGCGTGGCCGCGGTGACCCCCCGCAAGGGACAGCACCGGCTGATCGAGGCCCTGGCCGGCGCACAGGACCTGCCGTGGAGCTGCGTGTGCGTCGGCGGGATCACCCAGGATCCCGAGTACGTCGCCCATCTGCGGATGCTCATCAAGAAGTACGGCCTCCAGGACCGCCTGCACCTCGCCGGACCGCGGGCCGGGGCCGAGCTCGACGCCAGCTACGCCGCCGCCGACCTGATGGTCCTCACCTCCTATGCCGAGACCTACGGCATGGCGGTCACCGAGGCCCTCGCACGCGGCATCCCGGTGCTGGCCACCGACGTCGGCGGAGTCGCCGAGGCGGTCGGACGCGCCCCCGACGGCGGCGTGCCCGGCATCCTCGTCCCGCCGGAGGACCCCGCCGCCCTCGCCGCCGAACTGCGCGGCTGGTTCGGCGAGGCCGACGTACGACGCAGGCTCAAGGCGGCTGCCCGGGGCCGGCGGGCCGCCCTGGACGGCTGGGCGACCACGGCCCGCAGCCTGGCCGGAGTTCTCGGCCGACTGCCGAGCGAGCCCAGGAGGGCGGCATGAGGAAGACGGCGACCAAGCAGAGCGGGAAGATCCCGGCACAGCCGGGACCTCGGGAGGTGGCGTCGGTGACGTCCGGTGTCCCTGTCGACGCAGAATCGGTCATTCCCGGTGCCGGTCCCAGTGCCCGCCCCGGCGAGCGTCCCACCGTACGGCTGCGGGACGCGGGCCCCGACGACGCTCCCCGGTACGCCCCCGAGTGGCTGGAGCTGCGGGAGGGGCCCGACGCGGCAGCCCGGGCCGGCGATCTGATCGACCCGCTGCGGATCCGGCTGGCCAACCTGCCCGGCAAGGCCGGGCTCGTCATCCACGACCTGGGCTGCGGCACCGGATCGATGGGCCGCTGGCTCGCGCCCCGTCTGGACGGCCCCCAGCACTGGGTCCTGCACGACCGGGACCCCTACCTCCTGCACTTCGCGGCCGTCGCGTCCCCGCGCTCCGCCGCCGACGGCAGCCGGGTCACCGTCGAGACGCGCCGCGGTGACGTCGGTCTGCTCACCCCGGACGCCCTCGCCGGCGCCTCCCTGGTGACCGCCTCCGCGCTCCTGGACGTCCTCACCCGCGAGGAGATCGACACCCTCGCCGCGGCCTGCACGGGCGCCGGCTGCCCGGCCCTGCTCACGCTCTCCGTGGCCGGGCGGGTCGAACTGACCCCGTCCGACCCGCTGGACGAGGAGATCACCGACGCGTTCAACGCCCACCAGCGGCGCGGCGGACTGCTCGGCCCGGACGCCGTCACCGTCGCCTGCGAGGCGTTCTCCGAGCGGGGCGCGACGGTACGGCTGCACCCGAGCGCCTGGCGCCTGGGCCCCGCCGACTCCGCGCTCACCGCGCAGTGGCTGCGCGGCTGGGTCGGCGCGGCCGTCGAGGAGCGTCCCGAGCTGAAGGAACGCGCCGACCGCTACCTCAAGGACCGCCTGGAGGCCTGCCGCGCGGGCGAGTTGAAGGTCGTCGTCCACCACAGCGACCTGCTGGCGCTGTCCCGCCCGACGGGCGGAGCGTCATGAGCGTGGAGACGGTGCGCCCGAGCCTGCCTGTGCGGCGGCCGGCGGAACCGGTCGAGTCGCGCTCCGTCTCCGACCGGGCCCGCACGCTGCGGGCCGAGGTGCTCAGGACCCGGGACGAGACGCTCACCGCGCGGACCGAGGCGATCGTCGCCCGGGCCGAGCTGCTCGCGGCCGCCGGAGTGCCCGTCGCGGACCTCACCGCCGCCGCCGTCTCCCACGACCGGATCGGCGTGATCGTGACCGAGGCCCGCCCTCCGGCCGCCCGGGCCCCCAGGTGGCGTACCGCGCTGCGCTCGGCCCTCAACTCCCGCGCCCTGCGCACCCACTTCGGCACGGCGGCCGGCGTCACCATCCTCGCCGTCCTGCTGTGGCGGCTCGGCACCGGTGTCTTCCTGGACGGGCTGCGCCGGATCGACGGCCCGGCACTCGCGGCGGCCCTCGCGATCGGCGTACTGACCACCGTGTTCAGCGCCTGGCGCTGGCAGTTGGTGGCCCGGGGCCTGCGCATCCGGCTGCCGCTCGGCGCCGCCGTGGCCGACTACTACCGTGCCCTGTTCCTCAACGCGGCCCTGCCCGGCGGCGTCCTCGGCGACGTGCACCGCGCGGTGCGCCACGGGCAGAGCGCCGGCGACATGGGCCGCGGTGTGCGCGCGGTCGTCCTCGAACGCGCCGCCGGACAGATCGCGTTGGCGCTCGTCGGCGGTGTCGTCCTGCTCACTATGCCGTCCCCGGTGCTCGCCGAGGCCCGTCATCTCGCCCCCGCCGTGGGCCTCGCCGCCCTGGGCGCCCTCGCCGTCGTCGTGGCCCTGCGCATGAACCGGGCGCCCTCCTCCCGCCGGGGCACGGCCCTGCGCGCGACCCTCGGCGAGGCGCGCGAGGGACTGCTGTCCCGCCGCAACTGGCCCGGCGTCGCGCTCTCCTCGGCCGTCGTCCTCGCCGGCCACCTCGGGATGTTCGTGCTCGCCGCCCGCATCGCGGGCTCCGGCGCCACCGTCGCCGTACTGCTGCCGCTGGCCGTGCTCGCCCTGCTCGCCATGGGACTGCCCCTGAACATCGGCGGGTTCGGCCCCCGGGAGGGCGTCACCGCCTGGGCGTTCGCCGCCATGGGACTCGGCGCCGAAGCCGGCCTCGCCACCGCGATCGTGTACGGCGTCCTCAGCTTCGTGGCGAGCCTGCCGGGCGCGGTGGTCCTCGTCGTCCGCTGGTACCAGGGACTGCGGAACCCGGCGGAGTCCTATCCCTCCGTGAGCATCGAGAAATACGCTCCGAAGGAAGCCCCGAGGCTCTCCAGCAACGCTTTCCCTTTTTCCGCCGAGCCCAGCGAAGGGCGCCCGATGACACCGGAATCGGTGTAACCGGACATACCGAGGGTGAGGAGATGACGACGGTCGTCCGCGACGAAATCGGAGGTCTCGTAACCGGGTCGGAGACATTCCGGATGTTCGTGCAGAAGAATGGAGGTCTCGATTTCTCCCGCATGCATGTCGGTGAGCAGCGAGGTGACCACCCCCGCATCCAGACGCGCGGCCTCCCAGTCCTCCGCGGCCGGGAAGAGCGCCATCCGCTCCCCGCGGGCGGAGGCCTCCTGGACGACGTTGCCCAACACGTAGTTCCCGCCGTGTCCGTTGACCACGACCAGTGCCTCGACGCCGGAGCGGCGCAGCGAGTCCGCGATGTCCCGTACCACCGCGTGAAGGGTGACGGAGGAGATGCTGACGGTGCCCGGCCAGGCCGCGTGCTCGTGCGAGCAGGAGATCGTGACCGGCGGAAGGAGATGCACGGGGTACGCCGCGGCGATCTCCCGCGCGACGGCACAGGCGACCAGGGTGTCGGTCGCCAGCGGCAGGTACGCACCGTGTTGTTCGAAGCTCCCGACCGGAAGGACGGCGACCTGAGTTGAGACGCCCGCCCCCCGCGTCCGTACGTCTTCCGTAGTGTCCGTCGGCAACAGACCGTACGCCGCCGACCGTATTCCCGAACCACTCATCTTTTCACGGCCTTTCGTCTCTGCTTAGGAACCAGATCATGACAGACAAAGTTGGCGTACTCGGCAAGAAGGCCCCCCAGCGTACGGGTGTGGAGCGCGTGGTGAATGCGCCGCTGCCCACCGTGTACGGGAAATTCCAGGCCGTCGGCTATCTCGATCACGACCGCGGTGACGAACAAGTCGCCCTGGTCCACGGTGACATCGGCTCGGACGACGTCCTCGTGCGGCTGCATTCCGAGTGCCTGACCGGTGACGCGTTCGGCTCCCAGCACTGCGAGTGCGGCGACCAGCTCGACGCGGCGCTGCGGGCCGTGGTCAAGGCGGGCAGCGGCATCGTCGTCTACCTGCGCGGCCACGAGGGCCGGGGCATCGGACTGCTCGCCAAGCTGCGTGCGATGGCCCTGCAGGCGGAGGGCCTGGACACCGTCGAGGCGAACCTCGCGCTCGGCCTGCCCGTGGACTCCCGCGACTACGGCGTCGCCGCCGGGATCTTCCACGACCTGGGCGTGAACTCGGTGCGCCTGATGTCCAACAACCCGCGCAAGCGCGAGGCGCTGCTGCGGCACGGCATCAAGGTCACCGAGACGGTGCCGCTGCTGATAACCCCGTGCGAGAGCAACATCACCTATCTGCGCACCAAGCGGGAGCGTCTTGACCACGTCCTGCCCCATCTGGACGCGGTGGCCCACCTGTCCTGATCGCCGGACGGATTCCGGCACGGGAAATCCGGACAGGAAGAGGGAATGACCGACGACGTCCTCTTCCTCTCCGGAGAGCAGGTCACCCGCCTGCTCGACGTGGACACGGCCATCGCCTCGCAGCGCGCGGCCTTCACCGCGCTGAGCTCCGGGGCGGCCGACCTGCCGGCGAAGATCATGCATCCGAGCCGTTTCGACGACAGCGTGGTCTTCGCGTACGTCTCCCGGCTCTCCGCCGACTCCGGGGCCGTCGCGAAGTTCGGCAGCGTCAACCCGGGCAACGCGGCGGCCGGGCTGCCCACGATCCACGCCGTGGTGTCGGTGCTGGACCCGGTGACCGGCCGCCTCGCCGCCGTCATGGACGGCGCCGCGGTGACCACCCTGCGCACCGCCGCCGCGAGCGCCGTCGCCGTCGACGCCCTGGCCACGCCCGACAGCACCGACCTGGCCGTCCTGGGCTCGGGCGCCCAGGCCCTGGCCCATGTGCGGGCGATCTCCCGGGTGCGGGACCTGAAGTCCGTACGGCTGTGGAGCCCGACCCCGCGCCACCGCGCCCGCGCCGCCGAGACCCTGTCGGACCTCGGGTTCGCCGTCGAAGCGGCCGGCAGCGCCGAGGACGCGGTGGCCGGCGCCTCCCTGGTCGCGACCTGCACGCTCAGCACGACTCCGGTGGTGCGCGGGGAGTGGCTGGCGCCCGGGTGCACGGTGGTGAGCGTGGGGTCCTTCGAGCCCACCCGCCGCGAGGTGGACGCCGAGGTCCTACGGCGATCCGCGACCGTGGTCGTCGACGACCCGGCGACCGCGGCGGAGCACGCCGGACCGGTCGTGGACGCGCTCCGGACGGGCCTGCTGACCGATCTCGTCGGCCTGGGCGACGTACTGACCGGACGAGTCGTGGCCCGGACGGCCCCCGGCGACCTCGTGTACTACAACAGCGTCGGCCTCGGCATCCAGGACGCGGCCGCCGCCTGGGCCGTGGTGCGGGCCACTCGGAAGGAGCACGCGTGAGTGTGGTCGTGATCGGCGGCGGGGTCATGGGCACCAGCATCGCCCGCCACCTGGCACGGGCGGGCGTACCGGACGTCGTCCTGGTCGAGCGGGACGAACTGGCCTCCGGCTCCACGTCGAAGGCGGCGGGCGGGGTGCGGGCGCAGTTCTCCGACGAGCTCAACATCCGGCTCGGGGCGCGCAGCCTGGAGGCGTTCGGGCGGTTCGCCACCGAGACCGGACAGGACATCGGGCTGCACCGGGTCGGCTACCTGTTCCTGCTGTCGACACCCGAGGAGGTCGCCTCCTTCGAGGAGAGCGTGCGGCTCCAGAACTCCCTCGGCGTCCCGAGCCGCATGATCGACCCGGCCGAGGCACGCGAGCTCTCCCCGCTCATCACCACCGACGGGCTGCTCGCCGCCGCGTTCTCGCCCGAGGACGGGCACTGCACCCCCGAGTCCGTGGTGTACGGCTATGCGGCCGACGCCCGCCGCCACGGCGCGAGAATCCTGCGGCACACCGAGGTCACCGGCGTCGAAGTGCACGGCGACGACATCACGGCGGTGGTCACGACCAGGGGCCGCATCGCCACCGACACGGTGATCTGCGCGGCCGGTGCCTGGTCGCGGGCCGTCGGCGCCATGGTCGGCGTGGACCTGCCGGTCGAACCGCTGCGCCGCCAGATCGCGGTCACCGAACCGGTCGACGGACTGCCGCCCGGCCTCCCCATGACCATCGACTTCACCAGCAGCCTCTACTACCACCGCGAGGGCCCCGGCCTCCTGGTCGGCATGTCCGACCCCGACGAGAGGCCCGGCTTCGACACCACCACCCACGACCGCTGGATCCCCCGCCTGGCCGAGGCCATGGCACACCGCGCCCCCGCCCTCCTCGACCTGCGGCGCACCGGCGGCTGGGCCGGCCTGTACGAGCTCACCCCCGACCACAACGCCCTGATCGGCGAGGCGACTTCGGTCTCCCGCTTCCTGTACGCCACCGGCTTCTCCGGCCACGGATTCCTCCAGGGACCGGCCGTCGGCGAGGTCGTCCGCGACTTGTACCTGGGCCGCGTACCCTTCGTGGACGTCAGCCCGCTCAGCGCCGGCCGGTTCGCGGCCGACGCCCCGCGCCCGGAGGCCAACCGCGTATGACCGAGCTCCATCTGTGGCTGCGCCACGAGGTCCGTTCCACCGAGCGACGCACCCCGATCGTGCCGTCCGACGCCCGGCGGCTCGTCGACAGCGGCGTGACCCTGACCGTCGAGGAGTCCCCGCACCGGATCTTCCCGATCGAGGAGTACGAGGCGGTCGGCTGCGCAGTCGCACCCGCGGGTTCCTGGGCCGCACGGGCGCCGCAGGACGCGGTGGTCGTCGGCCTGAAGGAACTCCCCGACGGACCCGACACCCTGACACACCGTCACGTCTTCTTCGGCCACGCCTACAAGGAGCAGCCGGGTGCCGCAGCCCTGCTGGGCCGGTTCGCCGCCGGGGGAGGGGCGCTGCTCGACCTGGAGTACCTGGTGGACGACCAGGGCCGCAGGCTCGCCGCGTTCGGCTACTGGGCCGGATACCTGGGCGCCGCCCTGGCCGTGCTCCAGCACCGGGGCAGGCTGACCGTGCCGCTCACGCCCACCTCGCGGGAGGAGCTGGAGGAGCTCCTGAGGCCCGTCGCCGGGGACGAGGAGTTCACCGCGCTGGTGATCGGGGCCCTGGGCCGCAGCGGCCGGGGGGCCCGCGTCGCACTCCGGGCGGCCGGGATCGAGCCCACCTGCTGGGACCTCGACGAGACCCGCAACCTGGACCGCCCGGCCCTGCTCGCCCATGACGTGCTGGTGAACTGCGTCCTTGCCACCACCCCGGTCCCGCCCTTCGTCCGCGAGGCGGACCTGGACGACCCGTCCCGCCGGCTGCGCACCCTCTCCGACGTCACCTGCGACGTCGGCTCGCCCCTGAACGTGCTGCCGGTCTACGACCGCACCACCGAGTGGACCGACCCCGTCCGCCGGCTCCACAAGGAACCCCCGCTCGACCTCATCGCCATCGACAACCTGCCGTCCCTGCTCCCGGAGGAGTCCAGCGTCGGCTTCTCCGGCTCCCTGCTGCCCCTGCTGCTGGAGTTCGGGGTCGGCGGTCCCTGGGGGCGCTGTCTGGAGCGGTTCCACCAGGCCTGCCGTGAACTCGGCATCGAGGAAGGGGAGTTCCGAAGTGTCTGACCTCGTACCCGCGACCGGCACCGTCCACTGGATCGGCGCCGGACTCTCCACCGGCAGCGGCCTGGCCGCACTGTGCGACACCGCCGACCGCGTGCTGCTGTGGCACCGCACCGAGGAGCGGGCGGAAGAGGCCCTCGAAGGGCTGGGACTCAACGGCAGGGCCGCGCCCCGCGCCTACACCCTGTCCGCGCTCGCGGCCGAACTGGCGCCCGGGGACGTCGTGGTGTCGATGCTGCCCGCACCCGAGCACGCCGCGATCCTGGCCGCCTGCGTGCGCGAGCAGGCACACTTCGCCTGCTCCAGCTATGTCTCCGACGCCGTCCTCGAACAGGTACCGGAGGCGCAGAAGGCAGGGGTCACCGTCCTCACCGAGGCCGGCCTCGACCCGGGCATCGACCACCTCTTCGCGCACGACCTCGTCGCCCGGGCCCGCGAGACGATCGGCGACACGACACCGGCGTCGTACGGACTCACCTCCTACTGCGGCGGAATCCCCGCCGTCCCGAACGACTTCAGGTACCGCTTCAGCTGGGCTCCCGCCGGAGTCCTGAACGCCCTGCGCTCGCCCGCCCGTTACATCGACAACGGCACTCCCACCACCGCCGACCGCCCCTGGGAGGCGACCCGGCGCCATGTCGTGGACGGCGAGACCTTCGAGGTCTACCCCAACCGCGACAGCCTCCCCTTCGTCGAGCAGTACGGACTGCCGGCCGCCTGGGCCCCACGCACCTTCGTACGCGGCACCCTGCGCCTGGACGGCTGGCTGCGGGCCTGGGAGCCCGTCTTCGAGGAGCTGCGGACCGGCGACGACACCCGGATCGCCGCCCTGGCACAGGAGTTGGCGGCCCGCTACCCGACGACGGACGCCGACCGCGACCGGGTCGTCCTCGCCGTCTCCCTCGACGTGCGCGCGGAGGACGGCCGCACCTGGTCGGGTGGCTACCTCCTCGACCTGGTGGGCGACGAGGAGGACAGCGCCATGGCCCGCTGTGTCTCCCGCACCCTCGCACTCGGAGTGGGACACGTTCTGGACGGCACTCTCCCGGCAGGCCTGAACCGCGCCGCCGAGACCGCCGCCCGCTCGCGGCAGTGGCTGGGCGAACTGGCCCGCGACGGCGTGCACTTCACGCTGCGGGTCGATCAATAGTCGCTAGTCCACGACCGCTTCGTGGACCAGCCGCTTCAGGTCCGGGAACAGCTTCAGCGTCCTGGGCCGTACCTGGGTGAAGAACTGAACGCTCAGGTCACGGCCCGGGTCGACCCAGAAGGTCGTGGAGGCGGCCCCGCTCCAGCCGTAGGAGCCGAGGCCCGAGGGGGCCAGGGTGCGGGCGGGGTCGATCACCACGGAGACGCCGAGGCCGAAGCCGACGCCGTCGTTGCCGGGCTCGTCGTGGGCCGGTTTGGTGCCGAAGGCGCGCAGGTCGGCGCCGCCGGGAAGGTGGTTGGAGGTCATCAGGTCCACCGTCTCGGCGGACAGCAGGCGGATGCCGTCCAGTTCGCCGCGGCGGCGCAGGAGTTCCGCGAAGCGGTGGACGTCGTACGCGGAGGCCGCCATGCCGCCGCTGCCGGACAGCAGCCGGGGGCGGCCCCTGAGCGGCAGCCCGGGGACCGGCTCGATCGTGCCGTCGTCCTTCTCGCCGTACAACTCGGAGAGTCTGTGCGCCTGTTCGTCCGCCACGCAGAAGCCGGCGTCGGGCATGCCGAGCGGTGTGAAGATCCGTTCAGCGAAGAAGGTGTCGAGAGGCCGGCCGGACACGACCTCGATGACCCGGCCCAGCACGTTGGAGGCGACCGAGTAGTTCCACTGCGTGCCCGGCTCGAACTGCAGGGGCAGGCTCGCGTACACGTCGACCGTCTTCGCGAGGTCCGAGCCGGGCAGCACGGACGACTCCAGACCGGCCTCGCGGTAGAGGGCGTCCACGGGGTGGCAGTGGTAGAAGGCGAAGGTCAGGCCCGCGGTGTGGGTCATCAGATGCCGGACCAGGATCGGACCGTCGGCCGGGCGGGTCGTGAGGGTGTCGCCGGAACCGTCCACATAGACCCGGGGCTCCGCGAACGCGGGCAGGTAGTCGGCGACCGGGTCGTCCAGGGACAGCCGCCCCTCCTCCACCAGCAGCAGGGCGGCGACCGCGGTGACCGGCTTGGTCATCGAGTAGATCCGCCACAGGGTGTCGGCCTCGACCGGAAGTCCCGCCGCGAGGTCGCGGTGGCCGTGCGTGGTGAGATGGGCGACGCGTCCGCCGCGGGCGACGGAGACCAGGAAGCCGGGCATCCGGCCCTCGTCGACATAGTGGGCGAAGTGCTGGTCGAGGCGGTCCAGCGCCTTCGCGTCCAGCCCCACCTCACCCGGTTCGACCTCTTGCCGCAGCTGTGCCATCGCTCTCCTCCGTCGCGTCCGTCGAGGTGCGAACCGGTATACCCGGCCCGGACCACCTCAGACATCATCGTCGCTCAGGAAAACGCGACCGTCTGCGGGTCGGACGGGACCGGCGGCCACGGGAATGCGCCTGCGGCCGGGCAGGTTGCCGCTGTCATGACTCAGGACGCGACGCAGGACGCACTGCTCCGGCTGCTCTCCGAAGGCCACGGCGGGGTGCTCGTCACCCTCAAGCGCGACGGACGGCCCCAGCTGTCGAACGTCAGCCACGCCTACTACCCCGAGGAGCGGATCATCAGGGTCTCCCTCACGGACGACCGCGCCAAGACCCGCAACCTGCGCCGGGACCCCCGCGCCTCGTACCACGTGACGACGTCGGACCGGCAGGCGTACACGGTGGCGGAGGGCACGGCCGACCTCACACCCGTGGCCAAGGACCCGCACGACGACACGGTCGAGGAACTGATCCGCCTGTACCGCGACGTCCTGGGCGAGCATCCCGACTGGGACGACTACCGGGCGGCGATGGTCCGGGACCGGCGGCTGGTGCTGCGGTTGAAGGTGGACCGGGCATACGGGATCCCGGGCACCGCAAGCTGAGATCCACCGCCGGAACCCACCGCGGAACGCGCGGTCCGCGCACCCCGGCCGCCCCTGAAACCGGCCGGAGTGCGCGGTGGTCTGCGCGCGGGTCAGCCCAGCGCTGTGCTTTTCTGCTTGTTTGGGCCGATGTTCTTGCCGGAAACGTCATCTGTCAACGGGGCGTGGGCGGCGGGAGCGGTCCTAGGGCCCGGGGAGCAGGGCGGACGGCCGATGTGCCGAAGGCCGGCCGCTGCCTACGCTGACCGGCACATCGACGGAAGAGGTCAGCATGCCGGTCAACGGCCGCAGTCACATCCGAGTCGCCCGCCCCTCCCGGGACCTGGCCGCCGCCGAGCGGTTCTGGGTCGAGGGGCTCGGGCTGGGTGTCGTATGGCGTGCGGAGGGCGGCCCCGAACCCGGCGAGCACGACCTGCTGATGCTCGGCTGGCCGGACGCCGACTGGCACCTGGAACTCGTCCACGAGCGGGGCCGGCCGGTCGAGCCCCGTCCCACCGAGGAGGACCTTCTGGTGATCTACGTCGACGGGCCGGTGCCGGAGGACCTCGTCGCCCGCCTGGAGGCGCACGGCGGCAAGCGGGTGCGCTCGCCGAACCCGTACTGGAACGAGTGGGGCGTCACCGTGGAGGACCCGGACGGGTACCGGCTGGTGCTGTGCACGCGGGGCTGGTCCAACGTCTAGAGCCGGTTGTCGGTGGCGCGCAGTACCGTCCTGACATGGCTGCCGTTTTCGATCTCACCCTGGACTGTGCCGACGCTCCGGTCCTGGCCGCGTTCTGGAAGACCGCCCTGGGCTACGCCGACGAGCCGCCACCCGCGCCCTTCACCACCCGCGAGGAGTGGCTCGCACAGTTCGACCTGCCCGAGGACGATCCGGTGGGCGGCGGAGCCTGGCTCTGCGATCCCGACGGCGTCGGGCCCCGGCTCTCCATCCTCCAGGTCCCCGAGCCCAAGTCGGCCAAGAACCGACTCCACATCGACATCCGGGTACCGGGGCACGGCGGCCCCGAGGAGCGGTGGGCACGCATCCGGGCCGAGTCCGAGCGGCTGGTGGGGGCGGGTGCGAGCGTCCTGGCGGAGTTCGACGGGCACCACACGGTGATGGCGGATCCGGAGGGCAACGAGTTCTGCGTGGCTGCGGCCTCTGGTTGACCTGGACGGGGGGTGGGTGCGTATGCGGGCTGGGGCCGGGCGGTTGGTGGGGGCGGGGCGAGGGTTCTGGTCGTGTTCGGCGGGCACCACATGGTGATGGCGGATCCGGAGGGCAACGAGTTCTGCGTGGCTGCGGCCTGTGGCTGACCTCGACGGGGGCGCGTATGCGGGCTGGGGCTGGGGCTGGGCGGTTGGTGGGGTCGGGGGCGTGGGTTCGGGTTGTGTTCGGCGGGCGCCGTGTGGTGAGGGCGGATCCGGAGGGCAACGGGTTCCGCGTCGCCGCGGTCTCCGGCTGATCGGGCAGGCGCGAGCCCCCGGCGCCGGCAGGGCGTCCGGGGGCTCGGAGCGGGGCGCGGGGTCAGGCCGACACCGTCTCCGGGCGGGACGGCTCCCGGGGGGTGCGCGAGCCGAGGTCGTTCGTGGCGACCTTGTGGGTCTCGCGGGCCGTGACGGCGGCGATCACCGGCGGGACGCACAGGGCCGCGGTGAACAGCGCGACCGAGGACCAGTCGGAGCCGTCGGGCCCCGCGATCTGCGCGGCGAAGGTGACCGCGAAACCGGCCACGGCGAAGCCGATCTGCGTGCCGATCGCCATGCCGGACAGTCGCACCCGGGTGGAGAACATCTCGCCGTAGAAGGACGGCCAGACCCCGTTCGCGGCGCTGTAGACGACGCCGAAGGTGACGATGCCGAGCAGCAGCGTCAGCGGGTAGTTGCCCGTGGAGATCGCCCACAGGTACAGGAACATCGTCACCGCACTGCCCACCGCTCCGATCAGGAAGACCGGGCGCCGCCCGATGCGGTCCGACAGCGTGGCCCACAGCGGGATCGCGGCGAGCGCGACGAGGTTGGCCAGCGCCCCCACCCACAGCATCGAGGAACGGCTCATCCCGACCGCGTCGCTCGTCGCGTACGCCAGCGCCCACACCGTGAAGATCGTGGAGACCGAGGCGATCAGCGCACCCCCGATCACCCGCAACACGTCCGCCCAGTGCTCCCGCAGCAGCACCGCGAGCGGCAGCTTCACCACCTCGCCGGAGGCGGCCTGCTGCTCGAAGGCAGGTGTCTCGTCCAGCTTGCGGCGGATCACGAACCCGACCACGGCGACCGCGACACTCATCCAGAACGGCACCCGCCAGCCCCACGACAGCAACTGGTCCTCGGGCAGCGCGGCGACCGGCAGGAAGACCAGCGTCGCGAGCAGCTGCCCGCCCTGCGTACCGCTGAGCGTGAAGCTCGTGAAGAAGCCCCGCCGGTGCGCCGGCGCGTGTTCCAGACTCATGGAGTTGGCGCTGGCCTGCTCACCGGCCGCCGAGATGCCCTGCAGGACCCGGCACAGCACAAGGAGGACCGGGGCGAGGGTGCCGACCTGGTCGCGGGTCGGCAGACAGCCGATGAGGAAGGTCGACACACCCATCAGGATCAGCGTGAAGACCATGATCTTCTTACGGCCGACCCGGTCGCCGAAGTGTCCGAGGAAGAGCGCGCCGACCGGCCGGGCCGCGTAGGCGACACCGAACGTGGCCAGCGACAGCAGGGTCGCGGTGGCCGGGTCGGACTCGTCGAAGAACACCTTGGGGAAGATCAGGGCTGCTGCGCTGCCGTAGATGAAGAAGTCGTAGTACTCGAGGGCGCTGCCGATCCAGGCGGCGGTCGCCGCCTTTTTGGGCTGCCCGACGGCTTCGGCGGGGACGGACACGGGGTGCTCCTTCGGGGGGACTCCGGGAGCTATCCAGCTAATTAACCCACTGGATAGTTAGTAGCGGTTGCGGAGGATGTTGCGCCCGCATGTCCCGCGTGTCAAGGGGTGGTGCCGTGCGGGGTCAGTCCGCGGCGCGGTCGGCCGTCAGATAGGCGATCACCATGTCTCCGAGCATGTTGCGGTAGTGCTCGCGCTGCTCGGGGGCGACCAGGTCGCGGCCGAACAGGGCGCCGAAGGTGTGCCGGTTGGCGACCCGGAAGAAGCAGAACGAGCTGATCATCGCGTGCAGGTCGACCGCGTCCACGTCGGCGGTGAACAGGCCGGACTCCTGCCCCGAGGCCAGGATCCGGCGGATCACGTCCAGCGCGGGAGAGCCGATCTTGCCGAGCTTCTCCGAGGAGGCGATGTGCTCGGCCCCGTGGATGTTCTCGATGCTGACCAGGCGGATGAAGTCGGGGTGCTGCTCATGGTGGTCGAAGGTCACCTCGGCGAGGCGCCGGATCGCCGCGACCGGGTCCAGATGCTCGACGTCCAGCTCCTGCTCGGCCTCGCGGATCACGGTGTACGCCCGCTCCAGAACGGCCGTGAACAGCTGTTCCTTGCCGCCGAAGTAGTAGTAGATCATCCGCTTGGTGGTGCGGGTGCGGGCCGCGATCTCGTCGACGCGGGCTCCGTCGTAGCCGGCCCGCGCGAACTCCTGGGTCGCCACGTCGAGGATCTCGGCCTGGGTGCGGGCGGCGTCGCGGATCCGTCCGTTGGGTCGTGCCGGTTCGTCGACGCTGGTCATCGGGTTCCTTCGGGAGTGCGGCCGGTGCCGCAGAGTCTAGAAGGCCTCGGCCGGGGGTTCCCTGCGGGGCGCACGGCTGATATAGCTAACGTACTGGTTCGTACATTAACGCTCGGCTCGGGAGGTCCGCGTGGCCAAGGACTCGTTTCTCGTCGGACTGATCGGCGCGGGTATCGGCCCGTCGCTGAGCCCGGCGCTGCACGAGCGGGAGGCGGACCGGCAGGGCCTGCGCTATCTGTACCGGCTGATCGACATCGACGCGCTCGGCGTGCGCCCCGAGGCGGTCGGCGAGCTGGTGCGGGCCGCCCGTGACCTGGGCTTCGACGGGCTGAACATCACCCATCCCTGCAAGCAGCTGGTCATCGAGCACCTGGACGCCCTCTCCCCGCAGGCCGAGGCGCTCGGCGCGGTCAACACCGTCGTCTTCGAGGACGGCCGTGCGACCGGCCACAACACCGACGTCACCGGCTTCGCCGCGTCCTTCGCGCGCGGGCTGCCCGACGTACCCCTGGACCGGGTCGTACAGCTGGGCGCGGGGGGTGCGGGCGCCGCGGTCGCGCACGCCACGCTCACCCTGGGCGCCGGGCGGGTCACGGTCGTCGACGCGATGGCGGACCGGGCCGCGGATCTCGCCACCGCCCTGAACCGCCACTTCGGCGCCGGGCGCGCGGCCGCGGCCACCCCGGACCGGCTGCCCCAGCTGCTCGCCGACGCCGACGGCATCGTGCACGCCACCCCCACCGGCATGGCCGCCCACCCCGGTCTGCCCTTCCCGGCCGAGCTGCTCCGCCCCGGGCTGTGGGTCGCCGAGGTGGTCTACCGCCCGCTGGAGACCGAGCTGCTGCGCACCGCCCGTGCGGTCGGCTGCGCCACCCTCGACGGTGGCGGCATGGCCGTCTTCCAGGCCGTGGACGCGTTCCGGCTGTTCACCGGCCGGGAGCCGGACGCGGTGCGGATGCTGGCGGACATCGCGGAGCTGGCGGGCGTGGTCGGAGCACCCAAGTAGCCCTTGTTCACTGGCGGTTGACGGTACGGGTAACACCGGCGAAGACCGTCGTGGCCAGGATCCAGCCCGCGATGACCAAGGCGTACGACAGCGACTGGTACCACCCTCGTGGCGCGAAGGCGCCCTCCTGGCCGAAGGAGATCACCGGGAGCAGGAGGTCCAGGGTGTAGAAGAGCGCGTTGAAACGCGGGGCCTCACCCGCCTTGAGCGGGGGCGGGTGGTGCAGGCCGTAGGCGATCGTGCCGACGGCGAGCAGGGAGACCAGCCAGACGCCGGCGCGCAGCGGGTGGAAGCCGTAGCCGACGGTGGCGTCCTGGACGTGGCCCCACAGCCGCCCGTACCAGGCGAGAGTGGCGCGATGGCGGCGCTGCTTGGCGAGTTGGACCTGCCGGGCGGCGCGGTCGTCCCCGATACGGCGATAGGCGGCCGTCAACTGCTCGTAGGCGTGCGGGACATAGCCCTCGCGGTCCCGCTCCAGCATCGGCAGTCGGCGCTCGGCGGGCTCCTGCGGGGTGAGCGAGGTGTAGACGAGCTTGTTGAACTGGACCTCCTCCGGCACCACTTCGGGTTCCAGGAACAGATCGTCGATCTGGGCGCGGCGCAGGCTGAGGGTGCCGTCCATGGGCGGCCCCTTGCGCAGCCAGAGCTCCCCGATGGTGGAGCTGTTCGCCCGCAGCGCCGCGTCGCCCGGGTTCGACAGATGGGCGTAGGAGAAGTCGAGCCGCCCCGCGATCCGGGCGCCCCGCAGACCGATCCAGCCGAAGGTGTGCACCCGCCGCAGATGGAAGTCGCCCTCCACGACGAGGGTCTGCGCGTCGAGGACGATGTCGCCGGGGTGGCTGAGCCGGGCGTCGTTGAGGTTGACCGACCCGGCGACGCCGGCTCCGTTGAGCCGCATCTCGCCGTGGACCCGGAGCCCCGGCGCCCACAGGTCGTCGCCGATGCTCATGTGGTTGAGCTGGAGCGCGGGTTCCCCGGCCTGGTCCGCGACGATCTCGGCGCGGTCCATGAACAGCGCCCCCGCGATCTGCGCCCCGCCGAGTCGCACCGGGCCGTTCACCCGGCAGTCCGTCAGCCGCAGCACCGCCTCGACGTGCATCGTGGCGGCAGTCAGTCCGGGCAGCACGGAGTTGCTGAGATTCAACTGGCGCAGCCGGCAGCCGTACAGCAGCGGTACGTCGTCGAAGTAGCACTGGCTGAGGCGTATGGCGTGGTCGACGGTCCCGTACTGGAGCGCGAGCACACCGGTGATCCGGGCGCCCGCCAGCTTGAGGGCGGGTATCTCCCCGTCCTCCTGCGGCCCGTTGAGCATCAGGGCCCGCAACACGGAGGCCCGCACGGTCCGTTCGGCGCCCCACTCGGCCCCGCCCGCCACGTCCTCGTCCGGTGCCGCCCGGAAGTCCACGGCCTCGCCCCGGGGAAAGGCCTGCCACACCCTCAGTTCGGCGGGTGTCAGGTTGTTGATCTCCATCAGCGGTGACTCTCCAACGCACGCGCCCCGGTGTCAACAGGCCCTTCAGGACGGTGGCGGCCCGGAAGCCTGTGCTCCCGGGCCGCCGTCTCGAATGCCGTACTACGCCCTGGTGTTCCACTCCGCGACCACCGGCCGGTCGTGCTCCGTCGACAACCGGCTCACCGTCCCGGTCGCCAGCTGGAACAGGCGCCCGTCCGCCGGGGCGAGCCCCAGTCGGCGGGCCGTCAGGACCCGCAGGAAGTGGGCGTGGGCCACGAGGATCACGTCCCCGTCCGGGAGGGCGGTGTCCACGCGGGACAGGACCCGGTCGGCCCGGCGCCCCACCTCCTCGGGGGACTCCCCGGGGTGCCCGTCCGGGCCCGGCGGGACGCCGTCGGTCCACAGGTACCAGTCGGGGCGGGTGCGGTGGATCTCGACGGTAGTGACGCCCTCGTAGCCGCCGTAGTCCCACTCGTGGAGGTCGGGGTCGGTCAACGCCCCGGTGATGCCCGCCAGTTCGGCGGTGCGTATCGCGCGTTCCAGCTCACTGGTGAGCGCGAGCGAGAAGGTCCGGCCCGAGAGGAGCGGAGCGAGTGACTTGGCCTGTTCCTCGCCGTGCCGAGTGAGGGGCAGGTCGGTCCAGCTGGTGTGCTGTCCCGACACGCTCCACTCCGTCTCGCCGTGGCGGACCAGAAGAAGATCCCCCACGGCGCGCCTACTTCTTCGCTTCGACGGCGTGGCCGCCGAACTGGTTGCGCAGCGCCGCGATCATCTTCATCTGCGGGGAGTCGTCCTGGCGGGACGCGAACCGCGCGAAGAGGGAGGCGGTGATCGTCGGCAGCGGTACCGCGTTGTCCACGGCCGCCTCCACGGTCCAGCGGCCCTCGCCGGAGTCCTGGGCGTAGCCCTTGAGCTTGTCCAGGTGCTCGTCCTCGTCCAGGGCGTTGACCGCGAGGTCGAGCAGCCAGGAACGGATGACGGTCCCCTCCTGCCAGGAGCGGAACACCTCCCGGACGCTGTCCACCGACTCGACCTTCTCCAGGAGCTCCCAGCCCTCGGCGTACGCCTGCATCATGGCGTACTCGATGCCGTTGTGGACCATCTTGGAGAAGTGCCCGGCGCCGACCTTGCCCGCGTGGACATAGCCGTACGGCCCCTCGGGCTTGAGCGCGTGGAAGATCGGCTGGAGCCGTTCCACGTGCTCCTTGTCGCCGCCGACCATCAGCGCGTACCCGTTCTGCAGGCCCCAGACACCGCCAGAGACACCGGCGTCGACGAAGCCGATGCCCTTGGCGCCCAGCTCCTCGGCGTGCTTCTCGTCGTCCGTCCAGCGGGAGTTGCCGCCGTCGACCACGGTGTCACCGGGGGAGAGGAGCTCGCCGAGCTCGTCCACGACGGACTGGGTGGCCGCGCCGGCCGGCACCATCACCCAGACCACTCGGGGCGCTTCGAGCTTGTCGACCAGTTCGGCCAGGCTCGCGACGTCGGAGACCTCGGGGTTGCGGTCGTAGCCGATGACGGTGTGGCCGGCGCGGCGGATCCGCTCGCGCATGTTGCCGCCCATCTTGCCCAGGCCGATGAGGCCGAGCTGCATCGCTGTCATGTCAGAGCACTTCCTTCAGTTCACGGTAGGCGGCCACGAGGGCGGTGGTGGAGGGGTCCAGGCCGGGGACGTCGGCGCCCTCGGTCAGGGCGGGCTCGACGCGCTTGGCGAGGACCTTGCCGAGCTCGACGCCCCACTGGTCGAAGGAGTCGATGTTCCAGACCGCGCCCTGGACGAACACCTTGTGCTCGTAGAGGGCGATCAGCTGGCCCAGCACCGAAGGGGTGAGCGCGCGGGCCAGGATGGTCGTGGTCGGGTGGTTGCCCTGGAAGGTGCGGTGGGCCACCTGCTCCTCGGCCACGCCCTCCGCGCGCACCTCCTCGGCGGTCTTGCCGAAGGCGAGCGCCTGTCCCTGTGCGAACAGGTTGGCCATCAACAGGTCGTGCTGCGCCTTGAGTTCGTCGCTCAGTTCGTCCACCGGGCGGGCGAAGCCGATCAGGTCGGCCGGGATGAGCTTGGTGCCCTGGTGGATCAACTGGTAGTAGGCGTGCTGGCCGTTGGTGCCGGGCGTGCCCCACACGACCGGACCGGTCTGCCACTCCACCGGGGTGCCGTCACGGTCCACCGACTTGCCGTTGGACTCCATGTCCAGCTGCTGGAGGTAGGCGGTGAACTTCGAGAGGTAGTGGGAGTACGGCAGCACCGCGTGCGACTGGGCGTCGTGGAAGTTGCCGTACCAGATGCCCAACAGACCAAGGATCAGCGGGGCGTTGTCGCCGGCGGGCGCGTTCTGGAAGTGCTCGTCGACGATCCGGAAACCGTCGAGCATCTCCCGGAAGTGGTCCGGGCCGATGGCGATCATCAGCGAGAGGCCGATCGCCGAGTCGAAGGAGTAGCGGCCGCCGACCCAGTCCCAGAACTCGAACATGTTGTCCGGGTCGATACCGAAGTCCGTGACCTTCTCGGCGTTGGTCGACAGGGCGACGAAGTGCTTCGCGACGGCCTTGTCGTCGCGGAGACCGGCCGGGCCGTCGAGCAGCCAGGTGCGGGCCGAGGTGGCATTCGTGATCGTCTCGATCGTGGTGAAGGTCTTGGACGCGACGATGAACAGGGTCTCCGCCGGGTCCAGGTCGCGTACCGCCTCGTGCAGGTCGGCGCCGTCCACGTTGGACACGAAGCGGAAGGTCAACTCCCGTGCCGTGTAGGCCCGCAGGGCCTCGTACGCCATCGCGGGACCGAGGTCCGAGCCGCCGATGCCGATGTTGACGACGTTCTTGATCCGCTTGCCGGTGTGTCCGGTCCACTCGCCGGAGCGCACGCGGTTCGCGAAGTCGCTCATCCTGTCGAGGACGGCGTGCACACCCGGGACGACGTTCTCGCCGTCGACCTCGACGGCCGCGTTCGCGGGGGCGCGCAGCGCGGTGTGCAGCACCGCCCGGTCCTCGGTGAGGTTGATCCGCTCACCGCGGAACATGGCGTCCCGCAGCCCGAACACGTCGGCGGCGGTGGCCAGTTCCTGCAGCAGGGCCAGGGTTTCGTCGGTGATCAGGTGCTTGGAGTAGTCGATGCGCAGATCGCCGACGCGCACGACGTACCGCTCCGCGCGCCCGGGGTCGGTGGCGAACAGCTCACGCAGATGGGTGACGCCCTGGGCGCGATGGTCCTCCAGGGCCGTCCACTCGGGGCGACGCGTCAGCAAGGGAGAGTCAGACATGAGCAGGGGTCTCCTTGGTGGCCTCGCCCCGCAGAGCGACGGCGTACATCTCGTCGGCGTCGAGGCGGCGGAGCTCCTCGGCGATGAGTTCGGAGGTGGAGCGGACCTTCAGCGCGAGGGTGCGCGAGGGCTGGCCGGGGAGGGAGAGCGTGGCCAGCGGGCCCTCGGGGCGGTCGATGACGATCTCGCCGTTCGCGGTGCCCAGCCGGACGGCCGTGACGACCGGTCCGGCGGTGACCACGCGGTCGATCTTCACCTTCAGGCGCGCCTCCAGCCAGCGCGCGAGCAGCTCGGCGGCCGGGTTGTCGGCCTCGGCCTCCACGGCCCCGGAGATGATCTCCGCGCGGGCCTGGTCCAGGGCCGCCGCCAGCATCGAGCGCCACGGCGTCAGCCGGGTCCAGGCGAGGTCGGTGTCGCCCGGCGCGTAGGAGCGCACCCGGGTCGCGAGGACGTCGAGGGGGTTCTCCACCGCGTACAGGTCGGTGATCCGGCGCTGGGCCAGCGCGCCCAGCGGGTCCTTCGCGGGGTTCTGCGGCGCGTCCACCGGCCACCACACGACGACCGGGGCGTCCGGCAGCAGCAGCGGCAGCACCACGGAGTCGGCGTGGTCGGACACCTCGCCGTACGTCCTGAGGATCACCGTCTCGCCGGTGCCGGCGTCGGCGCCCACCCGGACCTCGGCGTCCAGGTGCGAGTTGGTGCGGTCGCGCGGGGTCCGGGCATGCCGCTTGATGACGACCAGGGTGCGCGAGGGGTGCTCGTGCGAGGCCTCCTCGGCCGCCTTGATCGCGTCGTAGGCGTTCTCCTCGTCCGTGACGATCACCATCGTCAGGACCATGCCCACCGCGGGCGTCCCGATGGCGCGGCGACCCTGCACCAGCGCCTTGTTGATCTTGCTTGCCGTGGTGTCGGTCAGGTCGATCTTCATGGCCTGCGCCAGCTCCGTCCGTCTCGTGCGAGCATCTCGTCGGCTTCCTCGGGTCCCCAGCTGCCCGACGCGTACTGCGCCGGACGGCCGTGGTTCGCCCAGTGGTCCTCGATCGGGTCGAGGATCTTCCAGGACTCTTCCACTTCCTGGTGACGGGGGAACAGGTTGGCGTCCCCGAGGAGGACATCCAGGATGAGGCGCTCGTACGCCTCCGGGCTGGACTCCGTGAACGACTCGCCGTAGGCGAAGTCCATCGTCACGTCCCGGATCTCCATCGAGGTGCCCGGCACCTTGGAGCCGAACCGGACCGTCATGCCCTCGTCCGGCTGGACGCGGATGACGATCGCGTTCTTGCCGAGCTCCTCGGTCGCGTTGTGGTCGAAGGGGGAGTGCGGGGCGGTCTGGAAGACGACCGCGATCTCGGTGACGCGACGGCCCAGGCGCTTGCCGGTCCTGAGGTAGAACGGCACACCCGCCCAGCGGCGGTTGTCGACGTTCAGCTTGATGGCCGCGAACGTGTCCGTCGTGGAGGCGGGGTCGATGCCCTCCTCCTCCAGATAGCCGAGCACCTTCTCGCCGCCCTGCCAGGCACCCGCGTACTGCCCGCGCACGGCGTGCGCACCGATGTCCTCGGGCAGCTTCACGGCCCTGAGGACCTTCAGCTTCTCGGTGAGCAGCGACTCGGCGTCGAAAGCGGCGGGCTCCTCCATGGCGGTGAGCGCCATCAGCTGGAGCAGGTGGTTCTGGATGACGTCACGGGCGGCGCCGATGCCGTCGTAGTACCCGGCCCGGCCGCCGATGCCGATGTCCTCGGCCATCGTGATCTGCACGTGGTCGACGAAGGACCGGTTCCAGATGGGCTCGTACATCTGGTTGGCGAAGCGGAGCGCCAGGATGTTCTGGACGGTCTCCTTGCCGAGGTAGTGGTCGATGCGGAACACCTGGTCCGGCTCGAACACGTCGTGCACCAGCGCGTTGAGCTCGCGGGCGCTCTTCAGGTCACGCCCGAACGGCTTCTCGATGACCGCGCGCCGCCAGGAACCCTCGGGCGCGTTCGCCAGGCCGTGCTTCTTGAGCTGCTGGACGACCTTCGGGAAGAACTTCGGCGGTACGGAGAGGTAGAAGGCGTAGTTGCCGCTGGTGCCGCGCGCCTTGTCGAGGTCCTCGACGGTCTGGCGCAGCTGCTTGAACGCCGTGTCGTCGTCGAAGTCGCCCGGGATGAACCGCATGCCCTCGGCGAGCTGCTGCCAGACCTCCTCACGGAACTCGGTCCGCGCGTGCTCGCGCACCGAGTCGTGCACGATCTGCGCGAAGTCCTCGTCCTCCCAGTCCCGGCGGGCGAACCCGACGAGCGAGAAACCCGGCGGGAGCATGCCGCGGTTGGCGAGGTCGTAGACGGCGGGCATCAGCTTCTTGCGGGACAGGTCGCCCGTGACGCCGAAGATGACGAGCCCGGACGGGCCCGCGATACGGGGCAGCCGCCGGTCGCGCGGGTCGCGCAGCGGGTTGTCCCAGTCGGTGGTGGAAAGCTCGTCGATGGCGGGAAGCTCGGTCATTCCCCTTCGACCCCCTTGCTGTTCAGCGACTTGGTGACGGCGTCCAGCAGGTCCTGCCAGGCCACCTCGAACTTGGCGACACCCTCGTCCTCCAGCTGCTGCACGACCTCGTCGTACGAGATCCCCAGCGCCTCTACGGCGGCCAGGTCGGCGCGGGCCTGGGCGTAGCCGCCGGTCACCGTGTCGCCGGTGATCTCGCCGTGCTCGGCGGTGGCGTTCAGCGTGGCCTCCGGCATGGTGTTGACGGTGCCGGGGGCGACCAGGTCGTCGACGTAGAGGGTCGACTTGTAGGCCGGGTCCTTCACGCCGGTGGAGGCCCACAGCGGGCGCTGCTTGTTCGCCTGGGCGCCGGAGAGGGCGGTCCAGCGGTCACCGGCGAACACCTCTTCGTACGCCTGGTAGGCGAGCCGCGCGTTGGCGAGGGCGGCCTTGCCCTTGAGGGCGAGGGCGGCGTCCGTGCCGAGGACCGTCAGCCGCTTGTCGATCTCGGAGTCGACGCGGGAGACGAAGAAGGAGGCCACGGACTGGATCGTGGAGAGGTCGAGGCCCTTCTTCGCGGCCTTCTCCAGACCGGCGAGGTAGGCGTCCATGACCTCGCGGTAGCGCTCCAGGGAGAAGATCAGCGTGACGTTGACGCTGATCCCGAGGCCGATGACCTCGGTGATCGCCGGGAGGCCCGCCGTGGTCGCCGGGATCTTGATCATGACGTTCGGGCGGTCGACGAGCCAGGCGAGCTGCTTGGCCTCGGCGACGGTGGCCCGGGTGTCGTGGGCGAGCCGCGGGTCGACCTCGATGGAGACCCGGCCGTCCCGGCCGCCGGTGGCGTCGTAGACCGGGCGGAGGACGTCGGCGGCGGAGCGTACGTCGGCGGTGGTCATCATCCGTACGGCCTCGTCGACCGTGACGCCCCGGGTGGCGAGGTCGGTCAGCTGCTCCTCGTAGCCCTCTCCGGAGCCGATGGCGGCCTGGAAGATGGAGGGGTTGGTGGTGACGCCGACGACGTGCTTCGTGGCGATGAGCTCGGTGAGGTTCCCCGACTCGATCCGCCGCCGCGACAGGTCGTCCAGCCAGATGGAGACGCCCTCGTCGGACAGGCGCTTGAGCGCTCCCGCGGTCGCGGTTGCTTCGGTCACTGTGATCATCTTCTTTCTGGCGATCGGATCAACCGCGGGCGGCAGCGAGGGATTCCCGGGCTGCGGCGGCGACGTTCTCGGCGGTGAAGCCGTACTCGGCGAACAGGGTCTTCGCGTCGGCGGAGGCGCCGAAGTGTTCGAGGGAGACGATGCGTCCTGCGTCACCTGTGAAGCGGTACCACGTGAGACCGATACCGGCCTCGATTGCGACGCGGGCTCGCACGGACGGCGGAAGGACGCTCTCGCGGTACTCCCGCGGCTGCTCCTCGAACCACTCCACGGACGGCATCGACACCACCCGGGTGCCGACGCCCTCGGCCTCCAGTTGCTCCCGTGCGGCGACGGCGAGCCGGACCTCGGAGCCGGTGGCGATGAGGACGACGTCCGGGGTCTCCTTGGACGAGTCCTCAAGGACGTAACCGCCCTTGGCGGCGTCCGGGTTCGGCGCGTACGTCGGCACACCCTGACGGGTGAGGGCGAGGCCGTGCGGGGCCGGGTTGGTGGCGTGCCGCTTCAGGATCTCGGCCCAGGCGATCGCCGTCTCGTTGGCGTCGGCCGGGCGGACGATGTTCAGGCCCGGGATCGCGCGCAGGGACGCGAGATGCTCGACCGGCTGGTGCGTGGGGCCGTCCTCGCCGAGTCCGATGGAGTCGTGCGTCCAGACGTAGGTGACGGGCAGCTGCATCAGCGCGGACAGGCGCACCGCGTTGCGCATGTAGTCGGAGAACACCAGGAAGGTGCCGCCGTAGATCCGCGTGTTGCCGTGCAGCGCGATGCCGTTCATCTCCGCGGCCATCGAGTGCTCGCGGATACCGAAGTGGACGGTACGGCCGTACGGGTCGGCCTCGGGCAGCGGGTTGCCCTTCGGCAGGAAGGACGAGGTCTTGTCGATCGTCGTGTTGTTCGAGCCCGCGAGGTCGGCGGAGCCGCCCCACAGCTCGGGGAGCACCGCGCCGAGCGCCTGGAGCACCTTGCCGGAGGCGGCACGGGTGGCGACGGACCTGCCCTCCTCGAACACCGGGATCGCGGACTCCCAGCCCTCGGGCAGCTGACCGGCGACGACCCGGTCGAAGAGCTGCGCGCGCTCGGGCTGCTCACCGCGCCACACGGCGATCCGCTTGTCCCAGGCCGCGTGCGCCTCGGCGCCCCGGTCCAGGGCCTTGCGGGCGTGGGCGAGGACCTCGTCGGCCACCTCGAAGGACTGCTCGGGGTCGAAGCCGAGGACCCGCTTGGTGGCGGCGACCTCGTCGGCGCCGAGCGCGGAGCCGTGGGCGGCCTCGGTGTTCTGGGCGTTCGGGGCGGGCCAGGCGATGATCGTGCGCATCGCGATGATCGAGGGCCGCTCGGTCTCGGCCTGCGCGGACTTCAGGGCCGCGTACAGGGCGGGTACGTCGATGTCGCCGTCGGCGCCGGGCTCGATGCGCTGGGTGTGCCAGCCGTAGGCCTCGTAGCGCTTCAGGACGTCCTCGGAGAACGCGGTCGCGGTGTCGCCCTCGATGGAGATGTGGTTGTCGTCGTAGACGAAGACCAGGTTGCCGAGCTTCTGGTGGCCGGCGAGGGAGGAGGCCTCGGCGGAGATGCCCTCCTCCAGGTCGCCGTCGGAGACGATCGCCCAGACGGTGTGGTCGAAGGGGGACTCGCCCTCGGGGGCCTCGGGATCGAAGAGGCCGCGCTCGTAGCGGGCGGCCATGGCCATCCCGACGGCGTTGGCGACGCCCTGTCCGAGCGGCCCGGTGGTGGTCTCGACGCCGGCGGTGTGCCCGTACTCGGGGTGACCGGGCGTCTTGGAGCCGTGGGTCCGGAAGGCCTTGAGGTCGTCGAGCTCCAGCTCGTACCCGGAGAGGAACAGCTGGGTGTAGAGCGTCAGCGAGGTGTGGCCGGGGGAGAGGACGAAACGGTCACGTCCGGTCCACTCGGGGTCGGCCGGATCGTGACGCATCACCTTCTGAAAGATCGTGTACGCCGCCGGCGCCAGGCTCATCGCGGTGCCGGGGTGGCCGTTGCCCACCTTCTGCACGGCGTCGGCCGCGAGCACCCGGGCGGTGTCGACGGCACGCCGGTCGAGGTCGGTCCATTCGAAGCTGTCCGGTGTCTGCGTGCTCATCTTCAAGAAGTCCTCGATCGGAGCGGGGTAGCTACTCTGACGCGTTCAAATCTAAAAGTCTGACTTTTACGGGGGTAGGTCGCGGTGTGCCAGCCTGTGGTGAAAGTGGGACACGCATCGCTCCAGGCAGGCGGCACGAGCAGGACATGGCGGACAGAACAACCCAAGACTCCATCCAAGGTGGAGACGGTGACGGCGGAGTGGACGCGATCAGAACGTTCCCCTTCCCCAGCGAGCTGAGTGTGTGCGGAGTCGGTATGCAGGTCGGCCCGATGGGAGTGGGCCGCACCTGGCACGCGGATGCCCCGCTGGAGCGCGTCCACCGCATCGACTTCCATGTCGTGATGCTCTTCGACGGCGGCCCCGTCCGCCACATGATCGACTTCGCCGAGTACGAGGCGACGGCGGGTGACCTGCTGTGGATCCGTCCGGGCCAGGTGCACCGCTTCTCGCCGACGAGCGAGTACCGCGGAACCGTCCTGACCATGCAGCCCGGGTTTCTGCCGCGGGCGACGGTGGAGGCGACGGGGCTCTACCGGTACGACCTGCCGCCGCTGCTCCGGCCCTCCGGGCCCCAGTTGGCGGGCCTCGAAGCGGGGCTGGCCCAACTGGGGAGGGAGTACGAGGACGCGGCGACCCTCCCGCTGAGCCTGCACACCGCGGTCCTGCGGCACACCCTGACCGCGTTCCTGCTGCGCCTCGCCCATCTGGCGGCGAGTTCGGCGGACGCGGGGCGGCAGGCGGAGTCGACGTTCACCCTGTTCCGGGACGCGGTGGAGAAGGGCTTCGCCACCAATCACAGCGTCAGCGCGTATGCGGACGCGCTCGGTTACTCCCGCCGGACGCTGGTGCGCGCGGTCCGTGCGGCGACCGGGGAGACGCCCAAGGGGTTCATCGACAAGCGGGTCGTTCTGGAGGCGAAACGCCTGCTGGCCCACACGGACCTGCCGATCGGCAGGGTGGGCGCGGCGGTCGGCTTCCCGGACGCGGCGAACTTCTCGAAGTTCTTCCAGCAGCACACGGAGCTGACTCCGGCGGCGTTCCGTGCGGAACTCCGCTGAGAGCGAGGTTTGTCATGTTCATTTGACTTGCCCTTTGCTGTGCGTGACCTGTGCGTGGGGTGATCTTTGCCTGGCGGGGTCCACGGTTCGTCCGGCCTTCACCGGGGCTCGGCCGGGGCTCCCTACAGTTGCCGCGCCGCCTCCCACCCCCGAACGTCCGTCACCTCTGTCCGGAGGACAGTCATGGCCGCCGTCAAGGCATCGCAGCGCAGCCGACGTTCCCTCCCCGCACTCGCCGGAGCCGTCGCCCTCACCGCCACCTCGATCGGCGTGTGGGCCGCGACGGCCTCCACCGCCGAGGCCGCCGCTCTCCCCACCCCGGACCACGTCGTGGTCGTGGTGCTGGAGAACCACGCCTACTCGCAGGTCATCGGCAGCTCCAGCGCCCCCTACCTCAACAACACCCTCAAGGCGGGTGGCGCCAACCTGACCCAGTCGTACGGCCTCACCCACCCCAGCGAGCCGAACTACTACATGCTGTTCTCCGGCTCCAACCAGGGCCGCACCGACGACAGTTGCGTCGGCGTCGGCTCCATCTCCGCGCCGAACCTCGCCTCCGAGCTGATCGCCGCGGGTAAGACCTGGAAGAGCTACAACGAGTCCCTGCCGAGCCAGGGCTCGACGACCTGCAGCAGCGGCAACTACGCGCAGAAGCACAACCCGTGGTTCGGCTTCTCCAACGTGCCGGCCAACACCGCGATGACCTTCGCGCAGTTCCCCACCGACTACACGACCCTGCCGAAGGTCTCCTTCGTCACCCCGAACCTGTGCAGCGACATGCACGACTGCTCGGTCTCCACGGGCGACACCTGGATCAAGAACAACCTGGGCGCGTACGCCACCTGGGCCACGACCCACAACAGCATCCTCGCCGTCACCTTCGACGAGGACAACAAGCTCTCCGGCAACCGCATCCCCACCCTGTTCTACGGGCAGCACGTCGCCCCCGGCAGCACCAGCTCCACCACCTACAACCACTACAACGTGCTGCGCGCGCTGGAGGACCTGGCCGGTCTGAGCGCCCACGCGGGCAACGCCGCCTCGGCCTCCGACATCACCGGCATCTGGAACTGACGCCCGTGTACCTCGCGGACTCCCGGAGCACGGGTTCCCGCGGCACCGAGGCCACCGTCGTCCCGGACACCCGTCCGGGACGGCGGCCGGCCGCCGTGCCCGCCACCGTGCTGGCCCTGGGCGCGGTCAGCCTGATCACCGACGTCTCCTCGGAGATGGTCACGGCCGTGCTGCCGCTGTACGTGGTCGCGGGCCTCGGCCTCTCGCCGCTCGGCTTCGGCCTCCTCGACGGCATCAACAACGGCGTCGGCGCCCTCGTCCGGCTGGCCGGCGGCCACCTCGCCGACCGGGGAGGCCGCCGCCACAAGGTCGTGGCGGGCCTCGGCTACGGCCTGTCGGCGCTGTGCAAACCGTTGTTGCTGCTCGCCCACACCCTCCCCGTCCTCAGCGCCGTGCTCGCCGCCGACCGCACCGGCAAAGGACTGCGCACCGCCCCACGGGACGCGATGATCTCGCTGGCGACCCGACCCGCCCACCGGGGAAGGGCGTTCGGCGTCCACCGCGCCATGGACACCACCGGCGCGCTCCTGGGCCCGCTCGTCGCCTTCGCCGTCCTGCGGGCCACCGTCGACGGCTACGACGCGGTCTTCGCGGTCAGCGGCTGCGTCGCCGTGCTCGGCGTCCTGGTGCTGGTGCTCTTCGTGCCCGGCCGCATCCACCCCGCCGGTGCTGAACAACTGCCCGAACACGAACGGCCGTTGCTCCGGGACGCACTCGGGCTGCTGCGCCGTCCCGGGCTACGGCGGCTCACCGTCTGCGCGAGTCTGCTCGGCCTGACCACCGTCAGCGACTCCTTCCTCTACCTGCTGCTCCAGCGCGAAGGCGACCTGCCCGCCCATCTGTTCCCTCTCCTCCCGCTGGGCACCGCCGCCTTCTTCCTGCTGCTCGCCGTGCCGCTGGGCGCACTCGCCGACCGCGTCAGCCGCCGCCGGCTCTTCCTGGCAGGCCACGGTGTCCTGCTGCTCGGCTACGGCCTGCTGCTCTCCCCATGGCACGGCGTCCCGGCCGTGATCGCCGTCCTCGTGCTGCACGGCACCTTCTACGCCGCCACCGACGGAGTCCTCGCGGCCGCCACCGCCGGAGTCGTCCCCGCACAGCACCAGGGCGCCGGGCAGGCTCTGGTGGGCACCGGGCAGGCGCTGGCCCGGTTCGCGTGCTCGCTCGCCTTCGGCGCGGCCTGGAGCCTGTGGGGCGGTCGGACCGCGCTCGCGGTCACCGCGGTCGCACTGGCCGTCAGCGCCGTCGTGGCCGCGTTCGTCCTGCGCGGCACCGCCACCAGTGATGAGGTGCCCGCATGACACGAACAGCCCGTCTGGTGACGCTACTTGTGGCCGTCGTGCTGCTCGGCGCGGTCGGCACCGGCTCGGTGCTGTACGCCGCCCACCGCTCGGGCATGCGGGACGAGCAGCAGGCGGACGGACCGACCGTGCGGACCGGTACCGTCTCGCTCCGGCCGACGTCCCCACGCCGCCTGCTGGTACGCAACCTGGCCTGGGGCCCGCACCGCGACGAGATCGCCACCGTCCCCGCCGACGATCCGCAGGGCCCGCGCACCGCTTCGAGGGTCAAGTGCCTGCGCTTCCACGCGGCCGCCGGTACCGGAATCTGTCTCCAGGCCGTGCACGGCGCCCTGGAGGACACCTACCGCGCGGTGGTGCTCGACGCGCACCTGCGCGAACGCCACCGCTTCCCGGCGGCCGGCATCCCCACCCGGGCCCGGGTCTCGCCCTCGGGACACATGGTCGCCTGGACGGTGTTCGTCAGCGGGGACTCGTACGCCGGAACGAACTTCTCCACCCGCACGGCCATCGTCGACACCCGCACCTGGGCGATCGACGACAACCTGGAGACCTTCCACATCCTCAAGGACGGCCACACCTACCACGCGGCCGACACCAACGTCTGGGGCGTCACCTTCGCCGACGACAACCGCTTCTACGCCACGCTGGCGACCGGCGGCCGGACGTATCTCGTGCGGGGCGACGTCACCGCGCGCACGCTCACCACCCTGCACCGCAACGTCGAATGCCCCTCCCTGTCACCCGACGGCACCCGCATCGCCTACAAGAAGCGCGTCAAGGGGGCCTCGCCCGACGCCCCTTGGCGGCTGTACGTCCTGAACCTGCGCACCATGAAGGAGTCCGCGACCGCCGAGTCGCGCGACATCGACGACCAGGCCCTGTGGGCCGACGACGACACCCTCGTCTACGCCCTCCCCGGCGACTACGGCTCCGACCTGTGGACCGTCCCCGCCGACGGCACCGGCACGGCCCGCCGCCTGATGACCTCCGCGGTCGCCCCGGCCTATCTGGGGTGACACGGCGCTGCCCTCGCGAGACCGCACGGCGGCCTCGCGAGGGGTTTCAACCAGCCGGTCAGTGACCGAAGTTGAACCAGTTGACGTTCACGAAGTCGGCCGGCTGGCCGCTCGTGAAGGTCAGATAGACGTTGTGCGTGCCGGTGACGGAGCCGATGTTCGCCGGGACGGTTCTCCAGGACTGCCAGCCACCGGTGTTGGCGATCGAGAAGCTTCCGACCGGAGTCGCGGTACGGCTGTCCAGGCGCACCTCGACCAGACCGCTGACGCCGCTCCCGGCACCGCTCGCCACCCGGGCGACGAACTGGGTCGCGGGCGTGGAACCGAAGTTGACGTTCTGGTAGAGCGCCCAGTCGCCGTTCGCGAGAGAACCGATGTCCTGGCCGCCGCCGGAGTCGCTCGTGGTCTCGGTGTTCACGCCACTCTGGCTGTTGAAGGACTCCGCCTGGATGGTGCCGTAGGCGTCCACACCGCCCGTGGGTGGAGGCGTGGTACCGCTTCCACCCGCCGACAGCACCTGGACGTAGTCCACGGTCATCGGCACGCCCGACTGGGTGCCGGAGTCCAGGCCGCCGCCGAACGCGTCCGGGAAGGCGCCGCCCATCGCCACGTTGAGGATGATGAAGAAGCCGTGGCCCGTGGCGTTGGCCCAGGTCGTCGCGTCGACCTGGCTCGCGTTGACGGAGTGGAACTGGGTGCCGTCGACGTAGAAGCGGATCGTCTCGGGGCTCACCGAGCGGTCCCACTCCATGGTGTAGGTGTGGAACGCCGACTGGCAGGTCGGGCCCGGACAGGCGACGTTGTTCCCGATGCCCGTCGTTTCGTTGCACGGGCCGCCCGGGTTGGTGCCGCAGTGCATCGTGGCCCACACGCGGTTCATGCCCTGGACGTTCTCCATGATGTCCAGCTCACCGACGCTCGGCCAGTTCTGGTAGTTGCCCCGGTACGGCGCCCCCAGCATCCAGAAGGCGGGCCAGTAGCCCTCGGCCGCGGTGCCGGTGACGTTGGGCATCTGGATGCGTGCCTCGACGCGCAGCTTGCCGCCGGAAGGGGGCTGGAAGTCGGTGCGGTTGGTCTCGATACGGCCCGAGGTCCACCTGCCGGCCGAGTCGCGGAGCGGGGTGATGCGCAGGTTGCCGTTGCCGTCCAGCGCCACGTTGCTGGTGCTGTTGGTCATCGTCTCGACCTCGCCGGTGCCCCAGTTCGCGGGGCCTCCCGGATATGAAGTGCCGGTCGCATACTGCCAGTTGGAGGTGTTGACGCCGGTGCCCGCGGCGCCGTTGAAGTCGTCGACGAACACCTGCGACCAGCCGGTCGGGGGTGTGGGGGCGGAGGCGTTCGCGGGGAGGGTGGCGGACGTCGCGAGGGCGGCCGCCAGACCGAGGGTGCTGAGGACGGCTACGAGTACACGCCGCCGTCTGGGTATGCCGGAGGTTTCACTCATGGGGGGTGCTGCCTCTCGGGTACGGGGTGGGGGTGCGGGTGCACTTCGAGAGCGCTCTGAGAGCGCTCTCAAAGTGGGCCCAATGTGCTCTCCGTCACTCCGACCGTCAAGAGGTGAAACAGTGAAAGTCGTTGAGCCCCAGGTGAGTTCACGCCGTGAATGGTGCGCATCAGGCCTTGGCCGCGAGGGGCCGCCAGGCGTTCCACGTCTCGAGTCGCTGCCGGTAGGCGGCCTCCACGACGGGATAGGGGTACGTGCCGAGAAAGAGCCGCAGGGGCGGTTCGTCGGTGTCGACCAGTTCGAGGACGACCTCGGCGGTGGCCGCGGGGTCCTGGGGCGCGCGGGCGCCGGCCCCGGCCCGGCGTGCCTCGCGGACGGGGTCGTAGGCCTCGATGGGTTCGGTGTGCACCGCGGAGGTGCCGGACCAGTCGGTGCCGTACGGGCCGGGCTCGACCAGCGTGACGTGGATACCGAGCGGGCCGACCTCCTGGGCGAGTGCCTCAGTCATGCCCTCCAGCGCCCACTTGGAGGCGTTGTACAGACCGAGTGAGGGGAAGGCCGCGAGCCCCCCGATGCTGGACACCTGGAGGATGTGCCCACCGCGCTGGGCGCGCAGGGCCGGCAGGGCGGCCTGGGTCACCCACAGGGGACCGAGCACGTTGGTGTCGAGCTGGGCGCGGGCCTGTTCCTCGGTGGCCTCCTCGACCATGCCGAACAGGCCGTAGCCCGCGTTGTTGACGACCACGTCGAGGCGGCCGAAGGTGTCGGCGGCCTGCTGGACGGCGGCGAAGGCGGCCGTGCGGTCGGTGACGTCGAGGGGGAGGGGCAGGACGCTGTCGCCGTAGGTGTCGGCGAGGGGCTTCAGGGACTCGATGCGGCGGGCGGTGGCGGCCACGCGGTCGCCTCGGGACAGCGCGGCCTCCGCCCAGATCCGGCCGAAGCCGCGGGACGCGCCGGTGATGAACCAGGTTTTCGTCATGCCCTCGACCCTGCGCCCTCCGCCGGACGGCAGCCAGCACCCCCGGAGGGTCACCCTCCCGGCGGGGACGGCCGGGAAGTCACGACGCAGAGGAGGAAGCTCATGGCCACTGACGCGCTGTCGACGACTGGAGGACGGTGGCAAGCCGGCCGTCGAGCCGGCCGTCCGTGAGGGGCCTTGTGGCTGGGTCGGTGCCGTGACGCCTGGAGGTTGCCCTGTGGCCGGGCCGGTGCCGTGGCTCCCGGAGCCGCGCCCTGTGGCCGGGCCGGTGCCGTGGCTCCCGGAGCCGCGCCCTGTGGCCGGGCCGGTGCCGTGGCTCCCGGAGCCGCGCCCTGTGGCCCGGCCGCTGCCAAGCCCCGCAGGGTCACCTCTGGCCGGACCGCCGCCGAGCGCCCCGCACGGTTACCCTTCGGCCATGGCCGCCGACAACGCGCTCGGAGAGTTCCTCAAGGCCCGGCGAGGACGGGTCCCGCCCTCGCATGCGGACCTGCCCGCCCACGGCAGGCGTCGGGTCGCGGGGCTGCGTCGCGAGGAGCTGGCCCGGCTGGCCGGTATCAGCGAGCCGTATCTGACCCGGTTGGAGCAGGGTGTCGACCGGCATCCGTCGCCGCAGGTGCTGGGCGCCCTCGCGCGGGCGCTGGAGCTGGACGCCGACACCTCTGCGCATCTGTTCGCCCTCGCCGCACCCGCCGGCCCGGACCGGACCGCGGAGCCCGAAGTGGCCTCCGAAGTACACCAGTTGCTCGACGCGTGGACGGGCACTCCGGCGTATGTCCGCAACCGGCGGTTCGACGTGCTGGCCGCCAACAAGTGGGCCCGCGCGCTCGCCCCGATGTACGAGCCCGGGCACAACCTGGCCCGGGACGTGTTCCTCGACCCCGGAACCCGTCGGCTGTTCCCGGACTGGCCGGAGATCGCCGCGCAGACCGCCGCGGCCCTGCGCGCCGAGGCCGACCCGCGTGACCCGCGGACGGCTCGGCTCGTCGCCGAGCTGCTGGCGGACGGCGACTTCCGCGCCCTGTGGGAGCGGTACGACGCCCGGCCCTCCCGTGACGAGCTCAAACGGTTCACCCACCCGGTCGTCGGGGAGCTCGCCCTGCGGCGCCAGGCGCTCACCGTCGGGGGCGCCGAACAGCAGGTGATCATCGTCTACCAGGCGGTGCCCGGCAGCCCCTCCGAGTCCGCCCTCGCCAGGCTCCTGTGACGCCTCAGACCGCACTGCCCGCCTTCCAGTCCGACCACGACAGGTTCCAGCCGTTGAGCCCGTTCGACGCCTCCACCGTCTTCTCGCCGGAGTTCTTCACGATCACGACATCGCCGAGCATCGAACTCTCGTAGAACTCGTAGCCGGCCACGGACGAGTTGTTCGCGCCCTTCGCGTCGTGCAGGCCGACGCAGCCGTGGCTGGTGTTCTCGTGGCCGAACACCGAGGTGGACGCCCAGTAGTTGCCGTGCACGAAGGTGCCGGAGGTGGTCAGACGCTGGGCGTGCGGGACGTCGGAGATGTCGTACTCGTCGCCGAGCCCGACCGTCGAGGACTCCATGCGGGTCTGCTTGAACCGCTCGCTGATCACCATGATCCCGGACCAGGTGGTGTGGTCGGAGTCGCCGCCCGAGACGGGGTACGTGGCGATCGTCGCCCCGTCCCGCTTGACGGCCATCTCCTTGCTGCTGAGGTCGACCGTGCTGATCTGCTCGCGGCCGATGTGGAAGGTGACGTCCTTGGACTGCACGCCGTAGACGCCGTCCGTGCCCTGGACGTCCTTGAGCCGCAGCCCGAGCGTGATCTTCGTGCCGGCCGCCCAGTAGGTCTCGGGACGGAAGTCGAGCCGGGTGTCGCTGAACCAGTGGCCCACGATCTCGACGGCGGGCTCGGCGGTCACCGTGATCGCCTTCTGGACGGCGGCCTTGTCGGACACGGCGTGCGAGAAGTTGATCGACACCGGCATGCCGACGCCGGAGGTGGAGTCCGCCTCGGGGGTGAAGTAGCCGACGAAGGTCTCGCCGGGGGACTTCGTGGTGAAGGTCGCGGTCTGCGCGGTGCCGCCCTCCGCCTGGGCCGTCACCGTGTACTTGGTGCCCGAGTACGGGTTCGTCGACGAAGTCCACCTCGTCTTCGCGTCGTTGAAGGCACCGGCGAGCGTCGAGCCGTCGTTGCCGGTGACCTTCACCGAGGCGAGGGTGCCGTCGGTCACCGTGATCTCGACGGGGCTGGAGAAGTCGGCCTTGGTGGTGCCGGCGGCCGGGCTGACCGAGATGGCCGCCTGCCTCGTCGCCGCCTTGGCGGACGCGGTCGCCCCTGAACCCCCCGAGCCCCCCGATCCGTCCGAGGCGTCCGCCGAACCGCCACTGCACCCCGTCAGCAGGGTCGCGGCCGGTACGGCGCCGAGCGCGGCGAGGATCCCGCGCCGGGACCACCTCCGCGACTGGTCGGACCGGTTCGATATGTGCGAGACGCCCACGGCAGGCCTTCCTGGGATATCCACCTTTGCCGGGTGCATCCTGCGTCGCGCAGATGTGCTGCCCCTTGGAATCCGCGGGCTGTTTCCTGAGATTCCGGTGAGGACTCCCCCTGAGGGCACCGCTGCCAGAAGTCATCGGCTGCCAGGTCGGGGGACCGGTGCGCGCGCCCCTTGCACGGCCGCCGCGCGGGCGGGGGGACCAGGCCGTCGGCCGGTTCTCCCGCCCGCGCGGATCCTCAGGCGTTCGTCGGTACGGGCGGCTCCGGCGACGCCTCCCGCAGCCCGAAGCGGTCGTGCACGCTGCGCAGCGGCTTCGGCGCCCACCAGGCCCGTCGGCCGAGCAGCGCCATGGTCGCCGGGACCAGCAGCATCCGTACGACCGTCGCGTCGATCAGCACGGCCAGGGTCAGCCCGAGACCGATCTGCAGGATCGGGGAGAAACCGCCGGTCATGAAGGCGCCGAAGACGACCGCGAGGAGCAGGGCGGCACAGGTCACGACCCGGCCGGAGCGGCGCAGCCCGGTCACCACGGCCTCCTGGTCGTCCCCGGCGCGCCGCCGAGCCGTAGAGCCTGTCGGCAGACCCCCGCCTGCGGGCGTACGACGGGAGTCTGCCGACAGGCTCTCCCGCATCCGGGCGAGGATGAAGATCTCGTAGTCCATGGCCAGCCCGAACGCGATCGACACGATCAGCGGTGGCGCGGTCAGGCTCAGCGCGCCCAGCCCCTCGCCGCCGAGCAGCCCGGCCCCGTGCCCGTCCTGGAACACCCACACCACCACGCCGAGCGCCGCGCCCAGGCTGAGCAGGGTGGTCGCGATCGTGCGCAGCGGGATCAGCACCGAACCGGTGAAGGCGAACAGCAGGACGAAGACGGCGGCCAGGACGGTCAGGGCCGCCCAGGGCGCCCGCTCGCCGAGCATCGCGCGGAAGTCGACCAGCCGGGCCGCGACCCCGGTCACCTCGACGGGCTCGTCGCCGCGGACGTCCCGGACCCGCTCGACCAGGTCGGTGGCCGCCTTGCCGTCCACGGTCCCGGGCGGCTGCAGCTCTACGACTGTGTTGCCGCCCGGGAGTTCGCGGGACTCGGAGTTCGGGACCAGGGCGCGGATCCGGTCGGCGGTCGCGGCGTCGGTGCCGGGCTTGAGGACGACCACCACGGGGGAGACCCCGGTGCCCTTGGGGAAGTGCACGTCGACGGTGTCGTACAACCGGCGTGCCTCGGTGCTGGAGGGCAACTGCCGGGCGTCGCCGATGGCGATCTTCATACCGGTCACGGGGAGGGCGAGGACCAGCAGGGCCGGTACGACGGTGACCAGGACGGCGATTCGGCGGCGCTGGGCGAAGCGGGCGAGGCGGGCGAAGACACGGCCCTCCTCGTTCTCGGAGCGGGCCTTGGAGGGCCGGATCTTCCCGCCGAACCTGGTGAGCAGCGCGGGCAGCAGGGTGACCGCGGCCAGCATGTCGACCACCACCACGGCGGCCACGGCGAGGCCCATGCTGCGCAGGAACACGCTCGGGAAGACCAGCAGTCCGGTCAGGCTGACGGCGACCGTGAGCCCGGAGAACAGGATGGTCCGGCCGGCCGCTTCGACCGTGCGGTGGACGGCTGCCACGACGTCTTCGGTGTGCCTGCGCTCCTCGCGGAAGCGGACCAGCATCAACAGGGCGTAGTCGATGGCGAGTCCGAGGCCCAGCATGGTGGTCACCTGGATCGCGTACACCGAGATGTCGGTGACCTGACTGAAGGCGAACAGGCCCAGGAAGGCGCCCGCGATCCCGCTCACCGCGATGACGAGCGGCAGCGCGGCGGCGCGCAGTCCGCCGAACACGACGAGCAGCAGGGCGAGAACGACGGGCAGGGAGATCAACTCGGCGTTCTTCACGTCCTCCTGGGCGCGCTCGCTGAGCTGCCTGCCGAGGAGTTCGCCGCCGCTGACGTGGACGTCGGGGGCGTCGATCCGCTTGATCGTCTCGACCGCCTGGTCCGTCGCGTCCTCCTCGGCCTCGTCGCTCAGGCCGCCCTCGAAGGTGACGGGGATGACCAGGGCCTGTCCGTCGCGGGCCGTGAGCCCGGGCGTGGTGTACGGGTCCGGCACGGCGGCCACCCCGGCGATCTCGCGGACCTCGGCGACGGTCCGCTCGACCTGGGCGCGCAGCGCGGCGTCGGAGACCGACTCGCCCGCGACGACCGCGGTGACGGACTCGCCGGTCGGGTCCACGCCGGACAGGTGGTCGTCGGCCATGTCGGACTCGGTGCCGGGCACGTCCGGCACGTCGTCGGAGAGGTCGGCGAAGACGCCCGTGCCGAGGCCGAAGCCGAGGAGCAGGAAGGCGACCCAGAGGCCGATGACGGTCAGCGGGCGGCGGGTCGCCGCCCGGGCGAGTGTGGAGAGCACGGGGGCCTCCCGGCGGGTTGGTGGTGGTTACCGGCACCGTCAGAGTGCTGCCGCGGGCGTGCTCACCGGATCGCCGGGGCGGGCGGTTTCGGGGCCTCCGCCGTACGGGTGAGGCGGGGTGCTGCCTCACTCTCGCGAGGGAGGAATCTCCGGTACCGGTCGGAGAGTTGACCTTGAGGACACCATCGAGGAGGCCGCATGTCCGAGGTACCGCCGACCGTCCGTGAACTCCGTCTCGTCGTCACCGCGGACGACTACGACGAAGCCCTGCGTTTCTACCGGGACGTCCTCGGACTGCCCGAACGGGCCGCGTTCTCCTCACCGGACGGGCGGGTCACGATTCTCGAGGCCGGGCGGGCGACGCTGGAGCTCACCGATCCGAACCATGCCGCGTTCATCGACGAGGTCGAGGTGGGGCGGCGGGTCGCCGGTCACGTCCGGGTGGCGTTCGAGGTGGACGACTCCACGGCGGTGACGCGGGCGCTGGCCGACGCGGGTGCGGAGGTGGTCGCCGAGCCGACCCGGACGCCGTGGAACTCGCTGAACTCCCGTCTGGAGGCGCCCGGTTCACTCCAGCTGACCCTGTTCACCGAACTCGGGGACTAGGCAGCGCCCGGCGTCACCAAGCCCGTCTCGTACGCGCAGATCACCGCCTGGACCCGGTCCCGCAGGCCCAACTTGCTCAGCACGTTGCTGACATGGGTCTTCACGGTGTGCTCGCTCACGAACAGCGTCGTCGCGATCTCCGCGTTGGACAGGCCACGCGCCAGCATCCGCAGGGTCTCCACCTCGCGGGCCGTCAGGACGTCCAGGCGGTCGGGGGTGGGCTCGGTGGCGGCCTCCTCCCGGCGGCGGCGCACGATGTCGGCGACCAGGCGGCGGGTGATCGTCGGCGCGAGCAGGGAGTCGCCACCCGCGACCACGCGGACCGCGTGCACGAGGTCGTCCCGGCGCACGTCCTTGAGGAGGAAGCCGCTCGCGCCCGCGTACAGGGCGTCGTACACGTACTCGTCGAGGTCGAACGTGGTCAGCATGACCACCTTGCAGCTCGACTGGGCGCACACCCGCCGGGCCGCCTCCAGGCCGTCCATGACGGGCATCCGGATGTCGAGGAGCAGTACGTCGGGTGTGTGCCGGCGTACCGCGTCGACCGCCTCGGCGCCGTCCCCGGCCTCGGCGACCACCTCGATGTCCTGCTGCGCCTCCAGGATCATGCTGAAGCCGCTGCGGACCAGTTCCTGGTCGTCGGCGACGACCACCCGGATGCTCACCCGAGGGCCGCTTCCCGGTCCGCGCCGACGGGCAGCCGTACGACGACCCGGAAGCCCCCGTTGGGACCCGGGCCGGTCTCGGCGCTGCCCCCGCAGGCGGCCGCCCGCTCCCTGAGGCCGATCAGCCCGTGCCCGCCGTTCGGATGCGCGGGGCCTTGGCCGTCGTCGGTCACCGTGAGGGTCAACTCGTCCTCCGCCCAGTCGAGTTCCACCTGTGCGCAGGAAGCGTACGCGTGCTTCACCGTGTTGGTGAGGGCTTCCTGTACCGCACGGTAGGCGGCGACCTCGGTGTCCGGGGGAAGGGGGCGGGGGGTGCCGAGGAGCCTCAACTCGACGCGCAGGCCTGCCGAATCGGAGACCTGCCGGACCAGGGTGGGGATTCCGGCGAGATCCGGCTGCGGCAGCGTGACCGCTCCGCCTCGACGCTCCTCTTCCTTCAACACACCGAGGATGCGCCGTAGTTGGCCCATCGCGTCCCGGCCGCTGGCCGCGATCGCGTCGAACGCCGCCTCGGCGCGGGCCGGATCGCTGCGCACCACGACCGGTCCGGCCTCCGCCTGGACGACCATCAGGCTCACCGCGTGCGCGAGGATGTCGTGCATGTCCCGGGCGATACGGGCCCGTTCCTGGGCGATGGCCCTCGCGGTCTCCGCGGCCTTCTCCCGTTCCAGCCGACGGGCCCGGTCCTCGACGGCCGCGGTGTACGCGCGCTGCACCCGGGCCAGCACTCCGAGGCCGTAGGCGCAGATCATGCCGGTGACGTGGAAGGCGTACTCGAAGGGCTCGGAGTGTTCCTTGTGCTGCATGGTCAGCACGGCCCCGAGCAGCCAGCTCGCCAGCATGGTGCGACGCTGCCAGGGCAGGCCCTGCGCGGCCATGGTGTAGAGGACGACGAACCCGCCGTAGAGCACGTCGGGCGGTGGCGCGTGGTAGTAGGCCATCGCCGTGGTGGCCGCCGAGACCGCCAGGGCGCACGCGTAGGGATGGCGGCGCCGCCAGACCAGGGGCACGGCGGTGGCGGCCCCCAGCAGCCAACCCACCAGGGTCAGCCGGTCGTCGCCCTCGTCGGGGAACATCCACTGCAGGGACGCGGCGAACAGCACGAGCACGGCGAGCGCGCTGTCGACGACGTACGGGTTCGTCGTCCTCAGTCGGGTCACGACAGGGGAGTACCAGGACCGGGCGGCGGACATGAGCGGCTCCTCGGGGCCGGGGCCGTTCCAGTATCACGACGCCGACACGGCCGGGGCCTCACCGGTGCGAGGGATATCCGGTGCCGGGGCGGGGCGGGGCGGGGTGCGGCCGTGGGCTGTCGGGCCAGGGCCCGTGAGATTCCGAGTGCTGCGGGGCGCATCGCGGGGATCAGCGGCTATCACGACGCCGACACGGCCGGGGCCTCACCGGTGCGCGGGATGTCCGGTGCCAGGGCGGGGTGCGGACGTGGGCTGTCTGCCCAGGGCTCGCGAGATCCGGAGGGTCGTGGGGCGCATCGCGGGGATCGGCGGTCGGGTCGGTGAGGGCGCTTACCAGGGCCGCCGGGCGGCGGACATGAGCGTCCTCGGTCCGGTATCACGAGGCCGGTGCGGCCGGGGCCTCACCGGTGCGAGTGATGTCCGGTGCCGGGGCGGGGTGCGGCCGTGGGCTGCCACCCCAGGGCTCGCGAGATCCGGAGGGCCGTGGGCCGCATCGCGGGGATCGGCGGTCGGGTCGGTGAGGGGGCTTGCCAGGGCCTCCGGGCGGCGGACATGAGCGTCCTCGGTCCGGTATCACGAGGCCGGTGCGGCCGGGGCCTCACCGGTGCGGGGGATGTCCGGTGCCGGGGCGGGGTGCGGACGTGGGCTGTCTGCCCAGGGCTCGCGAGATCCGGAGGGTCGTGGGGCGCATCGCGGGGATCGGCGGTCGGGTCGGTGAGGGGGCTTGCCAGGGCCGCCGGGCGGCGGACATGAGCGTCCTCGGTCCGGTATCACGAGGCCGGTGCGGCCGGGGCCTCACCGGTGCGAGTGATGTCCGGTGCCGGGGCGGGGTGCGGCCGTGGGCTGCCACCCCAGGGCTCGCGAGATCCGGAGGGCCGTGGGCCGCATCGCGGGGATCGGCGGTCGGGTCGGTGAGGGGGCTTGCCAGGGCCTCCGGGCGGCGGACATGAGCGTCCTCGGTCCAGTATCACGAGGCCGGTGCGGCCGGGGCCTCACCGGTGCGGGGGATGTCCGGCACCCGAACGGGGTGCGACCTTGGGCTGCCACCCCAGGGCGCGTGAGATTCCGAGCGCCGCGAGCCGTACCGCGGGGATCAACACCGGGACCTGGGCGTCGGCCTGGGGCACCACGACCGACACCGCTGCGACGACCGAGCCGTCCGGGCCGCACACGGGGGCGGCCACCGACAGGGCGTCGTCGGTGACCTGTCGGCTGCTCACCGCCACGCCGGTGCGCCGGACCTCGGCCAGGGCCCGGCGCAGCTTCACCGGATCGGCGATCGTGTACGGCGTGAAGACGGCGAGCGGGGTCGCGCAGTACTCCTCCTGCTCCCGCGGCTCGCAGTGGGCCAGCAGCACCAGGCCGACCCCGGTGGCGTGCAGCGGCCAGCGCGCACCGACCCGGATGTGCACACCGACCGACGAACGCCCCGAGATCCACTCGATGTAGACGACGTCGGAGCCGTCCCGGACCGCCAGCTGCACGTTCTCGTGGGTGGCCTCGTACAGGTCCTCCAGGAACGGCAGCGCCAGCTGTCTGAGCGCGACCCCGCGCGGTGCGAGCGCGGCGACCTCCCAGAGGCGGAGCCCCACGTGGTAGACGCCGGCGTCGTCCCGTTCCAGCGCGCCCCAGTCGGTCAGCGCGCCCACCAGGCGGTGCGTGGTGGTCAGGGTCAGCCCCGCCCGCCGGCTGATGTCGGTCAGGGACAGCGCCGCGTGGTCGTGGTCGAACGCGGCGAGCACGGAGAGCAGCCGGTCCGGCGCGGAACGGACGGTCATGGCTGGTCGGCGACCCTCAGGAGCAGGGCCTGGAGCGTCTCGCGCTCGGCCGCGTCGAGCGGGGCGAGCAGGTCGTTGGTGACCCGTCTGCCCGCCTCGTCGGTGCCGCGCAGAAAGGCCCGGCCGTCCTCGGTGAGCACGACGATCTTGCTGCGCCGGTCGTCGGGGGAGGGCCGGCGCTCGGTCAGGCCCAGCTTCTCCAGGTCGTCGACCAGGCCGACGATCGCGCTGGGGTCGTAGCCGAGCCGGGTGCTCAGCTCCCGCTGGAGGGCGCCCTCGGAGCCGACGAGATAGCGCAGCACCGCATAGTGCCGCAGCCGCAGGCCCGACTCCTGGAGGAACGTGTTGAAGAGCTGACCCGAGCGCAGGCCCAGGCGGTACAGCAGGTAACCGGTGTCCGCGTGCAGCCCGCGCATCCACGGCTCCTCCGAGTCGATGGGCTTCGGGGTGACGTGCTGGCGTGTGATGGCGGGCTCCTCGCGCTCGGTGTGTCAGGGAGATTCCAGCATGGCGCACCCATAGGTGAACAACAACTATTGACGTCACCAATTATTGCTCTTAGCTTCGATCCCGTAGCCGCACCCCATGCGAACCCATGTGAACCCATGTGAAGGGACCCGCTCGTGTCCAGCATCGATCTCACCGGCAAGGTCGCCGTCGTCACCGGCAGTGGCCGGGGCCTCGGTCTCGCCTACGCGCACGCCCTCGCCGCCCACGGCGCCTCCGTGGTCGTCAACGACGTCGACGAGGCCGTGGCCGAGCAGGCCGTGAAGTCCATCACCGAGGCGGGCGGCACCGCCGTCGCCGAGGTCGTCCCGGTCGGCACCACCGAGGCCGCCGAGCGGCTGGTGAACCGGGCCGTGGAGGAGTTCGGGCGGCTGGACATCCTGGTCACCAACGCCGGCATCCTGCGCGACAAGGTGCTGTGGAAGATGACCGACGACGACTTCGACGCGGTGATCGCCACCCACCTCAAGGGCACCTTCACCTGCGCCCGCGCCGCCGCCGTCCGGATGCGCGAGCAGGGCGAGGGCGGCTCCCTGATCCTGGTCGGCTCCCCGGCCGGACAGCGCGGCAACTTCGGGCAGACGAACTACGCCGCCGCCAAGGCCGGCATCGCCGCCTTCGCCCGCACCTGGTCCATGGAACTCGGCCGCGCGGGCATCACCGTCAACGCGATCGTGCCGGTCGCCGCCACCGCGATGACCGAGACCATCCCCGCCTTCGCCCCGTACATCGAGGCCATGAGGAACGGCGAGCCGCTCCCGGACTTCCTCCGCAAGGGCGAGGGCTTCGGCACCCCCGAGGACTGCGCGGCGCTGGTCCCCTTCCTCGCCTCCGAGGCCGCCCGGGGCATCACCGGGCAGGCGATCGGCATCGGCGGCGACAAGGTGGCACTCTGGTCCCATCCGCAGGAGATCAAGACGGCCTACGCCGACGGCGGCTGGACCCCCGAGACCCTGGCCGACGCCTTCCCCACCTCGGTCGGTGCCGAGCTCCAGACCGTCGGTATCCCGGCACCGAAGCTTCCGGAGGCCTGATGGACATCAACGAACTGGTCGCCATCGACGTACACACCCACGCGGAGGTCTCCTCCAAGGGCCACTCCTCGCTGGACGACGACCTGCACGACGCCTCCTCCGCCTACTTCAAGGTCGAGGGAAAGCGGAAGCCCACCCTGGAGGAGACGGCCGCCTACTACCGCGAGCGGAAGATGGCCGCCGTGATCTTCACGGTGGACGCCGAGTCCGCGACCGGCACCGCGCCCGTCCCGAACGAGGAGGTCGCCGAGGCGGCGGCCGCCAACTCCGACGTGCTGATCCCCTTCGCCTCCATCGACCCCTTCCGCGGCAAGGCGGGCGTGAAGCAGGCCCGCCGTCTGGTCGAGGAGTACGGGGTGAAGGGCTTCAAGTTCCACCCCAGCATCCAGGGCTTCTTCCCCAACGACAGGGCAGTGGCGTACGACCTCTTCGAGGTGATCGAGGAGACCGGCACCATCGCCCTCTTCCACACCGGGCAGACGGGCATCGGTGCCGGAGTCCCGGGGGGCGGGGGGATCAGGCTGAAGTACTCGAACCCCCTCCACGTCGACGACGTCGCCGCCGACTTCCCGCATCTGAAGATCATCCTGGCGCACCCGTCCTTCCCCTGGCAGGACGAGGCCCTCGCCGTAGCCACCCACAAGCCGGGCGTCCACATCGACCTGTCCGGCTGGTCGCCGAAGTACTTCCCGCCGCAGCTCGTGCAGTACGCGAACACGCTGCTCAAGGACAAGGTGCTCTTCGGCTCCGACTTCCCCGTCCTCACCCCCGACCGCTGGCTCGCCGACTTCGAGAAGCTGTCGATCAAGGACGAGGTCAAGCCGAAGATCCTCAAGGAGAACGCCGCCCGTCTGCTCGGGCTGACCAAGCCATAAGGGGCCTCAGATGCGCAACGAGGGACTGGGCTCTTGGCCCGCACGCCGGGCCCGCAAGACCCCGCACCGCACCGCCCTGATCCACGGCGACACGACGGTCACGTACGCCGAACTGCACACCCGCGTCACCCGCCTCGCGCACGCCCTGCGCGCCCGGGGCATCCGGCGCGGCGACCGGGTCGCCTACCTCGGCCCCAACCACCCCTCCTACCTGGAGACGCTGTTCGCGGCGGGCACCCTCGGCGCGGTCTTCGTCCCCCTCAACACCCGCCTCGCCGGACCGGAGATCGCCTACCAGCTCTCCGACTCCGGGGCCAGGGCGCTGGTCTACGGCCCCTCGCACGCGGGGCTCGTCGCCGGACTGCCGGGCAGCACCGATGTGCGTACGTACGCCGAAGTCGGCGCCGAGTACGAGCAGTTGCTCGCCGACTCACCGGCCGAACCGATCGACGAGCCGGTCACGCCCGACGACACCTGCATCATCATGTACACCTCGGGCACGACCGGGCGGCCCAAGGGCGCCATGCTCACCCACGGCAACCTGACCTGGAACGCGATCAACGTCCTCGTCGACCACGACCTGATCGCCGACGAACGCGCCCTGGTCTCGGCCCCGTTGTTCCACACGGCGGGCCTGAACATGCTGACCCTGCCGGTCCTGCTGAAGGGCGGGACCTGCGTCCTGGTCGAGGCCTTCGACCCGAACGCGACCTTCGACCTGATCGAACAGCACCGGATCACCTTCATGTTCGGGGTGCCGACGATGTTCGAACAGGTGGCGAGGCACCCGCGCTGGGCGGACGCGGACCTGTCCTCCCTGCGCATCCTGACCTGCGGCGGCTCCCCGGTGTCGACCCCGCTGATCACCGCGTACGGTCAGCGGGGGCTCACCTTCCTGCAGGGGTACGGCATGACGGAGGCGTCCCCCGGCACCCTGCTCCTGGACGCCGAGCACTGCGCCAGCAAGGTCGGCTCGGCGGGCGTACCGCACTTCTTCAGCGATGTGCGGGTCGTACGGCCGGACCTGGCACCCGTCGACGTCGGCGAGACCGGTGAGGTCGTGATCCGGGGCCCGCACGTCATGCCCGGCTACTGGGGACTGCCCGAGGAGACGGCCGCCTCCTTCACCGACGGCTGGTTCCGCAGCGGGGACGCGGCCCGGATCGACGAGGACGGCTATGTCTTCATCGTCGACCGCATCAAGGACATGATCATCTCCGGCGGCGAGAACATCTACCCCGCCGAGATCGAGGACCTGCTCCTCGCCCACCCGGACATCGTCGAGTGCGCGGTCATCGGCGTCCCCGACGAAAAGTGGGGTGAGGTGCCGCGGGCGGTCGTCGTGCCCCGCGAGGGTGCGCGGCTCGACGGCGACGATGTGCTCGCCTCCCTCGCCGGCCGGCTCGCCAAGTACAAGATCCCCAAATCGGTGGTGGTCGCGGACGAACTCCCGCGCACCGCCTCCGGAAAGCTCCTCAAGGCCCGGGTGCGCAAGCGCTTCGGCTCCAACTCCTAGACAAGGACAGCTACATGAGCGTCACCGTCAACGGCCTCGACGAACTGAAGAAGCTCGCCGGCAGCGACCTCGGCACCAGCGAGTGGATCGAGGTCACCCAGGAGCGCATCAACACGTTCGCCGACGCAACGGGCGACCACCAGTGGATCCACGTGGACCCCGAGAAGGCGGCCGAGGGACCCTTCGGCGCCCCCATCGCCCACGGCTACCTCACGCTCTCGCTCTTCATCCCGCTGTTCACCGAGCTCCTCGACGTCCAGGGCGTGACGACCAAGGTCAACTACGGCCTGAACAAGGTGCGTTTCCCCTCCCCGGTGAAGGTGGGCTCCCGCATCCGCCTCGTCGCCAAGCTCACTGACGTCGAGGAGGTGCCGGGCGGCGTGCAGGTCACCGTCGACGGGGCGATCGAGATCGAGGGCGGGGCCAAGCCGGCGGCGGTGCTCCAGAGCCTGTCGCGGTTCTACGCCTGACGGTACGAGTACACGGCCGTCGACACCGCACACACTCCGGGCGGGATCATCTCCGCCCGGAGTGTGCCGCTGCCCGGGTCGTGGTCCACGCCCTCCGCCTCGAACGAGCCCTCCGTGCAGACGCTGCGCTGTGGCAGCGCGAACAGGCTCTTCACCTCGCCCGTGATCGGCCGGCCGTCCACCTTGTGCGGGAGGTCGACCTGGAGGAGCGGGCGGATCTCGGGGAACAGCGAGCCGGTGGCGTCGTTCGAGGCGCACACCAGGCGGGTGTCCGTGACGAAGTCGCAGCCCTGGACGTCGCGCACCGGCCTGTCCAGGGTGATCTGCCAGGCCTCCTTCAGCGCACCGCCCTTGGGCGGGGTGGAGGAGTTGAGCAGGGGCGCGGGGAACACCTGGAGTCTGTTCTGGTCCCCCCACTCGCCCGACACCAGCCACTGCGCGTCGGGCGAGACGGCGGCGAAGGAGTTGTTGACCTTCTCGCCGGGGTTGAGGGCATGCACGTACTCGTAGCGTTTCCCGGCCGGCGTGGTGACCGCGAACATCTTCGACGTGGCCGTGTCCGCCCCCTGGTAGGCGTCGAAGACATGGCCGCGCGCGATGTCCGGGTCACCCACGTGGTTCCAGCCCTTGAGGCGCAGGTCGAGGGGGATGTCCGTGAGCCCCCGGTACAGCAGCGAACCGTCCGCCCGGGAGGCGAGCCCCTGCCCGCCTCCCAGCGTGTCGGTGTACGCCGTCCCGGTCTCCACCCAGTGCGGGTCACCGCCCGCGAAGGCGGGACCCGTGCCGAGCGCGAAGGCACTTAATAAGCAGCCCAGGGCTGTGAGGTGACGCTTCATCAGGCACCCGCCACGTCGACGAAGATGGGGTTGGAATAGAACCACGTATCCGCCCACGGGTCACCGTCTCCGGGCGCGTGCGGAACGGGCCCGTGCGGGTCGACCGAGGCCCCGAGGTAGCCCGCACCATGACGGTTCCCGTCGCTGCCGCGCAGCCGGACGTAGAAGGACTCGTCCCTGGCGGTCAGCGGGATGCGCAGGGTGTACGTACCCTTCCGGCCCGACACGTCCTTCGTCTGTACGACCTTGGTGTCGGGCGCCTGCCAGCTGTCCCGGTCGCTCACCGGACCGCGCACCGCGCCCCGGATCACGTCCACGTGCGCCAACTCGGGCACGATTCCCTGGGGGTTGGCCCGGGAGGCGCTCGTGACCGTGACGTACAGCGTGATCTTCTCGCCCTTGCGGACCCGCAGCCGGCCGCCCAGCGTGACCCCGCGCCCGAAGTCGCAGTCCCGCTTCAGCCGGACGTCGAGCCCGTCGAGCAGATGCCCGTGGTCCACCCAGACCCGGCCCGCGCGCAGGCCCGCCATCACCGAACGGTAGCCGTAGCGGGTCACGCCGACGTGGGTGCGGCTGAACTCGCCCGGCCAGAAGTCGCTGCCGGGCTGCGGGGTGTCGGTGTTCACCGGGTCGGGCAGCTTGCCGGTGTTGTCGAAGTTCTGCCCGGTCGGCCAGGTGCCGTTCGCCCAGGTGTCGAAGACCGTGCGGTGGTTGTCGGAGTTCGTGGTGATCGAGAACAGGCTGCCTTCTGCCAGCATCGAGTCCCACAGCCCGCCGACGGTCGCGGTCGCCCAGTCGAAGCCGCCGTACGTCACATACGCCTCGGCCGGATAGCCCGACCACGACTGCGCCGACGGCTTGTTCTCGTACTCGCCGCGGATCGAGGTCGCCCCGCGCCAGCCGGGGATCGCCGCGCCCTGGGCGCCCGGTGCGCCCTCCATGCCGATCATGATCTCGGGGGCCGCGTCCCGCCAGCCCCGCATCTCGTGCGGGGAGTCGATGCCGAGGCGCAGCGGGTGGTTGGCGAGCACGAGGACGTCGTCGACGTACCCCGAACGGCGTTGCTCCGCCAGCCACTTGATCGCCTTGACGGCGTGGGCCTCGTTGCGGGCGGTGTCGGCGGCCCCCGCGGAGCCCTCGGTGTAGCCCAGGAGCTTGCCGTCGTAGGCGAGCTCGAACTGCGTGAGCAGGTCGGTCTCGTGGGGGCCGGGAGCGGCGAACACCGTGCAGTGCTCGGCGGCCGGGATGTACCACTCCAGGCCCTGGAAGATCAGCTGGCGCGGGTTCTCCGCGCGGGCCTTGACGATCTCCGCGTGCTCCAACTTGGCGCCGTAGGAGGCGTGCCCGAAGTTGGAGTGCTCGTTGAACACCATCCAGTCGAGGCCGTACTTCGCGGCGGCCTGCGCCTGCTGGGAGAAGGTGTACTTGGCGTCGTGGCTGTAGACGGAGTGCACGTGGTGGTCGCCCACGAGGTAGGCCAGGCGGGGGTCGTCGCCGCCGAAGCGAGGGCGACTCGAAGCGGCCAGCGCCGGAGTCGCCGACCCCAGAGCGAAGGCCGCGCCGAACAGGCCCGCACGGCGCAGGAGTCCACGTCTCGACACACCCTGGGCGTCGAGATCGGCGGGGGAGACGGAGGGGTCCGCCCAGGAGGGGAGCTGCTGCTCGGTCACAATGGTCCTCGAAGGTCAGTGGGTCATGAAGGACGAGACGGGCAGCGCTCGCGACACGATACGGACGTCGCCGAGCCGGCCGTGGAAGATCTGGTCGATCTTGTCGGCGTACGTGTAGCCGCCCAGCAGCCACGGCTCCGAGACCGAGGTGATCCCGACGGCGGACGCCTTCGGGTTGCGGACCACCGGGCAGCCCTGGACGTACAGCGTGGTGTGCTTTCCGTCGTTGACGACGGCGAGGTGCCACCAGGTCTCCAGCGGGGTCTCCTGACCCCAGTTGGTGGCGATGCCCTCCTGGTTGAGCGGCCGCATGGCCCACTGCGGCTCACGGTCGTTGGACAGCGACAGCGTGGCGAGCGGCTCGTCGGGGTCGTCCGCGGTCTTGCCCGCGGCACCGCCCGTGCCCCGCCGACTGACCAGTCCCGCCCAGGCGTTGTGGTCCGGGTCCCAGTCGGCGGGCATGCGGTAGAACACCTCGATGGTGTAACCGTCCTTGAACACCGCGGAGTTGATCGGCGCCTTGTCGACCGTCTGGAGATACGCGCCCTTGAGCGGCGACTTGTAGCCCTGGAACTCCAGGCTGCCGTGGCCGGGCTGGTCGGGGTGGTGGTCGGCGGACCAGCCGAGCGAACCGCCGCCCACCGACACGACGGTCAGGTCGTTGCCGCGGCCGGAGAGATCGCGGACCGTGCCGGAGACCGCCGAATCGAACCGCCAGTACGCGGCCGTACCCGGTATCAGCATCGTCGACACCGGACGCGCCGGACGCGCGGGCACCGGGTCGAACCCGGCGAAGCGCTTCTCGAAGTCGATGTCGACCGAGAACCGGTCGGCGTCCCCGCTCAGCTCGATCTCCTGCCGCTCCTGCTCGTTGAGCCCCTTCGAGGCCCGGCCCAGGATCCACGGGGACACCGTCTCCACGTCGATCACACCGCGGTCGAGGTCGAAGCGGTACAGGCGGATCATGGCCGCGCCGCCGAAGTACCGGTTCTGGTAGTTCGTCAGGTGCAGGTGGACGTCGTTGCCCGCGGTGTTCTCGCGGGTCGCCCGGCCGGCCGGCCAGTAGTGCCCGTTGAGGGTGAGGAAGATCTGGTCGTGGTCCTTGACCAGCTGGTCCCACAGCTGCTGACCGTAGTCCGAGAGGGTGTCGTCCTCGACGACCAGCTCGTGCGTGGTCAGGACGACCGGGGTCTTCGGGTGGGCGGCCAGCACACTCTTCGCCCAGGCGTACCCCTGGTCCGACAGCCGCCAGTCCAGCGCGAGCACCATCCACTCGCGCCCCGCGGCCTTGAAGAGGTGGTACGTGTTGTAGCCGTCGGGCGAGGCACCGCCGAAGGTCCTGTGCCCCTTGAACCGCTCAGGCCCGAACGTGTCCAGGTAGGGCGTCGCGCCGCGCTGGTCGGTGCTGGACGACTTCACGTCGTGGTTGCCCGCGAGGACGCTGTAGCCCACGCCCCGCCGGTCGAGCAGCCGGAACGCGTCGCCGATCGCGGCGAACTCGGCCACCGCGCCGTTCTGCGTGAGGTCGCCGAGGTGGGACAGGAAGACGATGTTCTCGTCCTTCCCGTGCTCCAGGAGATACCGCAGCGAGGCCTCGAAGGGCGCCTTGTCGATGCTCGGCCCGTCGAAGAGGTACTGCGTGTCGGGCATCACGGCGAGCGTGAAGCGCCGGCTCTCCGTGTCGGGACGCCATCCGGACGTCGACGCCTCGGCCACCGCCGGCATCGCGACACCCGCCGTGGCGGCCGCGCCCAGGAGCGCCGTCGCCCGCAGGAAACTGCGCCGTCCGGCACCGGCCTGCGCGGCCTCGCCCTGGTTCTGGTCATGCGAAGTACACACGTGTGCTCCGTAGCAAAGTGAAGTCGAGAGGGGATTCAGAGCGCGCGCAGGGTCCAGCTCCAGCGGTGGACGCCCGGCGCGACGAGGTAGGAGGCAGAGGTGTCGGGGCCGCACGAGGCGGTGCCGAGGCCGCGGTGGGCCGCGTCGATGTGCACCACACAGCCCGCCCTCGGGACGAGTTCGTCGTGGTGGGCCACGGTGGTGAGGTCCGCGGCGCGGTACCGGCTCACCCCGACCTGGCGCGGTTCGTCCAGGACGACCGAGAGGCCGGTGGCGTCGGGCGCGGAGAGCGTGAAGTGCCGTACGCCGTGCCGGCCGCCGCTCTCCTGGGGGCGCAGATAGGGGGTGAACAGCTCGTCCACGGGCACCGAGTGATGGCCGACCGGCGCCCCGAAGGCGCGGTCCGGATAGGACTCCCAGGGGCCCTGTCCGTACCACTCCATCAGGTCGAGCCCGGCGATCGTCTCGAACACGGAGCCGACCCGCGCCACGTCGACGAGGACGTCCGGGAGTTCCGCCGACTCCTCGATGTGCACCCCGCCCTCGACCTCGGTGAGGACCTGCACATGGCGGACGACTCCGGCTTCGGAGACGTACTCGGCGTGGACGGTGACCCGTCCGGCGGTCTGCCGTATGTGCGCGACCTTGCGCACCAGGGCGTCCAGGCCCCAGTCGCGCCAGCGTGGTGCCGTCCCGCCGAGCTCGTCGTTGTCGGTGGGTGCCCGCCACAGCGAGAGCGTGGGGGCGCAGGTAAGCAGGGGGTGGATCAGGAGACCGTCGTCGTCGACCTTGACGGAACGGTTCCGCACCGGGACCGGAGCCTGCGGCACCGCCTCCCGCAGTCGCACCTGCGGCAGGCACACCACCGTGCCGCGCGGCGCCCAGGCCTCGTCCCCGGCGGTCGTCACCCGCAGCGTCAGCCAGGCCTCGCCGCCGTCCTCGGGCAGCGTGAAGGGCAGCGGCACGGCAGCCGTCTCGCCGGGCCGCAGATCGGGCAGTTCGGCGGGCGCGGTCAGAGTACGGCCGTCGGCCAGCGACAGCTCCCACTCACCGGCCAGCCAGGCGAGGCCCCGGAAGTGCTGGTGGTTGCCGAGCACGATGCCCTCGTGCCGGAAGCACTCGATCCGCACCGGCGCCGCGATCTCCCGGTGCTCGTACATCACCGGCTTGGGCGTGCGGTCGGGAAGGACCACCCCGTCCGCGATGAAGGCACCGTCGTGGTCGGGCTCGCCGAAGTCGCCGCCGTACGCCCAGCGGTGTCCGGGCGCGGCGACACCGTTGTCATAGAGCCCGGCGCCCCCACGCCCGACCGGTCTGCCGTCGTTCACACGCTGGAGAATGCCGTGGTCCCAGAACTCCCAGATGAACCCGCCCTGAAGACCTGGCGTTGACTCGATGGCCGCCCAATGGTCCGCGAGTGTGCCGTTGCTGTTGCCCATGGCGTGGGAGTACTCGCACCAGATCAGCGGCTTGGTCTGCCGCCCGGAGAGCGCGTGCTCGACACACTCCTCCAGGGAGGCGTACATGGGGCAGGCGATGTCGGATGCCAGGGACGGGTCCGCCCAGTCGAGCTTGGCCGCCCCCTCGTACTGGACCGGCCGCGTCGGATCTCTCCGCCGCACCCAACCGGCGGCCGCGTCGTGGTTGGCCCCGTAGTCGGACTCGTTGCCGAGGGACCAGATGATGACCGACGGATGGTTCTTGTCCCGCAGCACCATTCGCGAGACCCGGTCCACGAAGGCGTTCAGATAGCGCGGGTCGTCGGCGATCTCGTGGGCGTGGTCGTGCGACTCGATGTCCGCCTCGTCGACGACGTAGAAACCGAGCTCGTCGGCGAGGTCGTACAGCGTGGGGTCGTTCGGGTAGTGGGACGTGCGGATCGCGTTGAACCCGAAGCGCTTCAGCGTGATCAGATCGGCGCGCATGTCGTCGTACGACACCGTCCGGCCTGTCAGGGGATGGAAGTCGTGCCGGTTCACGCCCCGGATGAACACCCGCTCGCCGTTGACCAGGAGATCCCGGCCGACGATCTCGACGTCCCGGAAGCCGATCCGGTGCCGTGAGGTGTCGGCGACCGTGCCGTCGGCGCGGTGCAGCCGGACAGTGAGGTCGTACAGCTCGGGCGTCTCGGCGTTCCAGGTGCGGACGCCCGGGACGGTGGCACCCAGACGTGCCTCGCCCTGAAAGTCCGAGACCCGTTCGTCCTCCCGGTTGAGACGGTCGAACTCCGCATCCTGGGTGAGGAGTTGACCGTCCAGCTCTCCGCTGACGTACCACCCCTCGGGCAGCGCGCCGCCCGACTCACGCACCCGGCAGTCGACTTGCAACTCACCGCCGTACGAGGCCCGTACGGTCACGTCCGCGAGATGCAGCGGATCCGTCGCGTACAGCAGCACGGACCGGGTGACCCCGCCGTGCCACCACTGGTCCTGGTCCTCGATGTGCGAGGCGTCCGACCACTTGACGACCGTCAGCCGTACGACGCTCCGCGCACCGGCGCTCACGAGTCCTGTGAGATCGAACTCGGCCGCCAGGTGGGAGTCCTTGGAGATCCCGACCGGCCGCCCGTCCACGTGCACGAGGAGCACGCTCTCGGCGGCCCCGACCTGGAGCACGATCCGGCGCCCGGCCCACTCGGCGGGGACGTCCACCTCACGCTCGTACACGCCCGTGGGATTCACCGCAGGCGAGTGGGGCGGAAACTCCGGGAACGGCATACGGACGTTGAGGTACTGCGGCAGGTCGTCCGTGCCCTGCATCGTCCAGACGCCGGGGACGTACGCCGAGGACCAGGCACCGCCGACCGGCGCGTCCGGAGTGGGCAGCAACTGGAAGCGCCAGTCGCCGTCCAGGGGGAGTGCTCCGGAGCGCCGGTCGACGGCGTTCATGGGGAGTCGCCCCCAGGAGGTCACCTCGGGTGCCTCCCAGGGGCGCAGGGCGATGAGGGGATCGTCGGGGTGGGGTCCGCGGGGTGCGTCGGTCATGGCCGTTCCGGAGTCGGTGGCGAGGTGGGTGGTGCCGGGGCGTGGCAGGACTGTCCGTGGCCGTGCAGGACACGGCCCTGCAGGCCCCAGTCCGGGTCGACGGGGACGCCGAGCCGGTCCAGGACGGTGGGAGCGATGTCGATGAGGCGCGGTGTGTCGAGGCGGGTGCCGCCGGACATGCCGGGCTCGGCCAGGACGACGAACACCTCGCGCTCGGCTCGGGTGTCGCCGCCGTGGCCGCCGGTGTCGAGGTGGCCGTGGTCCGTGGTGACCAGCACGGTCCAGCGCTCCCGCGCGCGGGCGGGGTCCGAGCGCCGGGCGTCGATGGCCGCCAGCAGCCACCCGAGGTGGGTGTCCTGGGTGAGCAGGGCCCGGTCGTAGGCGAGGCTGTGCGGGCCCATGGCGTGGGCGGCCTCGTCGGTGGCGCCGAAGTACACGAACACGGCGTCGGGATTCTCCTGGGCGATCCAGCGCTCGGCGGTGCGGGCGACGAGGCGGTCCGCGGTGCCGTAGCCGTCCGTCTCGCCGTCGTAGCGCACCCGGCGGCCGACGGCGGGGCCGAGGGTGCCGCGCCGGATCAGCTCCGGCCAGGACACCACGGCCGCGGTACGCAGCCGGCGCCGGGCGGTGCCGGCCCGGGTCAGGAAGTCGGGGTAGCGGGTGTAGTCGGCACCGGCGAAGTCGTTGCCCCGCACTCCGTGCCGGTCGGGCCACACACCGGTCAGCACGCTCGACCAGCCGGGCCCGGAGTCGGTGTAGGCCATGCTGGTGGACGGCCCGTCCGGGGCCTGGCCGTCCACCTCGCCGTAGGGCAGCAGGCTGGTGCCGTGGGCGCCCGCCGCCATGAGCCCGTGCAGCACGGGCGCCACGGCCGGGGAGCGGGTGAGCAGGTCGTACCGCAGCCCGTCCATCCCCACCACGAGCACCTTGCCGATGTCGTAGCCCATCGCCCACCCCTTCCTCCCGGCACCCGGTCAGGTGCCCTGGACCGCTCCCTCGGTGGCGCCCGCGATGAACCCGCGGGCGAAGATGCTGAACACGATGACCAGCGGGAGAGCCGCCATCAGCACACCGGCCATGACCATGCTGTAGTCGGTGGTGTGGCCGACGTTGAGCTGGGCGAGCTCCACCTGGAGGGTCACGTGGGCCGGGTCGGTGAGCACCACGAGCGGCCAGATGTAGTCGTTCCAGCAGTTGACGAACACGTAGATGGCGAGGAACGACAGCGCGGGCCTGATCATCGGCAGCGCGATGTTCCAGTACTGGCGGAAGAACCCGGCTCCGTCGATGCGTGCGGCGTCGAGGAGTTCGTCGGGCACGCCGTTCTGGATGTACTGGTGCAGCCAGAAGATGCCGAAGGCGTTGGCGAGGGAGGGCAGGGCGAGTGCCTTGAGCATCCCGACCCAGCCGATCTCCGACATCAGGATGAACTGCGGCAGGATCGCCAGTTGGAGCGGCAGCATCATGAACAGCAGCAGCGTGCCGAAGAGCAGCTTGCGGCCGGGGAAGTCGAACTTGGCGAAGGTGAAGGCCGCCAGGGAGTCGATGAACAGCACCAGGACGGTGGTGACGGTCGCGACCATCAGCGTGTTGAGCATCGACCCGAAGAAGTCGATGGTGTTCAGCACGTGCCGGATGTTCTCCAGCAGATGCGAGCCGAAGGTGAACTTCGGCGGGCTCTTGTAGATGTCCTGCGTGGTGTTGGTCGCCATGATGATCGTCCACGCGAACGGGAAGACCGAGATCAGGACGGCCACGACGAGGATGATGTGCGCGGTGAGGCCCTTGGGGCGGCGCAGTCTCCTGCCGCCCGTGGCCGGCCGCGCGGTGTCGACGGCGGTCATGCCTTCCTCCCCCGTGTGGTGATGCGCCAGTTGACGGCGACGAGGATGATGATCAGTACGAAGAAGGCCCACACGATGGCCGCGCCGTAGCCGTAGTCGTTGTTGAGGAAGGCCGACTGGTAGAAGTACAACAAGGTCGTCAGACCCGCCTGGCCCGGGCCGCCGAGGTTGGCGTTGGCGGCGTTGCTGGCGAACAGGACCTGCGGTTCGCTGAAGCTCTGCAGGCCGTTGATGGTCGAGATGATGACCGTGAACAGGATGATCGGCCGCATGATCGGGATGGTGATCTGGAAGAACGTGCGGATCGGACCCGCGCCGTCCATCTTCGCCGCCTCGTAGATCGAGCCCGGGATCGCCTGCAGACCGGCCAGATAGATGATCATGTTGTAGCCGGTCCACTGCCAGGTCATCAGCAGCGAGATGACCACCTTGATCAGCCACGGGTTGCTCAGCCACGGAACGGGCGAGATGCCGACCACGCCCAGGATCGCGTTGACCAGACCGAAGTTGTTGCTGAACACCGCGCCGAAGAAGATCGCCACGGCGACGATCGAGGTCACGTTCGGCACGTACAGCGCGATGCGGTAGAAGCCCTTGAAGCGGCGCACCGAGTGCAGCAGCGTCGCCAGCGCCAGGGCACCGAACAGGGTCGGCACGGTGGACAGCACCCAGATCACCAGGGTGTTGCGGATCGACAGCCAGAAGACCGGGTCGTCCCACAGGAACCGGAACTGCTGGAACCCCACGAACTGCATGGTGCCCATGCCGTCCCAGCGCTGGAAGGCCAGGTACAGCGAGTAGAAGACCGGGAAGAACGAGAACGCGGCGAAGATCAGGTAGAACGGCGAGATCGCCAGGTACTGACGCCAGTACGCCAGCGGCCCGCGCCGCTTGGGCCGGACGGCGCCCGGGGGAGCGGCGCGCCGCGGGCGGAACCGGGCCGGGACCGGCCCGCCGAGGCGCTGCGGCACCTCGGCGGAACCGGTGACCGGAGGGGACGTCACCTCAGCTCACCCCCTGCCGCCGGGCGATCTGCTTGGCCTGGCTGACCGCGTCCTTCCAGGCGTCGTCGGGCTTCTTGCCCTTGGCCTCGATGTTGGTCAGTTCCGTCTTGAACGGGGCCATGACAGCGGCGTCGGCCGGGGCCTCGTAGGCGAGCGGAACGGCCTCGGCGGCCGGTCCGAAGACCTCGATGATCTTCTGTCCGCCGAAGAAGGCGTCGGGGCCCGTCATGGCCGGCATCGTGTAGGCGGCCGGGGCGGCGGGGAAGATGGCGGCGTCGGTGAAGCCGCGGGCGTCGTTGGCGGGGCTGAGGATCCAGCTGATGATCTTGAACGCTTCTTCGGGGTTGCGGCACTGCTTGGGCAGCGCCAGGTAGGAGCCGCCCTGGTTGGCCGGTCCGACGGGCATCGGGCACACCCGCCACTTGCCCTTGGTCTGCGGGGCGGCCTGCTCGATGTCCAGCGCGTGCCAGGCCGCGCCGAGCTCGGTGAGGAGGTTCTTGCCGATGGCGGCGTTCCAGGTGTTGTCGTTGATCTTCGCGTCGAGGCCGAGGGTGTAGGGGCGCACCGACGTGGTCCACGCGGCGCGGATGTGGTCGCCGTCGCCGATGAAGTGGTTGTCCTTGTCGATGAACCGCTGGGTGCCCTGGCCGACGGTCATGTCGAACATGGAGCCGAGGTTGTTGATCAGGTAGGTGCCAGGGTTCTTCTTCTGCAGCTCGATCCCGAGCTGGAAGTAGTCCTCCCAGGTCTTGACCAGCGCGGCGACCTTGGCGGGGTCGGTGTCCACCCCGGCCTTGGCGAACAGGTCCTCGCGGTAGAAGAGCGCGGTGGGGCCGATGTCGATCGGGAAGCCGATCTGCTTGCCGTCCTCGGTCTGGGCCAGCTTGGTCTTCCAGTCCAGGTACTGCGAGGAGAGCTTCTTGAAGCCGAGGTCGTTCAGGTCGAGGAAGCGGTTGGCGTTCGGCAGGAAGGACGCGATGTCCTCGCCCTTGATGCCGGTGATGTCCGGCACGGAGGTGCCCGCCGCGAGGGTGGTGGTGAGCTTCTGCTTGAAGTCGCCGCCGATGGACGCCGTGGTCAGCTTGATCTCGCTGCTGAAGTGGGTCTTCGCCTCCGCGACCACCTTGTCGCTGAGCGCGCCGCCCCAGTACCACAGGGTGAGGTTCTTGCCGTTCTTGGTGCCGCCCGAGCCCGAGCTGCCGCCGCAGGCGACGGTCAGTCCGGACGCGGCCGCGGTCAGCGCGGCGGCCTGGAGGAAGCCTCTACGAGAAAGGTCCACGGGTCACTCCTGTTGTTCCTGTTCGTGGTGCTGAGGGGTGTTGGACTGTGGGGGCGTTGTGAGGGTCAGTGCTGCCGGGGCGGGGTGACCGGGGCGTGGCGCACCGGCGGACCCGCGTCCGCCGGCAGCCGGTCGGCGAGGAAGGCGTACGTCCTGCGCAGCTCGGGGTCGGTCAGGGAGCGCCACCAGCGGTCGACGCCGTACCAGCCGGGGGCCGCGAGGGCGCCGCCGTGGTGCTGGACGGACAGTCCGGCCGCGAGGACGGCGAACCGCAGCCGTTCCTCCAGCGGCCAGCCACCCAGGGAGGCGGCGACGAACGAAGCGCCGAACACGTCACCGGCGCCTGTCGCGTCCAGGACGTCGACGGGGAGGGCCGGGACCTCCGCGTACTCGCCGGTGATCTGGTCGACGGCCACCGCGCCGTCCCCGCCGCGGGTGACGACCGCGACCGGCACCAGTTCGGAGAGCGTGCCGAGGGCCGCGACCGCGCTGTCGGTGCGGGTGTAGGCCATGGCCTCGGTCTCGTTCGGGACGAAGGCGTGGCACAGGGCCAGCTGGTCCAGGAGGTCCTTCGACCACTCCTGGGTGGGGTCCCAGCCGACGTCCGCGTAGATCTGCGTGCCGTTGGCGGCGGCCTTGGCGAGCCAGGCGCGCGGCTCGGCCTCCAGGTGGACGAGGGCGGTGCGTGCCTCGGGCGGGTCGCCCATCAGCGCGTCCTGGGAGTACGGCGGTTCCTGCCCGTGGGTGACCAGGGCCCGGTCGTGACCGTGGGCGAGGGCGACGGTGACGGGGGTGGGCCAGCCGTCCGCAGTGCGGGAGAAGGCGAGGTCGACGCCTTCCTGATCGTCGAGGACGTCACGGCAGTACTCGCCGTAGAAGTCGTCGCCGAATACCGTGGCCAGAGAGGTCCTCAGGCCGAAGCGGGACGCGGCCACCGCGAGGTTCGCGATGCCGCCGGGGCCACAGCCCATGCCGGCCGTCCAGATCTCCTCGCCCGGTGTCGGGGGCTTCCCGAGCCCCGTCAGGACGAGGTCGTAGAAGAGCAGCCCGGTCAACAGCACATCGGGCCTGTCGTCGTCCACTCGCACAGCCTCTCGTCAAAACTCGTCATTTCGATGACCGGAATCGTGCGCTGATCCGCGAGATTGGTCAATACCCGAGCAGAACTGAGCATGGATTTGATTGAAGATGACGAGTAGTGTTCACGCCGTGCTGGCAGAACGACGACACCAACTCATCCTGCGGGCCCTGCGCTCCGGTGGCCCCGCGGCTGTGACCGACCTCTCCGAGCAGCTGGGTGTGAGCCCCGCCACGATCAGGCGCGACCTGGTCAAACTGGAGGAAGACGGGCTGCTCACCCGGGTGCACGGAGGTGCCCGCGCCGAGGAGGGCGACCAGCCCTTCGCCGAGGTCGCCGAGGTCCGGGTGGCGGAGAAGGACGCCATAGCCGCCCGGGCGGCCGCGCTGATCGCCGACGGCCAGTCCGTGCTGCTCGACATCGGCACCACCGCCTACCGGCTGGCCCGCCAGCTGCACGGCCGGAGGCTCACCGTGATCACCAGCAACCTGGTGGTCTACGAGGAGCTCGCCGATGACGAGGGCATCGAGTTGGTGCTGCTCGGCGGCATGGTCCGCCGCGAGTACCGCTCCCTGGTCGGCTTCCTCACCGAGGACAACCTGCGCCAGCTGCACGCCGACTGGCTCTTCCTCGGCACCAGTGGAGTGCGCCCCGGTGGGCAGGTGATGGACACGACGGTCGTCGAGGTGCCGGTCAAGCGGGCCATGATCAAGGCGAGCGACAAGGTCGTGCTGCTCGCCGACACGGCCAAGTTCCCGGGCACGGGCATGGCGAAGGTCTGCGGCCCCGAGGACCTGAACGTGGTGGTGACGAACGCGCCGGTCGACGCGGCGACCCGCTCCTCCCTGGAGGAGGCGGGCGTCGAGGTGGTCCTGGCAGGAAAGGCTCAGAAGTGAAACTGACGATTCTCGGCGGGGGCGGCTTCCGCGTCCCGCTCGTGTACGGCGCGCTGCTCACCGACCGCGCCGAGGGCCGGGTGACCGAGGTCGTCCTGCACGACCTGGACGCCGGCCGGCTCTCCGCGGTCGGCCGGGTCCTCGCCGAACAGGCGGCCGCCGTCCCCGACGCCCCCACGGTGACGACCACGACCGACCTCGACGACGCCCTGCGCGGCGCCGACTTCATCTTCTCGGCGATCCGCGTCGGCGGCCTGGAGGGCCGTGCCAACGACGAGCGGGTCGCGCTCGCCGAAGGCGTCCTCGGCCAGGAGACCGTCGGCGCGGGCGGCATCGCCTACGGCCTGCGCACCGTCCCGGTCGCCGTGGACATCGCCCGGCGGGTGGCCCGCCTCGCCCCCGACGCCTGGGTCATCAACTTCACCAACCCGGCCGGCCTGGTCACCGAGGCCATGTCCCGCCACCTCGGCGACCGTGTCATCGGCATCTGCGACTCCCCGGTCGGCCTCGGCCGCCGTATCGCGCGCGTGCTCGGCGCCAACCCCAACGAGGCCTGGATCGACTACGTCGGCCTCAACCACCTCGGCTGGGTCCGCGGCCTGAAGATCGCCGGCCGGGACGAGCTCCCACGCCTGCTCGCCGACCCCGACCTGCTCGGCTCCTTCGAGGAGGGCAAGCTCTTCGGCACCGACTGGCTCCAGTCCCTCGGCGCGATCCCCAACGAGTACCTGCACTACTACTACTTCAACCGCGAGGCCGTCCGCGCCTACCAGCAGGCCGAGAAGACCCGCGGCGCCTTCCTCGCCGACCAGCAGGCGCGCTTCTACGACGAGGTCGGCGCCCCCGGTGCGAAGGCGCTGGACGTCTGGGACCGCACCCGCGCCGAGCGCGAGGCCACCTACATGTCCGAGAACCGGGAGACGGCCGGCGCCGGCGAGCGCGACGCCGACGACCTCTCCGGCGGCTACGAGAAGGTCGCCCTGGCCCTGATGCGGGCCATCGCCAGGGACGAGCGCACCACGCTGATCCTGAACGTCCGCAACCAGAGCACGCTCTCCGTGCTCGACGACGATGCCGTCATCGAGGTGCCCTGCCTCGTCGACGCCAACGGCGCCCACCCGGTCACCGTCGCCCCGCTGCCCGACCACGCCACCGGCCTGGTCTGCTCGGTCAAGGCGGTCGAGCGGGAGGTGCTGGCCGCCGCCGAGTCCGCCTCGCGGACCACCGCGGTGAAGGCCTTCGCACTGCACCCCCTTGTCGACTCCGTCAATGTCGCCCGCAAGCTGGTCGAGGGCTACACCTCGGTGCATCCGGGGCTCGCGTACCTTAAGTAGTACCTGCCTCTGGAAAGCGCTTTCCCCTCGCTTCACTGCCCCACCAGCTCGCCCTCTCCCTCCCTGGAGACTCTTCATGCACGACGAACGCCGCCGCATCGAGGAGCGCGTCCAGCGCGCCCACGACCAGCGCATCAAGCCCGCGATCTACGCGGCCACCGTCCCCTTCGAGGTCGAGGCCTGGCAGGCGCCCGGCGAGCCGGTCTCCTTCGAGGAGGCCGCGGCCGCCCGCTACACGCCCTTCGCGATGGACACCCCGTGGGGCCCGCCCTGGGGCACCACCTGGTTCCGGATGCGCGGCGAGATCCCCGCCGAGTGGGCCGGAAAGCGCGTCGAGGCCGTCATCGACCTCGGTTTCATCGGCGACTGGCCCGGCAACCAGGCCGAGGCGCTGGTCCACCTGCCCGACGGCCGCCCCCTGAAGGCCGTCAACCCGCTCAACCAGTACGTCCCCATCGCCAACCCGGCGACCGGCGGCGAGCAGATCGACTACCTGGTCGAGGCCGCCTCCAACCCGGACATCCTCAAGGACAACTTCTCCAAGGTCACGCCGATGGGCGACAAGCTCACGGCCGGCTCCGCGCCGCTCTACACCTTCCAGCGCGCCGACCTCGCCGTCCTGGACGAGGAGGTCTTCCACCTCGACCTGGACCTCCAGGTGCTGCGCGAGCTCATGGTCCACCTCCCCGACCACGAGCCCCGCCGCCACGAGATCCTGCACGCCCTGGACCGGGCCATGGACGCCCTCGACCTGGACGACGTCTCCGGCAGCGCGGCCGCCGTCCGCCAGGTGCTCGCGCCGGTGCTGGCCAAGCCCGCGCACGCGAGCGCGCACACCGTCTCCGGCGTCGGCCACGCCCACATCGACTCCGCCTGGCTGTGGCCCATCCGCGAGACCAAGCGCAAGACGTCCCGCACCTTCTCCAACGTCACCGCGCTCGCCGACGAGTACGAGGACTTCATCTTCGCCTGCTCGCAGGCCCAGCAGTACGAGTGGGTGCGCGACAACTACCCGCACGTCTGGGCCCGCATCCAGGACTCCGTGAAGAAGGGCCAGTGGGCCCCCGTCGGCGGCATGTGGGTGGAGGCCGACGGCAACCTGCCCGGCGGCGAGGCCATGGCCCGCCAGCTCATCCACGGCAAGCGGTTCTTCATCGAGCACTTCGGCATCGAGACCAAGGGCGTCTGGCTCCCGGACTCCTTCGGCTACACCGCCGCCTACCCGCAGCTCGCCAAGCTCGCCGGCAACGACTGGTTCCTCACCCAGAAGATCTCCTGGAACCAGACCAACAAGTTCCCCCACCACACCTTCTGGTGGGAGGGCATCGACGGCACCCGGATCTTCACCCACTTCCCGCCAGTCGACACCTACAACGCCCGCTTCAGCGGCGAGGAGATGGACCGCGCGGTCCGCAACTACTCGGAGAAGGGCGGGGGACAGCGCTCCCTGGCCCCCTTCGGCTGGGGCGACGGCGGTGGCGGCCCCACCCGCGAGATCATGGAACGCGCGCGCCGCCTCGCCGACCTGGAGGGTTCACCGAAGGTCGTCGTCGAGCACCCCGACGACTTCTTCGCCCAGGCCCGCGCCGAGTACCCGGACGCCCCGGTCTGGGTCGGTGAGCTCTACCTGGAGCTGCACCGCGCCACCTACACCTCGCAGGCCCGCACCAAGCAGGGCAACCGCCGCTCCGAGCACAGGCTGCGCGAGGCCGAGCTGTGGGCGACGACGGCAGCGCTGCACGCACCGGGCTACTCCTACCCGTACGAGAAGCTCGACCGACTGTGGAAGACGGTCCTGCTGCACCAGTTCCACGACATCCTGCCGGGCTCCTCGATCGCCTGGGTGCACCGCGAGGCCGAGGCCGAATACGCCCGGGTCGCCGAGGAGTTGGAGGCGCTGACCGCCGAGGCGGTGGCCGCGCTGGGCGCCGGTGGCACCCGGGTCTTCAACACCAGCCCGTTCGACCGGGCCGAGGTGGTCCGTACGTCCGAGGGGGCCCTTGCGTACGTCGAGGTGCCCGCGAACGGCAGCGCGTCGCCGGCGGACGCCGAGCCCGTCCGGACTGTGAAAGCCGAGGGCCGCGTCCTCGACAACGGCCTGGTCCGGGTGGAGGTGGCTCAGGACGGCACCCTGTCCTCCGTGTACGACCTGCGTGCCCAGCGTGAGGTCCTGGGCGACAAGGGCAACCTGCTCCGTCTGCACACCGACCTCCCGAACTACTGGGACGCCTGGGACATCGACAGCCACTACAAGAACCGCTACACGGACCTCCTGGAGCCCACGTCCGTAGAGGTCGTCTCCGCGGACCCGCTGCTGGGCGCCATCCGCGTGACCCGGTCCTTCGGCAAGGGCTCGACGATCACCCAGACCATCACCCTGCGCGCCGACAGCCCCCGGATCGACTTCGAGACCGAGATCGACTGGCACGAGGCCGAGAAGATCCTCAAGGCCGCCTTCCCGGTGGACGTCCGCGCCGCGCACTCCTCCGCGGAGATCCAGTTCGGCCACATCCAGCGGCCCACGCACACCAACACCAGCTGGGAGGCGGCCCGTTTCGAGGTCTCCGGCCACCGCTGGGTGCACGTCGGCGAACCGGGCTACGGCGTCGCGGTCCTCAATGACTCCACCTACGGCCACGACGTCTCCCGCACGGTCCGCGAGGACGGCGGTACGACGACCACGGTCCGGCTCAGCCTGGTCCGCGCCCCGCGCATCCCGGACCCGGAGGCCGACCAGGGCAAGCACCGCTTCACCTACTCGCTGCTGCCCGGCGCGAGCATCGAGGACACCGTCGCCGAGGGCTACTCCCTCAACCTGCCCCTGCGGGTGGCGGACGCGGCCGGTGCCCCCGAGCCGGTCGTCTCGGTCGACGGCGAGGGCGTGACCGTCGAGGCCGTCAAGCTCGCCGACGACGGGTCCGGTGACGTGGTGGTCCGGCTGTACGAGTCGGGCGGCGGCCGCGCGACCGGTGTGCTGCGCACCGGCTTCCCGCTGGCCGGCGCCCAGGTCACCGACCTGCTGGAGCGCCCCCTGGAGGACGAGACGGCCGAGGTCGCCGACGGCGGCGTGCAGGTCTCGCTGCGCCCCTTCCAGGTGCTGACGCTCCGGCTGCGGAGGGCCTGACCCATGGCGATGCAACCCTGGTTCACCGACGCCAAGTTGGGGATCTTCATCCACTGGGGCATCTACGCCGTCGACGGTGTCCAGGAGTCCTGGTCGTTCTACGACGACATCGTCCCGCACGACCAGTACATGTCCCAGCTGGAGCGGTTCACGGGGGCCAGGTACAACCCCCGTGACTGGGCCGACCTGTTCGCCCGCGCGGGCGCCGGGTACGCGGTGCTGACGACCCGTCACCACGACGGTGTGGCCCTGTGGGACACGGAGTACGGCGACCTGAACCTCGGCAAGGACTATGTCGGTCCCTACGTCGAGGCCCTGCGCGAGAAGGACCTCAAGGTCGGCTTCTACTACTCGCACTCCGACTGGAACCACCCCGACTACGCCTCCACGCGCAAGCCGGGCCGCCCGCCGGAGCAGGAGGACAACCGCTACTCCGAGGTCGCGGCCGAGGACGAGGACCTTCAGGCCTGGGAGCGGTTCATCGCCTACCGGGACGGCCAGATCCGGGAGCTCGCCTCCCGCTACCGGCCCGACCTGATGTGGTTCGACGGCGAGTGGGACCGCAGCGAGGAGCAGTGGCGCATCCCCGAACTCGCCGCGCTCATCCGGTCGTACACACCGGACGTCGTCTTCAACGCCCGCATGCTCAGCGAGGGCGACTACGCGACGCCCGAGCAGGGTGCTCCCATCGAACCGCCCGACGGTCCCTGGGAGTTGTGCCTGACGATCAACGACTCCTGGGGCTACCAGCACCAGGACCACAACCACAAGTCCCTGGCACAGCTGATCCGCTACTTCACCGAGACCATCGGCGGCGGGGGCAACCTGCTCCTGGACGTCGGTCCGATGGAGGACGGCACGATCCCCGCGCCCCAGGTCGAGCGGCTTGAAGGCCTGGGGGAGTGGATCGCGAAGCACTCCGAGGCGGTGTACGGAACCGTGCGCGGGCTGCCCGCCGGGCACCACTACGGGCCCAGCACGCTCTCCGCGGACGGCCGGACCCTGTATCTGGTCCTCTTCGACGCGCCGCGCGCCGAGATCGGACTGCGCGGACTGGTCACCCCCGTCCGCAAGGTGACCGTCCTCGGCACCGGGACCGAACTCGGGCACAAGGTGGTCGGCGGTCTCCACGAGGCCGTCGGGATCGTGTGGATCGACCCGCCGGCCGAGGCCGACCTCGACCCGTACGCCACGGTGCTCAAGGTCGAGCTGGAGGGGGAAGCGGAGCTGTACCGGGGCTCGGGACGGTTCTGAGCGGTAGGTCACCAGGTCACGGCGGGTTTCCGGCCCGCCGTGACCTCTTCCGTTCGGTTCAGCCGGTGAAGCCGGCCGTGATCGAGGTGAACTGCCAGTTGCTCTGGCCGATGCCGGAGCAGTTGCTCGTCACACCACCGCCCGGGCACGGCCGGTCCCGGTTGACCGACCAGAAGGCGAGCCGCGCGATGTGGTGGGAGTTCGCCCAGTCACGGATCTGGGTCCAGACCGCGGTGCTGGTCAGCTCCTGCTGGTCGCTGAGCCCGTTCATCCCGGAGATCCCGATGTGGGCGTAGGCCGTCGCGTCGTCCCACCCGAAGGTGGACTTCAGCTTGGTCTTCAGCCCCTCCGTGGCGTTCACGGTGTTGCCGTACATGTCACTGCCGCCACCGAAGTCGAACGGCATGATCGTGAACACGTCGATGTTCGCGTTCAGCGCCTTGGCCTGCTCGATCAGCCGGTTGCCCCAGTAGGTGGGCCCGGTGGTCGAGGTGCCGAAGGTGAGAACGGTCCTCAGACCCGGGTTGTCGGCCTTGACGATCTTCAGGGCGTTCAGGATCCGGTCCTGCACGGTCGCGTTCTCGAACTCGTCCGTGTTCTCGATGTCGACGTCGATGGCTTTGAGTCCGTAGGCGTCGATCACCTTCTGGTAGGCGCCCGCCAGCGCCTCGGGCGTCGAGCAGTTCGGTCCGAGCTTGTTGCCGCTCCAGCCGCCGATCGACGGGACGATGTCACCGCCCGCGGACCGGATGGAGTTGATGACGGCCTGGTCGCTGCCGCCGGTCAGCGCCCGGCTTCCGTCCCAGGCCGGGTTGCAGCCACCTGAGGACAGGACGAACGCCATCGTGAACCACTTGATCCCGGTCGCGCTCATCACCGAGGTCGCGCTCGGCGGATCACCCCAGCCGAGGTACAGATAGGGCGCGGCCTGCTTGAACCCGGCGCCGTCACCGCCGCCCGCGTCGGTCGTCACGGACACGGAGTTGGAGGCCGCCGACACGTTCCCGGCCGCGTCCCGCGCCTTCACCGTGAAGGTGTAGGAGGTACTGGCGGCAAGACCGCTCACCGTGGCGCTGGTCCCGGAGACGCTGAGCACCTGGTTGGCGCCGCTGTAGATGTCGTACGCCGTCACCCCGACGTTGTCCGAGGAGGCGTTCCACGCCAGCGACACACTGGAGGACGTCTTCCCGGCGGACCGCAGACTCCCCGGCGCACTCGGCGCCTGCGTGTCCGAACCACCGCCCCCGCCGGGCCCGTCGAGGCTGATGTCGTCGGCGTGGTAGGTGCCCTGCGCGTACCAGCCGTGGACGTAGACGGTGGCGCTGGTCTGCGCGGCCCCGGTGGTGAACGAGGTGGTGAGCTGGCTGTACGCGGAGGGCGACGACGTCCACGTGGACGGACCGCCGTCCACCCCGAGATACACATAGCTGCCGCGCACCCAGCCGCTGAGGCTGTACGACGTGTTCGGCCGCACGGAGACGGTCTGGCTGCACTTGGCGTTGTCACTCGAACTCACCGCCCCGGCAAGGGCCTTGGAGCCCCCGTGGACGGGAGAGGAGACGACGGACCCGAGGTTCCCGGTGCAGGTCCAGGGGGAGGGGCTTCCGGATTCGAAGCCGGGGTTCGTCAGAACGTTGGCCGCCTGGGCCGTCTGGGGAAGCGCGACGGCACCGACGAACGCGAGTGCGGCGGTGCCGAGCAGGGCGAGAAGTCTGGAACGTCTGAGTGGGTTGCGCACGCGATCTCCCTGAAGATATGGGGGTGTTCGGGAGTGCAAGGGGGTGCGCAACAAAGTTGGTATGGACCAATGCCCGTGTCAAGACAACTGACAGGAACTGGACCCACCCAGGGGCGCGGGGAACTGCGCGACAAGCCACGCCGAACCCCGCACCCGGCCGCAACCTAAAGCGGCAGTACCTGAGCCGCTTCCACCACAGGTGAAGGCGCGGGAACAGACGGCAACAAGGGCTCGACCTCCTCCACCCGCTGATGCGGCACCGACACCGGCCGCAACTGCCTCGGCCCCGACACCACCGTGTAGTCCTGCCCCAGGAACGGCGGCTCGATCACTCCGGGATCCTCCCCGAGCGCCAACTGCACAGCGGCCCACGGCACATTGACCCCGCACAGGGACAGCTGGTGCAACCCACCCGCCGGCCGCGTGTTGACATCCATCAGCACCGGACGGTCACCGAACATCCGGAACTGGATGTTGGACAGATAGTGCAGCCCGAACCCCTCGGCGATCAGCCGCGCCGGCTCCAGCCACTGCTCGTCCCGCGTGAACCCCCGACGCCGCCCGTTCTTCGTGCGGCCGATCGCCAGCCGCACCCGGTTGTCGGTCCCGGTGAGCGTGTCCACCGACACCTCCGGCTGTTCGAGCCGCGGCATGACCAGCCAGTCCACCTGCTCGTCGGACTGCTCCAGCGCCTCGACGACCATGTCGAGGGAGACGTACGGGCTGGGAAATCCGTTGAGGTGCGAGAGCGAGAAGGGGGCGCGCGTGATGATCCGGAAGCCCACCCCGCCCGCGCCGGACGCCGGCTTGAAGCACGCCTTGTGGCCGTCCGCCTCCAGCTTCTCCACGGCCGCGACCAGGTCGTTCGCGGTCCGCACCCGCCACCACGGCGGCACCGGGACGCCGATCGCCTGGACCGCCTCGTAGGCGACGACCTTGTCGTGGAAGACGGCCACACCCTCCGGCGGCGGCGCCAGCAGCGCCGTACCGGCCGCGGCGAAGTCGGCCCGGTGCGCCACGATCGCGGCCTGGTGCAGCCGGGGCACGAACACGTCGATCCCGCGCCGCCGGCACTGGTCGAGGGCGAACTCGACGTAGGCGGCCGGGGACAGGCTCTCCGGCTCCAGTTCGGCGGTGTCGGCGGCGGCCAGTACGGGGGAGTCGGCGTCTCCGTGCGTCGCGTGGATCTCGACGGCCCGATCGCTGGGATTTCGCCGTAGCTGATCCATGAAGAACACGTTCTCCGCGTACGTGCGGTTGAGCCAGACGCGTACGCGAGAGAGCATGCAGGCCGCCTTTCGGGGTTTTCGGGCAGGGCGAAGCAGGCCCGGCCCGGGCAGGGTGGTTGGAGGGTCACCAAACCGCCCCTTGCGAAGGGAGGTTCAGAGCGGTGGTGTTGGGGCGATCATACGGCTTTCAAGGGGTGCGCGTGCAACGCACGTGTTACGGATTTACCGATCATGAAACCGCACCGCCGCGATCCACTCTTGTACCAGGAAACCAAATGTGTTCTCGTGGTCCCACTCGGGTGCTCGGAGGGGGCGGGAAGTGACGTCTACGGCCGGTGGTGCGGCGCAGCTTCTGGCCATCAGCGACCTGCACATCGGCTATCCCGAGAACCGCTCGCTGGTCGAGGAGATGCGCCCGGGGACCGACGACGACTGGCTCCTCGTGGCCGGGGACGTGGCCGAGACCGTCGCCGACGTCCGCTGGGCCCTCGAAACCCTCGCCGGCCGCTTCCGCAAGGTCGTCTGGGCCCCCGGCAACCACGAACTGTGGACCCACCCCAAGGACACCGTCACCCTGCGCGGGGTCGCCCGCTACGAACACCTCGTCGAGGTGTGCCGCGAGCTCGGCGTCCTCACCCCCGAGGACCCCTACCCCGTCTGGGACGGCCCCGGCGGCCCCGTCGCCGTCGCCCCGCTGTTCCTGCTGTACGACTACTCGTTCCTCCCGGCCGGCTGCACCACCAAGGAACAGGGCCTGGAGTACGCGCACGGCACCGGCATCGTCTGCAACGACGAGTTCCTGCTGCACCCCGACCCCTACCCGACCCGCGAGGCCTGGTGCCGGGCCCGGGTCGCCGGGACCGAGCGAAGACTCGCCGCGCTCCCCGACGACCTGCCGACCGTCCTGGTCAACCACTACCCGCTCGACCGGCACCCCACGGACGTCCTGTGGCACCCCGAGTTCGCCATGTGGTGCGGCACCGCGCTGACCGCCGACTGGCACCGCAGGTTCCGGGTCGAGACGATGGTCTACGGCCATCTGCACATCCCCAGGACCACCTGGCACGAGGGTGTCCGGTTCGAGGAGGTGTCGGTGGGCTATCCACGGGAGTGGCGGCAGCGGCCGGACCCGCCGGGACGGCTGCGCCGGATCGTGCCCAGGGAGGTCGGCGCACGGTGATCGAGGAACTTGTGCCGGACTCCGTGGTGGTCGTCGAGGCGTACGGCCACGACGAGCCGGAGAACGCGGCGCTCTACCCCGAGGAGGCTGCCCTCGTCGCCCTCGCCGTCGCCAAGCGGCGCCGCGAGTTCACCGTCGTACGGGCCTGCGCCCGCCGGGCCATGGAGAAGCTCGGCGTGCCGCCGCAGCCGATCCTGCCCGGTGAACGCGGAGCCCCGCGGTGGCCGTCCGGCCTCACCGGCAGCATGACCCACTGCGAGGGCTACTGCGCCGCCGCCCTGGTCCGCGCCGCCGACCTCGCCTCCCTCGGCATCGACGCCGAACCCCACGAGCTCCTGCCGGAGGGTGTGCTGGAGAGCGTCTCCCTGCCGGGGGAGCGGGTCAGGCTGCGGGACCTCGCCGGGACGCACCCCGCGGTCCACTGGGACCGACTGCTGTTCAGCGCCAAGGAGTCCGTCTACAAGGCGTGGTTCCCCCTCACCGGCAAGTGGCTGGACTTCTCCGAGGCCGACATAGAGATCGTCGTCGACCCGGCAAACCCCCTCAGCGGCGCCCTGCGTGCCGAACTCCTCGTCCCCGGCCCGTTGGTGGGCGGGGAGCGGCGCGGCGTCTTCGAGGGCCGCTGGACGGTCCAGGGCGGGCTGGTGGCGACCTCGGTGACGGTGCCGCACGCCTGAGCGCACGGCACCTGCCCGGTCAGGGTTCCGGCGGGCACCAGCTGTGCAGCAGCCCGAAGAACTCCTCCTCGTTGCCCGCGAGGCCCGCGTCCGCCAGTGCCTGGTCGGCCTCGGCGAGGACCGCCGGCGGGACGACCGGGGGCCGGGCCGCGTCCGGCGGGCCTGACGCGGTGTCGAAAGCGGCTCGGACCGTGTGCAGCAGCCGCAGATAGGCCTGGACGGCGGTGCGCTCACGGTCGGTCAGTACGGCGGTGGGCATCGGCGGCTCTCCCCAAGTCGTGTCGGTCATACGGGTGTGCATCTCCAGCTTGCCGTCCACCACTGACAATCCGGCTTCGGTGCCCTTGCGTTCGCCCGCTTAGCGGAGGCGAAACCTCCCCGAAATCACCGTGGGGAATGCGGTCCTACGCTGGGAGGAAGGGCTTTCGGCCGCCTCGTCGCGGCCAACGGAACGGGAGGCGAGTACGTGGTCGACGACCCGCGCCGGCGCCCGGTGCGCGCCGTCCGGCTGCGCCCGGTGGGCGACGGAGAACTGGAGTTGCAGTACCGCGTGGTGCACGGTTACCGCCGTGCCTTCCGCATGGCCGGCGAAGGGCCGCCGCTCGTGCTCATCCACGGCATCGGGGACTCCTCCGCGACCTGGGCCGAGCTGATCCCCGACCTGGCCCGCACGCACACCGTGATCGCTCCCGACCTGCTCGGCCACGGCGACTCCGACAAGCCGCGCGCCGACTACTCGGTGGCCGCGTACGCCAACGGCGTGCGTGATCTGCTCACCACCCTCGGCATCGAGTCGGCCACCCTGGTCGGGCACTCCCTGGGCGGGGGAGTGGCGATGCAGTTCGCCTACCAGTTCCCCGAGCGCACCGAGCGGCTCATCCTGGTCAGCGCGGGCGGGGTGGGCCGTGAGGTCAACCCCGTGCTGCGGCTGGTGTCGCTGCCCGGCGCCGATCTGATGCTGTCCTCGCTGCGGGTGCCCGGCATGCGGCTCCAGGTGGGGCTCGCCGTACGGCTGATGAAGCTGCTGGACACCGACCTCGGCCAGGACGCCCCGGATCTCCTGAAGCTCGTCGACGCCCTCCCCGACGAGACCTCCCGCAACGCCTTCATCCGCACCCTGCGTGCGGTCGTCGACTGGCGCGGCCAGGTCGTCACGATGCTCGACCGCTGCTATCTCACCGAGGGCATGCCGACCATGCTGCTGTGGGGCGACCGGGACAGTGTGGTGCCCGTCCGGCACGCCTTCGGGGCGCACGAGGCGATGCCCGGCAGCCGCCTGGAGATCTTCGAGGGCGCGGGCCACTTCCCGTTCCACACCGACCCCGCCCGGTTCGTCGAGCTGGTCGAGGAGTTCACGGCCACCACCGCTCCGGCGGACTGGAGCCGGGAGCACTGGCGGGACCTGCTGTGCGAGGGACGGCCGGGCGACGCGCACGGCCGTGCCGTGGAGCGGGACCTGAGGGAGGCGAGCGAACGCAGCGCGACCTGAGAAGATCTCCGGTCTCGCCTCAGCCCTGGGGGCCCAGGTAGCCCAACGACGTCTCGATACGCCCGGCCAGATGGTCCTGCTGCACCGGACCCCGCAGTGACGAACCGGCCAGCAGCGCCCGGCACTTGCTGGCCAGCAGCAGGCCGAAGCTCTCCGCATCCCGTTCGTCGTCGAGCTCGAAGCGGCTGCGGGCGGCGACCTTGCGCACGGTGGCCTGGAGGTCGGCGTCGTCGCTGAGCAGACGGGCGGCGACCGCGGCGCCCTCGACGTGGTGGGAGCAGTGGCCGGCGTTCATGTGCCACAGCTCGTGGCCGAGGATGACCAACTGGTGGTCGGGGGCGGTGCGTTCCTCGATCACGACCAGGTCCTGGTCGGCCATGTCGAGCCACAGCCCGCTGGCCGTGCCGGGCGGGAAGGGCGCCGTACGGAAGTGGACCGGGCGGCCCCGGCGTCTGCTCATCGCGTCGCACAGGGCGCCGTACAGGTCCTCGGGCCGGGCCGGTGCCGTCAGCTCCAGCTCGGCCACCAACTCGCCGCTCAGGCGGCGCATGTGCTTACCGATGCCCACAGTTCTCTCCCGGATCAGGACTCGGGCCGCTTGACGCTCTCCAGGAGCATGTCCAGCCACTCGGCGACCTTGTCACGGTGCTGGTCGGTGGGCAGCTGTGCGGCCCGCCAGGCGATCCCCCGGACGCCGTGGTCCTGCAACAGCCGCTCCAGGGGGTCGTGGGCGGCCGCCGCGGCCTCCCGCTCCCGGTCGGCGAGCTTGTGCAGGAGCTCCTGCTCGGTGTGCTGGAGCGCGCCCGCGAGCGCCTCGGGGTCCTCGGCCGTCAGGAAACCGGCGTGGACCCGGAAGAAGCGCTGGATGGCGTCGCAGTGCTCCATGGTGGGGCGCCGGTCGCCGTTGATGAGGGCGCCCGCCTGCTGCCGGGACATGCCCGCGCCGTCGGCGATCTCCTGCTGGGTGTACTTGCGTCCGCCCGGCTTGAGGCGGGTGCGGCGCAGCAGGTCGAGCCGCTGCAGGAACCGCGCCTGGACGTCCGGTTCGCCCGCCGGGCGCCCGCTCAACAGGGCCTTGACCACGGGCTCGGGGACACCGGAGGCGACGGACAGCCGCCCGGTGTCGAAGACCTGTGCATGCGGCACACCGAGCCGGTCGGTGAGTGCGGTGACGCGGGCGACGACGGCCGTCAGTACGACCGTGGCCGCGTCGTCCGGGCTCTCGAAGCCATCCGACACCGACAGATCTCCTACGTCTCTCACCCGACTTCTCACCGGCACGCGCCGTGAACTTCCCGGAGAGTAGCCCGTTGTTCGAACCCACATCCAGGTCTCGCCACAACTGTGGCCAATTTCAGCCGTCAACAGGTACTGAATGCCACGATAGTTGACACGCCTCGCTTCGGGGAAGCAGGATCAAGGCGCCGCGTGAAGGCCGCATAGGCAAGAGGGGTGACCTCCCGATGGCATATCAGGCAGGTGGGCAGCCGTCGGAACTGCGGCCCGTCCCCGAGGGGCTCGAAGCCCGGGCGTATCTTCAGGACTACACCACGCTCCTGGAAGCCGTCCCCTTCCCGTCCGTCGTCCTCGACCACCGCTGGGACGTCGTCCTCGCCAACACCGCTTTCGCGTCACTTTTCCGCGCGGTGGGACCGCATCCGACGGCCATGCCGGGTGCCAACTTCCTCCGGTTCGTCCTCTTCCATCCCGATGCCGGCAGCGTCCTCGGCGAGCACGAGTCGCGCTGGTGCCTGCCGATGCTCGCGCACTTCGCGGCCGCGGTGGAGCGGCACGGCCACGACCACGGCCTCCAGGCGATCCGCCGGGACATCGCCCAGGACCCGATCATGGACGCCGCCTACCGGCACGGCCTGCCGCACTGGATCCGCGCGGTCGGCGAGCAGGCGGTGGAACATGATGGCGCCGTACGCCCCCTCGTACACCCCGATCCGCGCTGGGGCGCCACGGACTGCCGGGTCGTCGACGAGACCCCGCGCACCCTGCGCGACCTCGGCTACACCCGACTCACCCTGGTCCTCCGTCCGGCCCCCACCAGGCGCCGCCCGCGCCGCACGGCGACCCACCTCAGCGTGGTACCCACCCCCCAGTCCTGACGGGCACCGTCGGCGTTCAGGTCGCCGACGGCGCTCCGTCAGTGGTTTTCGGCCCCGTGGAGCAAGAGCGTTCCACGGGGCCGCCCGTCCCGGCTCACTCCGCCGTGACCGGAGCGTCCTGCCCGCCCCCGCGCTTCGCCGCCTGGATCTGCTCGTACACATGGGTGCGCAGTTCGGCGAAGCGTGGGGCCACGCGGGTGTGCAACTGGTCCCGCTCGTCCGGGAGATCGACCTTGAGCTGCTCCTGTACGACCGTGGGGGAGGCCGACAGCACGATCACCCGCTCGCCCAGGTAGACCGCCTCGTCGATGTCGTGGGTGACGAACAGGATCGTGATGCCGCGCTCCCGCCACAGCCGTCGTACGAGATCCTCCAGGTCGGCGCGGGTCTGTGCGTCCACCGCCGCGAACGGCTCGTCCATCAGCAGGACTTCGGGCTCGTAGGCGAGCGCGCGGGCGATCGCGACGCGCTGCTGCATCCCGCCGGACAGCTGCCAGGGGTACGCCCCGGCGGCCTCCGTGAGGTCCACCGACTCCAGCGCGTCGGCGACCAGTTCGCGTCGTCTCGCTTTGCTCAAGTCCTTCTGCTTCAGCGGCAGTTCGATGTTGTCGGCGACCCGCATCCAGGGGAACAGGCTGCGCCCGTACTCCTGGAAGACGAACGCCATCCCGGGCGGGGGGCCGCTCACCTTCCGTCCGCCCAGGAGGACTTCGCCGCCCGTCGGAGCGAGCAGACCGCCCATGCACTTCAGCAGAGTCGTCTTGCCGCAGCCCGACGGGCCGACGAGACACACCAGTTCGCCCGCCTCGACGGTGAAGGTGAGATCGCGTACCGCCTCCACCCTGCGCCCCGACCCCTCGTAGACCTTGTTCAGGCCGCGTACGTCCAGCATGGACCGCCCTTTCGCGTTCGGGTGACTCACGGGGACCGCCGGGCCGAGGCGCGCAGGCCGTGGTACCAGGCGAGGACCCGTCGCTCGACCAACTGGAAGACGACGGAGAGCAGATAGCCGAGCAGGCCGAGGACGATGATCCCGGTCCACATGTCGGGTACCGCGAAACTGCGCTGGAACTGGACGATGGTGAAGCCGATGCCGTTGCTCGCCGCGAACATCTCGCTGATCACCATCAGGATGATGCCGATGGACAGCGCCTGGCGCAGGCCCGCGAAGATCTGCGGACTCGCCGAGCGCAGCACCAGGTGGCGCAGGCGCGACCGGCCGGTGATGCCGTAGGAGCGGGCCGTCTCCACCATCACGGGGTCGACCGCACGGACGCCCTCGACCGTGTTGAGCAGGATCGGCCAGACACAGCCGCTCGCGATCACCGTGACCTTCATGGTGTCGCCGATCCCCGCGAACAGCATGATGACCGGGACCAGGACCGGGGGTGGCACCGCACGCAGGAACTCCAGGACCGGCTCGCACACCGCCCGCACCCGCCGGTAGGAGCCGATGACCGTGCCGACCGCCACCCCGACCACGGCCGCCAGCGCGTAACCGGCCGTCAGCCGCCAGATGCTGGGCAGGACGTCGTCGCGCAGCCGGTCCGCGGTCCACACGTCCGGGAAGGTCCGCAGGATCGTGCGCAGCGGCGGCCAGAAGACGTTGGTGCTGTCGGCCGACGCCAGCCACCAGCCCGCGACCAGCAGCGCGGGCAACGCGATCACGAAGACCAGTTGGAGTGCGAAGCGTTTCACACCGCCACCTCCCCGCGCACCGACTGGTGCCAGGCCAGCGCCCGTCGCTCCACGGTACGCGCGCCGACGTTGATGAGCAGCCCCAGCACACCGGTCACGACGATCAGCGCGTACATCTCCGGCACCGCCTGCGAGTTCTGCGCGACCGCGATCCGTGCGCCCAACCCCGGTGCGCCGATGACGAGTTCGCCGGTGATGGCGAGGATCAGCGCGACGGCCGCGGCGAGCCGGACGCCGGTGAACACATACGGCAGCGCGGTCGGCCACAGCACATGGCGGATCCGCGCCCAGGTGCCGAGACCGTACGACCGCGCAGTCTCGTCCGCGACGGGGTCGACGTCCTGGACGCCGTAGAGCGTCTGGATGAGGACCTGCCAGAAGCTGGCGTACACGACGAGCAGCAGCACCGAGCGCAGTTCGTTGCCGTACAGCAGCACCGCCAGCGGGATGAGGGCGACCGAGGGGATCGGGCGCAGGAACTCGATCGTCGAGGCCGTCGCCTCGCGCAGATACGGCACGACCGAGACGACCACCCCGATGACGATCCCCGCCGAGGCGGCGATGGCCAGGCCCAGGGCCCAGCCGGTGACGGTGTCGCCGAGCGCCGTCCAGAACGCGCCGTCGGAGAGTTCGTCGGCGAAGGCGCGCACGATCCGGCTGGTCGGCGGGAAGTACTCCTCCTTGACCAGGCCGAGCCGCGGCACCGCCTCGCCCAGCGCGAGGAAGGCCGCGAGGCCGGCGGCGCCCAGCGCCGCGTTCTGGTACTTCACGGAAGGAGCGCGTCGACGTCGGGGGTCTTCTTGAAGAACCCGTCCTCCTCGCCCAGCTTCGCCAGTGCCTCGATCGAGGCCTTGTTCGGCTCGGCCGGCCACTTCGGCAGGATCACCTGACCCAGTACCGACGCCGGGATCTTGGTGTACGTCGTGATGATCTGGCGTGCCTCGTCCGGGTGCGCGTCGGCGTAGGCGAGGGACTCCGCGGTGGCCTCCTGGAACTTCTTCACCACGTCGGCGTTCTGCTGCTGGTACTGCGTGGAGGTGAAGTACATGGCCACCGTGGTGTTCGCGGCCACGTCCACCATCGGGGAGGCGACGACCTGACCGCCCTGGCCCTTGATGGTGGCCAGCGCGGGTTCGACCGCACAGGCCGCGTCGACCTGGCCGCTGTCGAGCGCGGCGGGCATCTGGTCGAAGGCCAGCTCCACGAACTTCACCTTGTCCGGGTCGCCGCCGGCCTTGCGGACCGACTCGCGCACCGCGGACTCGTTGATGTTCTTCAACGTGTTGATGGCGACCTTCTTGCCCTCCAGGTCCTTCGCGGACTTGATCGAGCTGCCCTTCTTCACCGTGATCGCGGCAAAGTCCTTGCCTGCGACGCCTGTTGAGGCGATGCCGTTGGAGACGGCCTTGACCGGCACGCCGGACGACTGGGCGAGCAGGAGCGAGGTGACGTTGGAGAAGCCGAACTGGAACTGGCCGCTGGCGACCCCGGGCACGATCGCCGCGCCGCCCGACGCGTTCGAGATCTCCAGCTTCAGGCCGTGCTTGCTGTAGAAGCCCTTCTTCTGACCCAGATAGACCGGCGCGACATCGACGATCGGGATGAGGCCGAGTTTGACGGTGGTGGTTCCGCCGGACGACGATCCCCCGTCCGAGGCCCCCGAGTCGCCGGACGAGCCACAGGCCGACACGGTGACCAGGAATGCTCCGGCCGCGAGGGCGGCGAGCATACGACGCATGGCTCCTCCTGTGCAGACTTCGTTGTTCCGACAGGCTGTGCTTACGACAGGCTGTGCGCAGACCGCACAGTGGTGCTCAGGGCGAAAGGTATTGGTCTCGCAGGATGGGGTCAACTCCTTTGGCTGACAATATTGTTGACACTCTCTCGACGGAGGCGACGATGTCCGCAGCAGACCGCGCCCCTCACTTCGTCCGCTCCCTGGAACGCGGCCTCGCCGTCATCCGCGCCTTCGACGCCGACCACCCGGAGCTGAGCCTGAGCGAGGTGGCCCGGACCTGCGGACTGACCCGCGCGGCGGCCCGCCGCTTCCTGCTGACGCTGGCCGACCTCGGATACGTCCGCGCCGACGGCCGCAGCTACCGGCTCACCCCGCGCGTCCTGGAGCTCGGCTACTCCTACCTGTCGAGCTTCTCGCTGGCCCAGATCGCCGAACCGCATCTGGAGCAACTCGTCGACAGGACAAGAGAGTCGTCGTCCCTGTGCGTGCTCGACGGCGACGACGTGGTGTACGTGGCGAGGGTGCCCGCGCGCCGCATCATGACCGCGGCGATCACAGTGGGGACCCGCTTCCCGGCACACGTCACCTCGGTGGGCCGGGTCATTCTCGCGGGCCTGCCTGACGGCGAGCTGGAACTACGGCTGTCCCGCGCCGAGTTGGTCCCGCTCACCACCCGCACGATCGTCGCCGCCGACCTCCTGCGCGCGGAACTGGAGCGGGTACGGCGGCAGGGGTACGCCCTCGTCGACCAGGAACTGGAGGAGGGGCTGCGCTCGATCGCCGCCCCGGTGCGGGACCGGGGCGGCGAGGTGGTGGCGGCGGTCAACATCCCGGTGCAGGCGGGGCGTACGACACTTGCCGCGGTACGGCGGGATCTGCTCCCGCCGCTGCTGGAGACCGTGGCCGGCATCGAGGCCGACCTGCGGATGGCTGCGAGTCCTAGAGGTCCAGTACGAGCTTCTTCCCCCGGCAGCGGGACACGCAGATCATCATCGTCTCCCCGGCCTCCCGCTCCTCGTCCGTGAGCACCGAGTCCCGGTGGTCCGGGGTGCCTTCGAGGACGTCGGTCTCACAAGTGCCGCAGGTGCCCTCGGTGCAGGAGAACAGCACCTCCACACCCGAGGCGCGCACGGCGTCCAGCACGGAGACGTCCGGAGCGACGGTGACCGTCGTGCCGGTCTGCGTCAGCTCGACCTCGAACTCCGTGTTCTCGCCGACCGGTTGCTCCTTCGCCGTGAAACGCTCCACGTGCAGCAGACCGGCCGGGCAGCGCTCCTCCACCGCGTCGAGCAGCGGCCCTGGACCGCAGCAGTAGACGAGCGTGCCTTCGGGAACGCCGTCCAGCACCGAGGCGAGGTCCAGGAGGCCGGTCTCGTCCTGCGGAGCTACGGTGACGCGGTCGCCGTAGCGGCTCAACTCCTCGGTGAACGCCATGGATTCGCGTGTCCGTCCGCCGTACAGCAGCGTCCACTCGGCGCCCTCGGCCTCCGCCGCCGCGAGCATCGGGAGGATGGGGGTGATGCCGATGCCGCCCGCGATGAAGCGGTAGCGGGGCGCGGAGCGCAGGGCGAAGTGGTTGCGCGGGCCGCGGACCCGGACCTTGTCGCCCTGCTCCACCTGCTCGTGCACATGGGCGGATCCACCGCGCCCGGCCGGTTCACGCAGCACGGCGATCCGCCAGGCGGTGCGGTCGGCGGGGTCGCCGCACAGCGAGTACTGGCGCTCCAGGCCGGGCCCGAGCAGCACGTCGACGTGGGCGCCGGGCTCCCAGGCCGGGAGCTCCTCACCCAGCGGGTGGCGCAGGGTGAGGGCGAGCACGCCGTCGGCCGCGAAGTCCCTTCGGTCGACGACGAGTTCGGCTTCGTACGCGTCACTCATGAACTGTTTCCTCGCGACTCGTGTCCTTGGGGCTCTTGCGGGGAGTGGCCGTTCGGGTGCGCGAGCATCCACTCCCACATCTCGATCGGGTCCTGGGAGCTGTGCTCGCGGCCGCAGTGGCAGGTGCCGTGCAGGATGTCGGTGCCCGGCAGCCAGTCGATCCGGTAGATCTCCCCGGTGGGGCCGGCACTCACAGGACCTTCTCCACGGGCTTGTCGCCCTCCTCGACCAGCCGGGCGAGGATACGGCGGGCGGCGAGACCGCCGGTGTCGATGTTGATGCTCAGCTCCTGGTAGCCGGTCCGCTCGGTACCGAGCGTCTTCTGCAGCAGGTTGAGCGCGTCGACGTCCTGCATCACGACGGTGTGGTTGTTGCCCCGCAGGAACTCGGTGACCTCGGCGTCCTCGGTGGCCCAGTCGCGCGAGACCATCCAGAAGTCGTACACCTTGCCGTCGTCGGACGGCGTGATGGCGTACGTGATCTCGGTGTGGAAGCCGTTCGGGTCGCTGCCGTCGGCCTCCGGCAGCACACCGACCGGGGCGATACGGCTGTGCAGCAGATACAGGCAGGGCGCGTGGTACTCGATGTCCTGCCAGCGGGTGATCCGGCCCTGTATCCCGGTGGAGCTGGCGTAGAACGGCGGGCACTCGGCGTCGTCCATGTGCCGGCTCACCCGTACGATGCCGGCGCCCTCGTCGACCTCCGTGGTGATCGGGGTCTCGGCGACCTCGGGGGTACCGATGTAGCCGCCGTGCAGATACGTCTCGTGGGAGAGGTCGAGGAGGTTGTCGACCAGCAGGCCGTAGTCCGCGTCGATCGGTTCCATGCCCCGGACGGTGACCCAGCCGGGGGAGTCGAGGTGCCTGGCGCGCGGGATGGTGTCGGCGTCGGCGAGGGCCGGGTCGCCGATCCAGACCCAGATCAGGGAGTCCAGCTCGACGACGGGGTAGGAGGCGACACGCGCGGTACGCGGTACGCGCTTCTGGCCGGGCACGTACACACAGGTGCCCGTCTTGTCGTACGTGAACCCGTGGTAGCCGCACACGATCCGGTCGCCGTCCAGTCCGCTCTCCGACAGCGGGTACCTGCGGTGCACGCACCGGTCGTGCAGGGCGACGGGCGTCCCCTCCTCCTCGGTGCGGTAGAAGACGAGCGGTTCACCGAGGATCGTCCGGCCGAGCAGGTCGCGCCCGACCTCGTGGCTGTAGGCGGCGACGTACCACTGGTTCCTGGCGAAGGCGGTCATGTGCGGCATGGTGTTCCCGTCCCTGTCGGCGGGGCGTCGTCGCCCCGCGTGCCGTGGTTGGAATCAGGGTCGTGAGGCTTGCATAGGCTCGGCAAGACGGCTTCTGCCAGGCGGAAGAACTTCTGTAAAGCGGTTGGTCAGAGCCTTGTTCTGGCAACCCCTGGTCGCCAGAGTGGAGTGCCGCGTGGTGTGACCGTTCGGTTCGCGCTCGGGGGAGCCGGGGGCGGCGACGGCGAGTGCGGCTACTCGCAGCGTGGCGTTAATCGCCCAATTATGTCCACTTAGTTTCAATTGCGATCCTCCTCTGTCGGCGGATGCTCGGTACAGCGGCAAGAATCAGCATCACTGCAGGTCAACTACTGTTCGTTTTGGAGTTTGGGGCCCCCGGGTCGAATCCGGGTCGAATCCGCGCCCTTTCAGGCTGTTGAGCGTGTTGCCGCTGGTCAGGGTGGTGTGAGGTCGCGTGGTGGTTCGCCTTGCGGTGGGGGTGGCGCGGCGAGCAGTCGGGCCGATGAGCCGCTGAAGAGGCACTGAGTTGGTCGGCTGCCAGGGGCGGGGGCTGACCAGCGGATTCTTCGCTGCTGGTGGCGGTCGCCTTTCGTGATCATGTCCTGCGGAAATGTCTTCAGGCGGAACAGCTGATGCGTGACGGCCCGGGATTGATGGTTCCTGGCCGAAACCGACCTGCCGAGCGTTTCATTGGTCGTCCAGGTGTCGAAGACGGTGGACTCGGGCGTGGAGCGGGGCTCAGAGGTGTTGCCGACGTTCGGGTCGTCGGAGAAGTGGGACTGGGTGGTCAGCGTGTGGAAGCCGGGCGCGCTGACGATGGAATGTCCGTGAGTATCTTCCCTCGCAGATTGGGTTGCTGGTCGAGGGGCGGGCATGGGTGCCTCGGGTCGCGGATGGGCAGGGACAGTGCTGCGGGGCAGGGCTGCAAGGCGGGTGAATGCGCTGGTCAGCTCGGGTCGCCAACGCCAGGTAGCGGAGATCCGGAGGCAGAGTCGGCGGCCTCCGCGGGTGATGCGGGCGGCGGTGCGCAGCAGCCGGTAGCGAAGCTTCTTCGGCTCGGCGGTGGCCAACTCGCCGTCCAGCAGCAGGGCCTGGGTCCAGACGAGCAGGCGGATGCGCTCCTCCACGCGGGCATGCGTGCGGTTCCTGAGCTCACCGGACAGACTGAGTGCACGTCTGGCGCCATCACCGTCCCGTCGCTCTACCTCCACGGGGCCGACGACAACTGCTTTTCCGTGGAGGTGAGCGACGGCATGGACGACCTGTTCACGAACGGCTTCGAACGCATCGTCATACCCGGCACAGGGCACTTCCCGCACCTCGAACAGCCCAAGACGGTCGCCGACCACATCGTGGACTTCCTGAACGGCCACCCCGCCAGCCACCCAGAACTCGAAGGGTTGACCGAATCATGACTGACAAGGAAAGGCAGGAGGCCATGGCTGTGACGACTCCTTCCGTGGAAAAGCACCGAGGCACCGAGGCCATGCTGGCCCTCCTCGACGCGATGGACCAGATGCCGAGCGCCAGCCTGCTGCGGGCCCGCTCCTACGAACTGCTGTCTCTTGTCCCGGGCTCGTCTGTCGTGGACGTCGGCTGCGGTGCCGGGCGGGCCGTCGCCGAACTGGCCGAGCGTGGCGTCCACGCGGCGGGCGTGGATCCCGATCCGTGGATCCTGGCCGAGGCCCGGAAACGGTGGCCAGCGGCCGAGTTCCGGGAAGCGGGGGCGGAGGATCTGCCGTTCGCCGACGGGAGTGTGCGCGGCTACCGTGCCGACAAGGTCTTCCATTTTCTTCAGGAGCCGTGGCGCGCGGTGGCGGAAGCGCGGCGCGTCCTCTGCCCGGGCGGCAGGATCGTCCTGGTCGGGCAGGACTGGGACGCCATCATGGTCGACTCTGATGATGCGGCGCTCACCCGCACGATCGTGCACGCCCGCGCCGACCTCCTGGGCACGCCCCGCGCCGCCCGCCAGTACCGCAACCTGCTCCTGGACGGCGGTTTCAACGACGTCACCGTCGAGGTGCACACCAGCGTGTTCACCGATCCCGCGATGCTGCCGCTGCTCACCGGGCTCGCCGAGTCGGCCTGCACGATCGGTGCCGTCGGCCGTGACCAGGCCGATGCGTGGCTCGCCGAACAGCGCCGACGCGCCGAGGCCGACCGCTTCCTCGTCGCCCTTCCGTTCTTCGTGGCTGCCGCCTCCGCCTAGAGAGCAGATGGAGCACGGGCTGCGGGGATCCGCCGGGCCCCGGGCGTTTCGTGTCGGTGGTCGGTCCGACCGGATGCGGGAAGTCGACTGTGCTGACGTCGTGGCCGGGCTGCGCGACCCGTCCTCGGGCAAGGTGCTCATCGACGGCGAACCGCTCAAGGGCCTCAATCGCACAACGGGCTACATGTTCCAGCAGGAGCCGCGAGATCACCGCTGTCGTTGGCGTGGAAGAAAGGCCCACATGACATACAGCGGGAGCATCGTCACCGTGGCGAGCAGCGGCACGCGATGGCGGCGCGGGAAGCCCCGCGACCGCCGCTGTTTCGCCGCCCCCCTTCGCAGGGTCGCCCCGTTCGGCGATGGACAACTCGACGGCGACACGCGGGCAAGGAAGGGGAGCGACAGCGCATGCCACGGGGGAGCACCGCGCGGCCCGTCAGCGGCCGTCGTCTGAATCTTTCGCCGTGGCCCACGTCCCCCTCCCCACCCGCAGCCGGACCTCCCCACCATCACCGACCTGACCTGGGCCCATCCGGATCCGCCCAGCGCGCGAGGTGGGGAGGACCCGCGTAGATGTGATGGTCGTGTCCCTCTTCGTGGTGTAAGCGACCTTGCTCGACGAGTTCCGGTAACCGCGCGTCGGCCACGCCATGGGACATGGCTCCCGGGTCGCGCAGCGGCTGACCTGCCGTCAGCGCCATGCGCGGCCCCGAACCGCACCGATGCGGCGATGACCTGCGGATTCCGGCGCCTTGATCCGCTACACCACCTGGCGGGACGCCACCGATGTGATGGTGTGGACCTACTCGGCTCGCGAGTCTGTGTGCTCCTGGAACGGCGGTTCGCCTGGAGCCGGGCGAAGAACGACCCTCGCTGACTCCGGCGCTGGCGGCCCGAGGCCGGACAGCAGTTCTCCGGTGCGCGGGGTGGCGGGCGGTGAGGTCCATCGCGGAGGATGACCCGTCGTGGATGCGGCGGGGCGCGACGGTCGCGGTGGAACGGTGCAGATGCCCTGCTTTCCTGCGCTGATCCGTGTCCTGAGAACAACAGTCATCGCAGGTAGCAGGGCATCTCCAGGGTGGATTCAGGCTCAGTGGGCCATCACGGGCTCGCCCTCGGACGGCGCCAGAGCCCGGTTCGGGATCAGGAGCGCCGCGATCACCGCACCGACCACGAAGAACCCGGAGCCCCACGCGAAGGTGGCCGTGTAGCCCTCGACCCCGGCCTGCGCCGCGGCCAGCGCGCTGGGCTTGTGCGAGGACAGGTAGTCGGTCGCGGCCGAGGAGGCGATGGTGGTCAAGAGCGCCGTACTGATGGAGCCGCCCACCTGCTGACCGGTGTTGATCAGCGCCGAGGCGACGCCCGAGTCCTCGTGGTGCAGGCCTGAGGTCGCCCCCTGGAACGCGGTGGTCATCACGCTACCGATGCCGAGACCCATCAGGATCATGCCGGGCATGATGTGGGTGGCGTAGGAGCTGTCCAGCTCGATCCGGGTCAGCAGGGCCATACCGGCTGCGGCGAACAGGAAGCCGGCGGTGATCACGATCTTCGGGCCGACCCTGGGCAGCACCAGCACAGGCATGGTGGTCGACGAGACGACGACGGCCGCGACCATCGGCAGGTACACCAACCCCGTCTTGATCGGCGAGTAGCCGAGGCTGGCCGCGAAGTAGTAGGTCAGGAACAGGAAGATCGAGAACATCCCCATGCCGATGACGAACACCGCCATGAACGAACCACCGCGGGTCCGGTCCAGCACGACCCGCAGCGGCAGCAGCGGATGCGCGACCCTGGACTCCAGCCAGGCGAACACCACGAGCAGCACCGCGCCGACGATCATGGAGCCGAGGGCGAGAGGGTCGGTCCAGCTGGTGGACTCGACGTGCGCGAACCCGTAGACGACGGCGAACAGAGCGGCGCTCACCACCGCGATGCCCGGGATGTCGAGTTGGGGCTTCTTGGTGATCACGGGCTTGGCCAGCAGTAGCAATGCGCCGATCAGGGCGGGGACCGCGAAGACGACGTTCACGTACATCACCCAGCGCCACGACGCCCATTCGGTGAGCATGCCGCCGACCAGCAGCCCGACCGCGCCGCCCGCACCACCCAGCGCACTGAAGATGCCGAAGGCCTTCGCCCTCTCGGACGGTTCGGTGAAGGTCACGCTGAGCAGGGAGAGTGCCGCGGGCGCGAGCAGTGCGGCGAAGAGGCCCTGGGCCACGCGTGCCGCGACGAGGATCTCGAAGTTGCCGGCCGCGCCGCCGAGAACGGATGCGGTGCCGAAGCCTGCCAGGCCGATCACGAAGAGGGTGCGTCGGCCCAGCAGGTCACCGAGTCGGCCGCCGAGCAGCAGCAGGCTGCCGAACGCCAGGGCGTAACCCGTGATGACCCACTGCCGGCTGCCGTCGCTGAAGCCGAGGTCCTGCTGGGCCTCGGGCAGCGCGATGTTCACGACGGTGGCATCGAGCATGACCATGAGCTGTGCAAGGCCGATGACGGCCAGCACCCACCAGCGCACGGCATGTGAGCCGCGAAGGCCCGAGTCTTTCTTTCCGGAGGCGGGCGCCCCGCGGTCGATGCTGGTACTCATCTATTCCCTTGCTTTTTGGGCATGACTGATAGCCATCTGGCAACTGATTGGTTTCCTCGCCGGTGAAGGTGAGGCGATTGGGTGGCGGGCTGAGATCTCAGGGCTTCGAGATCATCGTGTGGCCGTTTTGGGGCTTCCCCCGGTGATCTTCTGGGGGCCGTCTCGGTGTCCGCGGTGGCCAGCGTGCCGTTGATGTCGGCGCCGGCCGCTGCGGAGGCCCCGACCTGGGCGACCGCATCGGTGGCGTTTAGCACTTGCCGCGAAGAGTCCAGTCACGCTGCAGCGGCGGCGATGTCCAGACTTTTCATCCGCGCACTCTTGGTCCTCGTCCTGGCGAGCAGCCGGCCGACGATCGGCAGCCGGCCGAGGCGGATCATCACGGACCGAAGCAGCAACTCGGCGCGGTTGCCCGGGGTGAAGAAACTGCGCTGGCTCACAGCGCTGCCGAGGTGGTGGTCGATGAACGGGCGCAGGTGGTCCTCCCAGTCCTGCAGCGCTCGTGGCACGTCGTGCGGGTGGCGTTCCAGCATGGTGCCGAGCAGGTCCGCCCCGGCCAGGCCGGTGGATGCCCCCATGGCGGAGTAAACGGTCAGGGACCACGCGGCGTCGCCGACGAGCACGACTCGGCCGCGGTGCCAGTGGTCGAGGTGCACCTGCTCGGCGGAGTCGAACAGGTGGTCCGGGGCCTTCTCGAACTGGTCGAGCAGCCAACCGAGCGTGGAGCCGGTGGGCTCGGGGCCGTAGGCGGCGCGCAGCGAGTCGATGGCCGGCCGGGTGAACTCGGCGTCCACGTCGTCGGTGCGGTACGAGAACAGCACCGACGGCGTAATGTCGGCGAACGGGAACACCCACACCGATCGGCCTGCCTCGGTCATGCTCAGCCCGTCCTGTGGGCGGTAGCCGGGTACCGGCTCGGGCAGTCTGTACACGGCGATCATGTAGTTCAGCCGACGGATCGGGCTCTGCTCGGGCTCGAAGGCAAGCCGGCGCACCGTCGAGCGCAGTCCGTCTGCCCCGACCACCAGGTCGAACCGTTCGACGGTCGTCGTCTCCGTCGTCAGGTCGCGGATCTCGACGTCCACCCCGTCAAGGTCCTGGTCCAGCGCGATCGGCACGGTCGAGTACCGTATCTCGACCTCGTCGGGCAGGGCGGTGAAGGCCGCCTCTTCGATGTCGCCCCGCACCACCATTCGAGACCCGCCGAACACATCGGCGTAGCCCACACCGCGGCGGCGCCGGCCCGTACGGTCGACGTCGTAGCTCACGCTTTCCGGAGCGAAGCGATTCGGCACCGCATCGGCGAAGCCCAGCCGTTCGGCGGCGGCGAGCCCGGTCCCGAACAGGGCGATGAAGTATCCGCCGCGGCGCCGCTCGGGGGCCTTCTCCAGCACCACCACGTCCCAGCCCGCGCGATGCAGTCGCAGCGCGGAGGCGATCCCGCTGATCCCGAGGCCGACCACCAGGGCCCGCTGTCGCGATGTCGTGTTCTTGTCCATGGGATTGAGCTCCGACATTGTTGTGTCCTCCATCTGGTGGGGGTGGGTCGGCCGTTCAGGAAGCCGAGGCTGTGGAGTCGGCGAGGCGGGCGAGGACATCGAGGAGGGTGGCGTTGACCTCGGCGCGACGCTCCTGCCGCCTGCCTGCCGGGCATGACGGAAAACCGTCTGGAAACTGATCAGTTTCCAGACGGGAAAGCAGATCGGTTTTCTCGCCGGTGAAGGTGAGGTGATTGGGTGGCGGGCTGAGATCTCAGGGCTTGGAGATCATCGTGTGGCCGCTGTGGGGCTTGCCTCGGCGATTGCCTGGAGGACGGCGTCGGTGTCCGCGGTGGCCAGCGTCCTGTTGATGTAGTCGCCGGCCAGTGCGCCGGCCGCTGCGGAGGCCCCGACCTGGGCGACCGGATCGGTGGCGTTGCCGGCCACCCACACACCCGGCACCTCGGTGGTGCCGGCCAGGCCGGAGGCGAAAGTGCGGCCCGTCGGCAGGTCCTGCACCGGCAGGCCCAGACCTTCCAGGCCCTGGGTGCGGGCCTGCATCTGCGTGACGACCGCGAGGACGCGGCGGGCCACGACCTGGCCGTCGGCCAGGCGCACCCCGGCGAGGGCACCGTCGGTGTCGTTGACGACCTCGGTGACCGGGGTGTCGATGACGCGGATGCCGCGGGCGGCGAAGCGGGCGCGGCTGTCCTCGTCCAGGTCGGTGCCGTGGGTGAAGTAGGTCAGGTCCTCGGTCAGCTGACGGAACAAAAACGCGTGGCCGATGGAGGCCGTGCCGGTGGCGAGGATGCCGATGGGCTCGTCGCGCACCTCCCAGCCGTGGCAGTACGGGCAGTTCACCACACTGTGCCCCCAGTGCTCGGCGAGCCCGGGCACCTCCGGCAGCACATCCTTCACGCCGGTGGCCACCAGGATGCGGCGGGCGGTGATGCTGCGGCCGTCGGCCAGGGTGACGGCGAACCGCAGGTCCCCGTCCGCCGACGGGGCGGCAGGCTCGGCCGAGACCACCTCGCCGAACACGACGCGTCCGCCGTACTGGCGCACCTGCTCCCGGCCCCGCCGGAGGATCTCGGACGGCGGGGTGCCGTCCAGCGCGAGCAGGCCGTGCACGGCCTCCGCAGGCGCGTTGCGCGGGGAGCCGCTGTCGATCACGACGACCGAGCGGCGGGAGCGGGCGAGGATCAGTGCACCGTTCAGCCCCGCGGCACCCCCACCGATCACCACCACGTCGACGGTCCCCTCGGCCAGTGCGTCGCTCGCGTCCGCAGGAGTCGTCACAGTCATGGTCTCCTGCTTTTCCTTGTCAGTCATGGTTCGGTCAGCCCTTCGAGTTCTGGGTTGGTTTGAGAGGGGTCAGCTGTTCAGGAAGCCGAGGCTGTGGTCGGCGACCGTCTTGGGCTGTTGTGGAGAGTCCGACCCCGTTTGCTTGGGACGTTCGTGATGTACAGATCCAGTACGGCGATGAAACTCGCCGTCGCCAGGATCGAGGGGATCAGACCGGGCCTTGCCGGCCCGGGAAGGCGTCGCGACGCCGGGCGGCGCGGAGGAGCTCAAAGGCATGGGTTGCCCTCAATCGCGCCAGGCGTCCACGCACCCTGTCCGGTGAGCTCAGAACCGTTGTGTACTGGACAGTCAGAAACCTAGGCGGTTCTGTACTGGGTTGTCAAGCACGGCAGGTCGGCCCCCGCTCACCACGACGATGCCCGCAGTATTGAGTTTGGGCTTCTAGGCGGTCACGGGCTTGGCCGGCAGCCGCATTGCACCGATCATGGCGCGGGCCGCGAAGGCGGCGTTCACGTACATCCCCCACCGCGACGACGCCCGTTCGGTGAGCATGCCGGAGGCGGCAGGCCGAACCGCTCGATGGTTTCGGGCCTGTAGATGCCGGCGAAGCCGAGGTGGGGGACGGCCTGAGTCGTGGCGCTTCCTCATGTCTGGGCGGGAGGGGCGCGGGGGTGCCGGTCGTTTGGGGTCAGGCGGCGTCGCGCAGGATCCGCGCCATCTCGTCTGGGTGCTCCAAGGCGGAGAAGTGGCCGGTGCGGGGCACGGTGATGCGGTGGACGTCCGTCAGCGCGTTGGCCACGCGGTCTCGTTCGGCGGGCTTGGACCAGTCGTTCTCGCTGTAGACGAGGGTGACGGGTGCCGACACGCGCGGATAACGCTCGCGGGCCCGGTCGAATCCCTCGAGGCTGCGGAAGACGGCTCGGGACACCTTGTCGTAGCCCTTGCGGCGGCCGCTTCGGGACAGGTCGGCGAGGAAGTCCTCGGGCAGCTTGCTCTTGTCGACGTAGCCGCCCCGCAGGATGGCCCGCAGGACGGGCAGCGGCTCGACGGTGGCGAACAGCGGGCCCAGCACGGGCATCCGCACCGCGGTTATCATCACGCGGGCGATCCAGTTCCCCCGCTTCCCGCCCTCGGGGTAGTCGTAGCTGTTGAACGCCACGACCCGGCCGACCCGGTCCTTCAGGTCGATCGATGCCGACAGGGACAGAGCGCCCCCGAGTGACTCTCCCGACAGGGTGACGTCGTGCAGGTCCAGTCCGCGGACGAACTCGACGACCGCGGCACGCAGCTGCGGCTCCTCGTACTGTGCGCCGGGGACGATGTCGGACCATCCCATCCCGGGCAGATCCAGCGCGTAGACCGTGTAGTGGTCCCACAGCTGCGGGATCACCCGCTGGAAGTAGTCCAGCTGGCCGCGCACGGTGTGCATCAGCACGAGGGCGGGGCCGGTGCCCACGGTGTAGTAGCGCAGCCGCGAGCCGTCGGCGCGAGTGAAGAACCGCACCTCCCCGCGGCCGTTGCTCCAGGTCCTCGTGTACGTCGCGTCGGGAAACTCGGTGCGTTCCATGGTCTTGTCCTTTCAGGTGAGGAGCACGCCCAAGTGCGGGCATTCTCCTGATTTGTTCGGTCTGTGAAGTTGATCAGGATTCGGATGACGGCGTGAAGAACGACAAATTCTTGACCTCGGGGTCGAAAATCAGGGCGTAAAAAGGCCCGGCGCTCGGAGAGTTGTGTCTCAGAGGCCCGCGAGGGATGTGTCGATGATCCGGTACAGTGCCGGCCGGTCGAACGTCCTGGCCATGACGCGCAGTCCGGCGAGAGTGGTCTGCAGGAGCATCGCCTGCGCCTGGGCATCGACGTCCTCGTCGACGTCACCATCCCGCTGGCCCTGCCGGATGCGGGCGGCGAACAGCTCGATCACGCCCTCCTGCAAGCGGTGCACTGTACGGGCGACCTCCGCGTCGCGCCCCCCGAGCTCGCCGACCGTGTTCTGGGCCAGGCACCCGCGGCGCACCGGTCCGTCCAGGTCCGCGTCCATCAGCAGCGCGAAGTAGGCGCGGATGCGCTCCTTGGCAGTACCCGGCTGCGCCAGGCACTCCAGGGCCCGCTCGGCCTGCATCCGGCTGTAGTGGTGCAGCGCCTTGTCGAACAGCTGGCGCTTGGAGCCGAACGAGTGGTACAGGCTGCCCTTGGCCACCCCGGTCGCCTCCACGAGGTCGGCCGGGGAGGTGTCGGTGTAGCCCTTGGTCCAGAACGTCTCCATCGCCTGCGCGATGACCGCGTCCGGTTCGAAGCTCTTCGGTCTTCCCATGCCTCTACCGTAGCAAGTATTTGACCTGTAGGTCAAATACTTGGGTCCAGGCCGACGCCGAAGATCAGTGAGGTCCTCTCCCCGGATGGAAGACGACGGGTCAGAGACACGGACTGATCGAGACTCCGCGTGGACCAGGTAGGGGCCGGTTCGGTGCCGCATCTTTCTGAGGTGGAAGGACGCATGTCGTGCCGAAGAAGATGGATCCCAAGCTGAGGGCCCAGCCGTCCGGCTGAGGCTGTAGCACCGTGCCGGTACCCGACCAAATACCGCGCCGGTGCTGACGGATTGACGGCGGCGAGGAGCCCGGGGGTCACGATGAGGGGAACGGGGAGATCCGCCGGCTGCGGGCGGAGAACCGTCGGCTGCGTGAGGACGTGGCGATCCTGAAGGCGGCCACAACTTTCTTCGTCGGGGAGCTCGCCCCCCGCAACGGCTGATGGTCGCCGTCATCGACGAGCAGGATGCACCTGACGCTCTGACCAACCGGGTTGACGGTTGCATTGCCGGTCACCGGGCGGAGATCCGCCCCATCCCGCGGTCCGCAACACGCCATGCCAAGTCCGCCCAGCCCGGTGGTCTCGACGTGCAGGAAGTGACCGACGTCGGGGACGACCTCCAGCGCGTGCGGGGCGGCGAACCGATGTCGGTCGTCGACCTGCGGGGGGAGGATGCCGCCGTCGTTGGCACCGTGGAGCTGCGGCAGGGGCATCGCGATCGGCCGATGAGTGGAGTGCCGAACAGGTTCCGCGGCACAGATGAATCCTGACGTCCACCACTGACAGCCCTGGTCGGCCAGGCTCAGCGCAGTGTGTCCGACCAGTTCGCCGGCACGCGCCCCGCCGGTCCCGGCGTGGGCTGGTCGGCAGGGTGGGCGGCCGGGGGAGCCAGGGCCGGACCGGACTCGTAGAGCTCGGACGTCTCGAAGTTCCAGAACCACTCCTCACCCGGCTCGAAACTCTGCACCAGGGGATGCCCCGAGTCCCGGAAGTGCCCGGTCGCGTGCTGCCCTGGAGAGGAGTCACAGCACCCCACGTGCCCGCACTGCGCGCACCGCCGCAGATGGAACCACCAGCCACCAGCAGCATCGCACTCCACACACCCGTCCCCGCTCGGTGGCACGCTCGGGTCGATCCCCTTGACGTCGGTCATTCCGGCTCCTCGGTCGTGTCGTTGTCCACGGCGGTCAGCGGAAGCAGCACCTGGAAGCGGGTGTCGCCCGGTGTCGACTCCACCTGAAGCGTCCCGTGGTGCTTGTTGACGACGATCCGCCAGGAGATGTCGAGCCCCAGCCCCGTCCCCTCGCCCACCGGTTTGGTGGTGAAGAAGGGATCGAAGATCCGCCCGCGGATGTCCGGCGGGACTCCTGGCCCGGTGTCCCGGAACTCCACCAGCAGCCGGTCGTGCACCAGAGCGGTGCGTACGGTCAACGTCCCTTCCCCGCCGACGCTGTTCATGGCCTGCACCGCGTTGTCGATCAGATTGGTCCACACCTGGTTCAGTTCGGCGGGATAGGCCGGGATCCTCGGCAGGGTCCGGTCGTACTCCTTGACGACCTTGATCTGCTGCCCGATCTTCCCGGACAGCATCAGCAGGGTGCTGTCGAGGAGTTCGTGGACATCGGCGACCTGGTAGGGCGCGCGGTCCAGCTGCGAGTACTGCTTGGCCGCGTCGACGAGATGGGAGATCCGGGCCGTGGAGTCCTCGATCTCGGACATCAACAGCTCGGCCTCGACCGTGTAGTTGAGGCACTCGATGGCACTCTGCAGGAGTTCCTGCTCGTCGACGGCCGCCGCGATCTGCTCCAGCCAGCCGACGTCGAGACCGCCCTGCACGAAGGTCGGCGCGATCTGCCAGCCGTTTGAGACACCGTGGTCGTCGAGCCAGTCGGCGAGTTCGTCCTCCCGGTCGGACGCCTCCAGCGGGCTCAGTGCCGGCGCCTTGGAGGCCCGCTCGGCCGTACGCTCCTGGAGGTCGACCAGGGCCTTCAGGGCGTCGCGGTGGTAGGGGCCCGAGGCGATGACGCCGAGCTTGTTGCGCATGTGCGCGACCCGGTCCCTGAGCGAGGAGGTGGCCCGTGCGGCCGCCGCGGCCGGGTTGTTGAGCTCGTGGGTGAGGCCTGCGGACAACGAGCCCAGCGCCAGCAGCCGTTCGCGCTGCCCGACGGCCCGCTGGAAGGCCTGCGAACCGAGGAAGAGCCCCTCCAGGAGATGGACCGCCATCGGAAACCACTCGTGGATGAGGTTCGCGAACGATTGGGCGGGCAGCACGAAGAACCGTGTCGGCTCCGACACCCGCACCGAGTTCATGTAGCGCTGCGGTTTTCCGTCCCAGAGGTACGCCATCACGGCCCCCGCGTACACCCCTGGCTGGGACGTGCGGCTCACCTCGATGTCGTCGCCGCCCACCCGGCGCGACATGACGAGCGTGCCCTCGATCATCACGTAGAAGCAGGTCGCCGGGTCGCCTTCGGTGAACACCGGCCCGGGGTCGAACAGTTCGACCCGTCCCTCGCCGCACAGCCTGCCGAGCTGCTCGGCGTTCAGCTTCTCGAAGAGAAA
>NZ_JBEZKG010000027.1:0-113390 GCF_040651535.1 Streptomyces sp. NPDC048420
AAGACGCTCGGCTGGGTTACTCCAGCCGAGCGTCTACGTGATCTACTCACCACCTAAAACCAGGCGGTGTTGCGACGACCCCTGGAACCCAAGGACGACCGGCGGGGCCTCCGCCGCGGGTGTAGGTCCCGCCCCGGGGGAAGGGTGTCAGCGCCGGTGGAACCGGTGGTGCAACTGCCGTACACGCTCCGCCAGTTCGGGCACCGGCCCCTCCACGACCACACCCGGGGCCACCGCGTTGACCGGCAGGGTCCTGACCGGCGGTTCCGGCACGCCCAACTGGGTCAGCCACTCGGCCAGTTGCTCGGACGAGGCGACGTAGACGATGCGTCCGAGGCCCACCCAGGCGTGGGCGGCCGCGCACATCGGACAGTGCTCACCGGACGTGTACACGGTGGCCGCCGTCCGCTCCTCGGGCGTCATGTGCGCCGCCGACCAGCGGGCCAGCTCGAACTCGGGGTGCCGGGTGCGGTCCCCCGAGGCCACACGGTTGTGGTCCTCGGCGAGGATCTCGCCGCCCGCACCCACCAGGACCGAACCGAACGGTTCGTCCCCGGCTTCCAGAGCCTCAGTGGCCAGCTCCACACAGCGGTGCAGATACGGCAGTTCGGTGTCCTTCACGACCATGGCGAACGACCCTACCGGTACGGCCCGCCATTGCCGCGGCTTCCGGCGGGTGATGAAGTGGGCACATGGATCATGTTGCGGTACTCGCCCTCTACGACCGGGACATGCGCGAAGGCGCACAGCCGGACGGTCCCGGTGCCCGAGTGGAGCGGACCGGTGGCGTGGTCCGCCAGGTCGCCGCCGAGCACGGCTGGAACGGTGTCGTCTGGTCCGACCTGGACGAGACGAGCGCTGACCTGGCGATCGCCGAGCAGGTCGCGTACTACTCCGGCCTCGAACGCGAATTCGAGTGGAAGTTGTACGGCCACGATCTGCCCTTCGACCTGGGGCAACGGCTCAGGGCGGCCGGGTTCGTCCCCGAGCCCGAGGAGACCCTGATGATCGCCGAGGTCGCCGGTCTCAGCCTGGACGTCGAGCCACCCGAGGGGATCCGTTTCCTTCCGGTCACCGACCGGGCGGGCGTCGATCTCGTGGCGGACGTGCACGAGAAGGCCTTCGGCACCGACAGCTCCCGGCTGCGGCACCAGCTGCTCGCCCGCCTTCAGGACGACCCCGAGTCGGTGGTCGCGGTCGTCGCCCTCGCCGGTGACATGCCGGTCAGCGCGGCCCGCATGGAACTCGTGCCGGGCTCCCGTTTCGCCGGCCTGTGGGGCGGCGGCACGGTCGAGGGCTGGCGCGGCCGCGGAATCTACCGGGCCCTGGTCGCCCACCGTGCCCGCGCCGCCGTGGAGCGCGGATACCGCTATCTCCAGGTCGACGCGATGGCCGCCAGCCGCCCCATCCTGGAACGTCTGGGCTTCGAACCGCTGACGACGACGCAGCCCCATCTGTACCGGCCCCGGCGCTGAGAAGAATTCCTGCGGCCCGGATGTCACATCCGGGCCCGCCCCGTCCGTCACATCGGCATGACCACGAACCAGAACCAGAGCATCCTCCTCGCCGGCGCGAGCGGCGTCCTCGGCCGCCACATCGCCACGGCCCTGACCGACGCGGGCCACAAGGTCACCGGTCTCGGCCGGAGCAAGGGCAACGGAGTCCAGGCCGATCTCATGGACCGCGACGCCCTGCTGCGCGCGGTGGACGGACAGCACTTCGACACGGTCGTCCACGCGGCGACCGCCCTGCGCAAGCCACCCATGCGCCACCGGGACATGTACGCCACCGACGCCCTGCGCACCGAGGGCAGCGCCCACCTGATCGAGGCCGCCCAGCTCACCGGGGCCCGCCGCTTCATCGCCGAGTCGATGGTCTTCGGATACGGCTACGGCGACTTCGGTGACCATCTGATCACCGAGGAGGACGACTACGGCCCCCGGGGCACCACCGCGGAGCTGGAACGGCATCTCGCGGGGATGCGCACCAAGGAGCAACTCACCTTCGGGACACCCGGGTTGGAGGGGGTCGCGCTCCGCTTCGGAGCCTTCTACGGCGCCGGCGGCACCGACACCATCCTGGAACTGCTGCGCAAGCGGCAGCTGCCCGTCCCCGCCGACCGTGACCGGGTCCTGCCGTGGGTCGAACTCAGCGACGCGGGCCGCGCGGTGGCCGCCGCGGTCGAGCACGGGCGCCCGGGCCAGGCGTACAACATCGTGGACCGCACCCCGCTCGGATTCCGCGGCCATCTGCTGTGCGTGGCCGAGGAGTTCGGGCTGCCGAAGCCGATGACCGTACCGCTGTGGCTGACCAGGCCGCTGTCGTACGCGCACACCATGTTCCAGGCGAAGATGAAGGTGTCGGCCGCCAAGGCCGAGCGTGAACTGGGCTGGACGCCCGCGTACCCCTCCAGCCGCGACGGTCTGGCCGCACTGCGCGCCGCGACCCGGTGATCACAGTTCGAGCTGACACTCCACGGCCTTGTGGTGAGGGGCGTTCGCGGGCGTGGCGGATGGCCGCGGCCTTCATTCAGCGGGCCGTCGCCGGGCACGACCAGTTCGGAGAAGCCGACCACGCTGCCGTTCCATCGGCAGGTCGTCCTCGCGCGCCGCGGGTCGGCGAACGGCGGGGGAGTTCGACGAGAGCGTCGATCGCCCCGCTGTCCAGGTCGGCCGGCGTCAGACAGACGTGGACGAGGGCCAGAACAGGTCGACGGTGCAGGGCCTGCGCGATCACCGACCGCCGCTGCTCCGCCTTGGCGGCGCCGCCGACGGCGTCCAGCAGCCGGGTCCCCGCACCCCGCCGCCGCTCGGCGCCGTGCACCGCGAGCTCAGGCGGTCCCGGTCGCACACCGCCATCGTCCGAGGCCGGCCGCAGGGGCCCGGCGGGCGCAACGTTTGCGGGCGTCGCACACGACGGCGCGCCGGAGTCCCGGCGCGCCGCGGTTGCACCCGTGCTGTCTTCCTCCGTGTCCGGTGTCTTCTCTCGTACGACCGTCAGCGGCGCGCCTTCGACCGGTCCAGTGCCGCCACACCCAGCGCGGCGAGACCGATCTGGATGAGCCACTCGACCCAGTCGACGCCCTTGGTGTCGGCCACGTCGAAGGCCCCGGCGATCGCCGAGCCGATCAGCGCGGCAATGATGCCGACCGCGATGGTCCACAGGATCCCGATGCGCTGACGGCCCGGAACGACAAGCCGGCCCAGGACACCGATGACTATGCCGATCACGATGGCACTGATGATGCCGTCGACTTCCATCTCCGCCCCTTTTCCGATGAGCCCCGATGAAGAGCGGTTGCCCGCTGGAGCCGGGGACAGTCCGGATCGGTTCTGTTCAGCCTTCTGTATGTCATGTACCGTTCAAACTGGTCCTGTTCTATGCGCGTAGCCCCGCCCCCCACAGCACTCCCTCCCCAACTCCTCACGGAGGTATTCCGGATGCTCGGACTCACCGGACCCCGCTACAGACTCGGCGCGGTCCTCGCCGGATTCACCCTGGTCGCCACGGGTGTCGCCGTCCAGGTCACCGCCACCCCCGCCCACGCGGCCACCCCGCACCGGATCCTGTTCGACAACGCCCACGCCGAGACGGCCGGCAACGCCGACTGGATCATCTCCACCAGCCAGCCCGACCCCCTCGGCCAGGACTCCTCGCCCTCCGCCGAGACCGACTGGACCGGCGCCATCTCCTCCTGGGGCGTCGCCCTCCAGAAGACCGGGAACTACAGCCTCAAGACCGCGACCAGCGCCCTCACCTACGGCGGCTCCTCGGCCACCGACCTGTCGAACTTCGACACCCTGGTCCTGCCCGAGCCCAACACCCTCTTCACCACCGCCGAGAAGACCGCGATCATGAACTTCGTGAAGAACGGCGGCGGCCTCTTCATGATCTCCGACCACACCGGCGCCGACCGCAACAACGACGGCGAGGACGCGGTCGAGATCCTCAACGACCTGATGACCAACAACAGCGTCGACTCCACCGACCCGTTCGGCTTCTCCATCGACTCGCTCGACATCAGCTCCGGCTACCCGGCCGCCATCAGCGACAGCAGCGACCCCGTCCTGCACGGCTCCTTCGGCACCGTCACCAAGAGCCTCATCGCCAGCGGCACCACGGCCACCCTCAAGCCCGCCGACAACGCGAACGTCAAGGGCCTGCTCTACCGCACCGGCTACTCCGGCAACACCGGCGCCTTCTTCGCCACGAGCACCTTCGGCAGCGGCCGCGTCGCCTTCTGGGGCGACAGCTCACCCATCGACGACGACACCGGCCAGTCCGGCAACACCCTCTACGACGGCTGGAACGACACCGGCGCCACCAACGCCGCCCTCGCCCTCAACGCCACCGAGTGGCTGGCCGCCGGGACCAGTGGCGGCGGCGGGGGCGGGGGTGGCGGCACCTGCACCGCCGCCCAGCTCCTCGGCAACAACGGCTTCGAGTCCGGGAGTTCGACCTGGAGCGCGACCAGCGGCGTGATCACCAACTCCAGTGACGAGTCCGCCCGCACCGGCTCCTACTACGCCTGGCTCGACGGCTACGGCTCCGCGCGCACCGACACCCTGTCCCAGTCCGTGACGATCCCGTCCACGTGCGGTACGGCCACGCTGAGCTTCTACCTGCACGTCGACACCGCCGAGACCACCACCAGCACCGCCTACGACACCCTCAAGGTCCAGGTGCTGAACAGTTCGGGCACGGTGCTGGGCACCCTGGCCACGTACTCGAACCTCAACGCGGCCTCCGGCTACACCCAGCGCAGCTTCAGCCTGGCGAGCTACGCGGGCCAGACCGTCACTCTCAAGTTCACCGGCACCGAGGGCTCGACCCTTCAGACGTCGTTCGTCATCGACGACACGGCACTGAACGTCAGCTGATCCCCGCCGGGACCCACCCGGTGGCGGCCGTCACCTCGGCCGCGATGTCGATCACCGTGCGCCCGTCGGTCACCACGCGCAGCGTGTCGGCGGGCGCACGTTCGTCCAGCATCCGTGCCTTGCGGACGCTGCTGCGCAGCTCCTGCTCCAGTTCGGAGCCGAGTTCCCGTCCGGTCAGCCGTCGTTCGGCCGTCTCGTCGGTCGCGGTGAGCAGCACCCGTACGATCCGCACGCCCTCGCCCATCGCCCGCCGGAACATTCCCGTCGACTCCTCCAGCACGCTCACGGTGTTCACGTACACGAGCCGCCGGTAGCCGAGTTCGGCGTAGTTCCCCCACACGGCGGTCAGGTTGCGCTCGCCGATGGCGGCCCGGTGCGGATCGCCCTCGGGCGCCGGATGCACCTGCCCCATGAAGTCCCCGTCGATCACGGCGTGCGCGACCTGAGCGGCCCGCAAGCGCGCGGAGACCTCCCACCCCACGCTGGTCTTGCCGACCCCGGCCCGTCCTCCGACGAGCAGTACCTCCGCATGATCCATACGACGAGAGTGGCACGCCAAGTCCGCACCGGGCCACGGGGTTTCAGGCCCCCAGGCACCATGTGCGCAGGGTGATCTCCCGGCCCCGCGACACCCTCCTGACCGGCGGTTCGTCCGCGAGCTCGAACGCACAGGACCGGGCGACCGCCTCGCTCGCCGCGTTGTCGGGGTCGATGCACAGGACCACCCGGCGGGGCCGTATCTCCCGGACGGCGTACTCCGCCGCCAGCCGCACCGCCCGCCCGGCCAGCCCCTGTCCCCGGTGTGCGGGTCCGACGCCGTAGGCGAGCTCCAGGTCCCGCTCGTCCGCCCCGCTCCGGAACAGCAGTACCTCACCCCGGGGAAGGGCGCCGTCCGTGGTGATGGCCAGCTGGACCTTCCGGCCCTCGGCCCGCCCGTCCCTCGCGCCGGCGAGATAGGCGCGCGCCGCGTCGGGGTCGAACGGGGAGGCCACGGGGGTCCAGCGGGCCATCTCGGGGTCGTCGTAGAGCGCGACCAGATCGGCGAGGTCGGAGTCCGTCCACGCGCGCAGCCGGACGCCGTAGCCTTCGAGGCGTACGGGCGGGACGAGGGTGAAGGTCCTGTTCGTGTCCATGAGTCGATCATGCCTCGGGGAGGGCGGTCCGGTGGAGGAGTCGGTGCTCGGCGGCGGCGCGGTCAACGAGGTCGTCCGGGTCGGGGCGACCGTGCGGCGCACCCCGTCCCAACGGTCGTGCTTCGTGCGTGAGTTGCTCGCTCTGTTCGAGAGCGCGGGCTGGCGGGGCGCGCCCCGGTTCCTCGGCATCGACGAACTCGGCAGGGAGACGTTCGGCTACATCGAGGGGCGGGCCGCCGTGACCCCGCGCGAGCGAGCCGCTGCCCGAAACGACGAGGCCCTCGTGGAGGTCGCCCGACTCGTCCGCGCCTTCCACGACCTGACCCACGGGACTCCGCTCGCCGCGGACCAGGACGTCGTCTGCCACAACGACCTCGCACCGAAGAACACCGTGTACACGGCGTGGCGCCCTTCGGCCTTCATCGACTGGGACCTGGCCGCTCCGGGCGAGCGGATGCACGACATCGCCCATGTGTGCTGGCAGTACCTCGACCTGGGGCCGGAGGTCACGGACGTACAGGACACCGCCCGCCGCATCCGGCTGGTCTGCGACGCCTACGGCCTCGACGTACGGGACGGGCTCCTGGACACGGTCCTGTGGTGGCAGGACCGGTGCCGGCGGGGAATCGAGGCCGGGGCGCTGCGGGGCGATCCGGCCATGGTCGGACTGCGCGAGCAGGGGGCCGTGGACGAGGTGCGGGCAGCGTGGGAGTGGGTCGCCGCGCACCGGGGAGAGCTGGGTGCCTTCCTTGATTGACACGAGGTGACTGTGAAGGCCGGTCCACGCGCGGTGGGCCGGCCTTCGCAGTCACCCTCGTCGGGGGTCCTTCTACGGTTTGGGGGCGCTCCTCGCCGCCGTGACGGTGCACATCAGCCCCAGGACCAACGCCAGGGCGCCGATGATGATGTTGTTCAGCGCGACACCGGCGTCGGGGCTGTCGCCGACGACCCAGGGAGCGATGATCATCCAGATGCCGACCGCGCAGAAGGCCCAGCTGAGGCCGTACATGCGCTCGGGGGTCTGGGTGAACCCGAGGGCCAGCAGACCTATCGCTATGCCCACGATGAGGTTGTGGGTCACGAGAGCGGGCTGGCTCGTCGTGTAGTGGAGTATCCACGGGGATACGGCGCAGTACAGACCGAGCAGGAAGACCGGTCCGTCCACGAGTGCCACATCGCGACCGCCGAGCATGCGGGCGTAACGTTCCCGCATCTCTGAGGCGTCTGGGTGGCTGGTGATGTCACCTCTGGTGTGCGAGACGTTGGCCATGACTCGTCTCCTTTGACTTGCAGGCCCGACCGCGTCTGGTGCGGTGTGCGGTAAGCGCCGCCTGCGTATATTCTGCGCTTATTTTTCCTTTATGTGTAGTCGTCCCAGGGGAGCTCCGACCGGGAAACTCGCGTCGGCGTCGCCGACGATCATCGCACCGTTTCTGCGTCGAAAGCGAATTCGAGTCCGCGTCGCAGCCGGTACAGTCCGCGCCGCGCATGGCTCTTGACCGTGCCCAGTGGCCAACCCGTGCGCTCGGCGATCTGGGTCTGGCTCAGATCCTCGTAGAACGTCAGCCGCAGCACCCTCTGCTGGGCCGAGGGGAGCTTGGCCAGTTCGGCGCCGACCACCAACCGGTCAAGGGCCACCTCCGTCCGGTCCCCGGAGTGCTCGGTGAGCGCGAGACGGGAGCCCGCCGCGGCAACCAGGTCGAGTCGCCGGGACCGCGAGATCAGGGCGTCGGCGATCTTGCGCCGGGTGATGCCGACGATCCATCCGGGGAGCGTGCCCCGCTCGGCCCGGTAGCCCAGTCGCCCGCGCCACACGCCGAGGAAGACCTGCTGGGTGACGTCCTCGGCCTCCTTCGCGTCACCCAGGGAGCGCAGGGCCAGCGTGTGCACGAGGGGCGACCAGCGTCGGTACGCGACCGTCAGGGATTCCTCGTCGTCTGCCACCAGTCCGCCCGCCAGCTCCTCGTCGGCAGGCGACTCAGCGGGTACGTCCCACTCGGACACGGCGCCTCCTTACGGGGAACGGCTCGGCCGGGCGGATCGGGGGAGACGCGCCAGGCCGGAGCCTGTGATGTGCCGCCATCGTCCGAGCCCGAAAGGCAAGGGATCAACTTGCATCGCTTCTGCGTCGTATAGTCGTCCCATGCCTGACCTTCCGGACGGCGAGGAGCCGGAGGCGCCGTCGGCACCGGCCTTTCGGGACACCGCGACCAGCCTCACCACCGGTGCGCTGGCCCGTCGCCTCGGGGTGTCGCCCACCACGCTGCGTTCCTGGGACCGCCGCTACGGCATCGGCCCCGCCGTCCGCGGCGACGGCCGGCACCGCCGCTGGGCCCCGCGGGACGTCGCCGTGCTGGAGACGATGTGCCGCCTCACCTCCGCGGGGGTACCGCCCGCCGAGGCGGCGCGGGTCGCCAAGGAGAGCGCTGCCGGGGCGGCGGGCGGAGCCCAGGTCCCGCCGAGAACACCGGAACCGGGAACCCGCGCGCGGTCCCGGGCCGCCGGCACGCTCCCGTTGGGCGATGTGCGCCAGGAGTGCCGGGGCCTCGCCCGCGCCGCCGTACGTCTCGACGCGCCCGCCGTGGAGGAGCAGCTCGCCGCCGCGGTCGACAACCACGGCCTGGCCGTCGCCTGGCAGGAGGTGATGGTGCCCACGCTGCACGCGGTGGGCCGCAAATGGGCCTCGTCCGGGGACCGTTACGTCGAGGTCGAGCACCTGTTGTCCTGGCACATCTCCACCGTGCTGCGCCGCTGCACCCGGCCGCCCGCCGGACACGGCGACGCGCTCGGACCCGGGCCCGTGGTGCTGGCCTGCGTTCCCGGAGAGCAGCACACGCTGGCCCTGGAAGCCCTCAACGCCGGCCTTGGTGAACTGCGCCTGCCCACCAGGATGTTCGGGGCCGCCGTACCCGTGGAGGCACTGACCGCCGCGGTGGAGCGGCTCGGCCCTGCGGCCGTCGTCCTGTGGGCACAGGCCCGGTCCACGGCGAGCCTGCCACTGGCCCGCCATGTCGCCGACGCCCGGTGGGGCATGAAGGGCGCGCGCAGGAAGCCGCTGGTCGTGCTGGGCGGACCCGGCTGGCTCGGCCGCTCCGCCCAGGGCCTGCTCCGGCCGACGGTCTTCAGGGACGCCGTCGACGCCCTGGCCGGTCTGTACGGCGCCGAGCCGGTCTGAGTTCAGTCGCGGCCGCGGCCCCGTCTGAAGCGGGCGAGCCCGTCGGACAGTTCCAGGAGGGGATGCGGGTAGTCGAACGCGGCCCGGTCGAGCCCCCGCAGTTTCCAGGGCTCGTGCACCATGGGCCCCTCCAGCCCGGCCAGTTCGGGTATCCAGCGCCGTACGTACGCGCCGCGCTCCTCGCGCCGGTGCGCGTGCGCGCTGACGTCGGACGCCATGTGCACCTCGTCGGCGTCCGCCTCGACCGCCACCTTGCACACCTCGTCGACGAGATCGCCGGTGCGCACGACCAGTCGGCCGCCCCGCTCCCGCAGACCGGCGTCGAGGTCACGCAGACAGTCGGCGAGGAACGCCAGCCGGTTCGGTACGGCGAACCCGGCCGCGTCCACGGCCCGGTCCCGCACGAACAGCGGGACGACCTGCTCGGTGCCGTCCAGGGCCGCCCGCAGCGGTGGGTGGTCGTGCAGACGCAGGTCGCAAGTGAACAGGACGATGGAGATGCTCATGGTGCGAACTCCGGGGAGTGGGGGTGATCAGCTCTGGTCAGGCGGTGCGAGTGACGACAGGCGTACTCGCCGCCGCCCGGGCGATGTTGCGGGCCATGCCGCCGAACACGACCGCGTGGAAGGGGGAGACGATCCACCAGTACGCCTGGCCGAGCAGGCCGTGCGGATGGAACAGGGCGCGCTGCCGGTAGATCGCACGGCCGTCCTCGTCGGTGTCGGCCCGCATCTCCAGCCAGGCGAGCCCCGGCAGCCGCATCTCGGCCCGCAGCCGCAGCAGCCGGCCGGGCTCGATCTCCTCGACCCGCCAGAAGTCCAGCGAGTCGCCGACCCGCAGCCGCGCCGCGTCCCGGCGGCCCCGGCGCAGCCCGACCCCGCCCATCAGCCGGTCCAGCCAACCCCGCACCGCCCAGGCGAGCGGGAAGGAGTACCAGCCGTTCGCGCCGCCGATCCCCTCGACGACCCGCCACAGCGCCTCGGGCGAGGCGTCGACGGCGAGCTCCCGGTGATCGGTGTACAGGCTCCCACCCGCCCAGTCGGGATCGGTGGGCAGCGGATCGCTCGGCGCACCGGCCACCGAGGCCGACGACCACCGGGTGGTCACCCGCGCCTCCCGCACCCGCTGCAGAGCCAGTCGTACGGCGTCGTCGAAGCCGACCGGAGGCACGGGCGGGCCGGGAAGGAAGCGGGCGATGTCGTGTTCGTGGCAGACCACCTCGTGCCGCAGCGACTCGGTGAGCGGCCGGGCCAGGGAGGCGGGCACCGGCGTCACCAGGCCCACCCAGTGGCTGGAGAGCCCGGGGGTGAGGACCGGCACGGGAAGGATGATCCGGCGCGGCAGTCCGGCGACCGCCGCGTACCTCAGCATCATCTGCCGGTAGGTGAGCACGTCGGGGCCGCCGACGTCGAAGGCCCGGCTGACGTCCGACGGCATACCGGCGCCGGCGACCAGGGCCCGGAGCACGTCGCGGACCGCCACGGGCTGGATGCGGGTGTGCACCCAGCTCGGGGTGACCATCACCGGCAGGCGCTCGGTGAGGTACCGCAGCATCTCGAACGAGGCGGAGCCCGAGCCGATGACGACGGCCGCCCGCAGGACGGTGGTCGGCACGCCGGAGGCCAGCAGGATGCCGGCCACCTCGGCGCGTGAGCGCAGATGCGGGGAGAGCTCGTGCTCGGGCACGGCCGCCGGGGTGAGTCCGCTGAGGTGCACGATCCGCCGTACGCCCGCGGCCGCGGCGCGCTCGGCGAAGACGCGTGCGGCCCTGCGGTCGGTCTCCTCGAAGTCCTCGCCGGAGCTCATCGCGTGCACCAGGTGGTACGCCACGTCCACGGCGTCCATGGCCCGGGCGACGGACGCGGCGTCCGTGACGTCACCGCCCACGATCTCGGCACGGTCGGCCCAGGGATGGTCGCGCAGCCGGTCGGGCGAGCGGGCCAGACAGCGCACCCGGTATCCCGCCGCGAGGAGTTCGGGGACGAGCCGGCCGCCGATGTACCCCGTGGCACCGGTCACCAGGCAGAGCGGCCCCTCGTGTGTGTCGTCGTGCTCCATCGGCCCTCGGTCCTCGTGTCGGAACCCCCCTGCTGATCACTTCCGGGCGGTGGCCCGCTTCGGATGCGGTATGTGGTGAACGTCAGGAACATGATCGCGCCGATCGCGGGAAGCCGCACTGGCAGGAGACAGGTCGGTGCGAGTCGAAGATCGATGCTGGAGGTGGTCGCCGCTATGGGCGCGAAGGTGTTGGAGCGGTTTCCTGCGGGAGCTCCTCGCGGATCGTGGCCGGCGGAGGAGTACGCGGCGGAGCGACGGGCGAAGGGCGAGCCCGCGACCGTCGTGATGGATCTGAAGTCGGACGCGTTCCTCGTGGTCGTCCCCGGGCGCGACGACGACTGAACGAGCCTCCTCAGCCGGGCGGTGTGAGCGTCCCGCCCAGCTGACGGGCCCGCCGCACGAGCACCTCGTACAGGTCCCGCGCGGCCTGCGGCACCGATTCCGCCCTGCGGCGCTGGAGCATCAGCAGTACCCGGGTCGTGTCGCCCTCGATCGGCCGGTGGGTGATCGTGCCCTGCCGCTCCAACGGATCCCCGACCACGCTGAAGTCCGGCAGCACGGTCACCCCCAGCCCCTCCGCCACCATCAGCTTGCCCATCTCGGCGCCGTCGGTGGAGTACGCGAACGCCGAGCCCCGACCGTCGAGGAGCCGGTGGACGAACCGGTGCATGACATAGCCGGTGCGCATCGCGATCAACGGCTGGGTCAGCAGCTCGTCCACCGACACACCGGTCCGCGCGGCCAGCGGACTGTCCGGGCGCAGACACACCACCGGCCGCCCGTGCAGCAGTTGCGTGGACTCGAACCCGGCGGGCGTGTCGTCGCCGTCGAGGTGGTTGACCAGGCCGAGGTCGAACCCGCCCTCGGACAGCGCCCGTTGGATGTCCGTCTGCTGCGCGCCGACCACCTCGACCTGGGTGACCGGATGAGCGGTCCGGAAGTCCTCGACCGCCGGAATCAGCAACGGCACGGTCGCCGCGTTCACCGTGCCCACCCGGACCATCCGGCTGATGCGGTGCTGCTCACCCGCGGCCGCCCGGAGCCGGTCCACCGCCTCCAGCACGCCGACGATGTGCGGCAGCAGCTCCCGTCCCTCGGTGCTCATCGTCGCCCCGGACCGCTTGCGTTCGAGGAGGTCCACCCCGAGCTCCCGCTCCAGGTTCCGCACGGTCTCGCTCAACGCGGGCTGCCACAGGCGCAGTTCCTCCGCCGCCCGGCGCAGCGAACCGAGCCGGGTCACCGCCGCTATGTATTCCAGCTGCTCTGTCCGCACGTCCAGCAGAATGCGGGCCTATTCACGGCACGTTCAAGGGTTTCCCTGTCACACGTTCGTGAAATTCAATGGTCCGCGATACGAGACCGGTGGGGTTTTCCTTGACGCCCCTCGCAGGGGGCTGTCACGATCGACGGCATGAAGATGCGACTGGACCTCACGCGGCGACGCCATGTCGACCTCGCGCGCGTCTCCAGCGCCTCCTGTTGCGCCGCGGCCTGATCACCCTTCTCTGATCCGCCGCGCTTTCTCCTTTCCTCACCCGAATTCACCCATGCCCTGAATTCGGCGTGCCCGAGAACATTCCGCACCAGGAGTTCCGCATGCCCGCGCCCGTGAAATTCGCCTACTGGGTCCCCAACGTCAGCGGGGGGCTCGTCACCAGCAGGATCGAGCAGCGCACCGACTGGGGGTACGACTACAACCGCGAACTCGCCGTCCTCGCCGAGAACAACGGCTTCGAGTACGCCCTCAGCCAGGTCCGCTACATGGCCAGCTACGGCGCCGAGTACCAGCACGAGTCGACCAGCTTCAGCCTCGCCCTGCTGCTCGCCACCGAACGTCTCAAGGTCATCGCCGCCGTCCACCCCGGTCTGTGGCACCCCGGCGTCCTAGCCAAGCTCGGCGCCACCGCCGACCACCTCTCCAAGGGCCGCTTCGCCGTGAACGTCGTGTCCGGCTGGTTCAAGGGCGAGTTCACCGCCCTCGGCGAGCCGTGGCTGGAGCACGACGAGCGCTACCGCCGCTCCGAGGAGTTCATCACCGCCCTGCGGAAGATCTGGACCGAGGACCACGCCGAACTCGCCGGCGACTTCTACCGGGTGCGCGACTTCTCCCTCAAGCCCAAGCCCCTCAACACCGACGAACGCCCGCACCCGGAGATCTTCCAGGGCGGAAACTCCACCGCCGCACGGCAGATGGCCGGACGGGTCTCCGACTGGTACTTCTCCAACGGCAAGGACTTCGACGGGGTCGTCGAGCAGCTCACGGACGTCCGCAAGTCGGCGGCCGAAGTCGGCCGCACCGCACCGAAGTTCGGCCTCAACGGCTTCCTCATCGCCCGGGACACCGAGGCCGAGGCCCGCGAGACCCTCCGGGAGATCGTCGCCAAGGCCGACCACGAGGCAGTCGAGGGCTTCGGCGCCGCGGTGAAGCAGGCGGGCCAGTCCACCGGCGACAAGAAGGGCATGTGGCAGGACTCCTCCTTCGAGGACCTCGTCCAGTACAACGACGGCTTCCGCACCGGCCTCATCGGCACGCCGGAGCAGATCGCCGAGCGGATCGTCGCGTACAAGAAGCTCGGCGTCGACCTGCTTCTCCTCGGCTTCCTGCACTACCACGAGGAGGTCGAGTACTTCGGCAGGCGGGTGCTGCCGCTCGTCCGTGAACTGGAGGCCCAGCTCCCCGAGTCCGTCCCCGCCCACGCCTGAGGAGGTCACCGACATGAGCACCGCCACGAACACCGACTGGCAGACCCGCCCCACCCCCGAGACCGCCCAGGACTGGATCGCCCGCGCCGCCGAGGTCGCCGCCGTCCTCGCCACCGACGCCGCCGAACGTGACCGCGCGGGCGCCACCCCGTACGCCGAGGTCCAGCTCCTCAAGGACTCCGGCCTCGTCACCCTCCTCGGCCCCACGGAGCACGGCGGCGCGGGCCAGGACTGGCCCACCGCCTACCGGGTCGTCCGTGAGGTCGCCAAGGCCGACGGTTCCATCGGCCAGCTCCTCGGCTACCACTACCTGTGGTTCTGGGCCGCCCGCCTGGTCGGCACCCGCGAACAGTGGGAGCACGTCGAGGCGGAGGCCTCCCGGGGTCGCTGGTTCTTCGGCGGCGCGGTCAACCCGCGCGACAAGGACGTCGTCGTGACCGAGGACGGCGACGACCTCGTCTACACCGGCCGCAAGTCCTTCTCCACCGGCAGCAAGGTCTCCGACGTCACCGTCCTCGAAGGCGTCCTGGAAGGCACTGACAGCCACGTCTTCGCGATCGTGCCCTCCGACTCCGAGGGCCTGACCTTCCACGACGACTGGGACAACATCGGCCAGCGCCTCACCGAGAGCGGCGGTGCGACGCTCGACCGCGTCCGCACCCCGTGGACGAACGCGGCCGGATACGTCGACAAGGTGTTCCAGCCCCGGATCTACAACACACTCAACGTCCCGACCATCCAGCTGGTCTTCGTCAACTTCTACCTGGGCATCGCGGGCGGCGCGCTGGAGACCGCCGCCATCTACACCCGTGAGAAGTCCCGCTCCTGGCTGCACGGCGGCTTCGACCGCGCGGTCGACGAGCCGTACGTCATCGACGTCTACGGCGACCTCATCGCCAAGCTCTGGGCGGCCGAGGCACTCGCCGACGCCGTCGCCGCCGAGGGACAGCTGCTGCACGACGACCCCGACGCGGTCACCGAGAAGACGCGCGGCGACTTCGAGGTCCGGGTGGCCGCGGTGAAGGCACGGGCCACGGACATCGCCCTGGAGATCTCCAACCGGATCTTCGAGGTCACCGGCGCCCGCTCCACGGCCACCTCCGAGGGCCTGGACCGGTTCTGGCGCAACGTACGCACCCACACCCTGCACGATCCGGTCGCCTACAAGCGGCGGGAGGTCGGGCGGTGGGTCCTCGAGGGCGAACTGCCCGAGCCCACCTGGTACTCCTGACCACCGAAAGAGGTTCCCATGGCCACCGTCCTGTCCGTCTCCGGCAGTCCCTCCGCCTCCTCCCGCACCAACCGGCTGCTGCGCCACCTCGACCGGCGCCTGACCGCGCAGGGCCACGAGGTGATCCCGCTCGACGTCCGCACGATTCCCGCCGAGGCCCTGCTCGGCGCCGACTTCCGGCACCCGGCGATCGTCGAGGCGACCGAGCTGTTCGAACGCGCCGACGGGGTCGTCGTCGGCACCCCCGTCTACAAGGCGTCCTACTCCGGAGTCCTCAAGGCACTCCTGGACCTGCTCCCGCAGTACGCCCTCGTCGGCAAGACCGTGCTCCCACTGGCCACCGGCGGCTCCACCGCCCATGTCCTGGCCATCGACTACGCCCTGCGGCCCGTCCTCAGCTCGATGGGCGCGGCCCACATCGTGCAGGGCTGGTTCACCCTCGACAAGGACATCACCGTGCAGGAGGACGGCTCGCTGGCCGTCGCGCCGGCCGCGACCGAGGCGCTCACCCAGGTCGTCGACCAGTTCTCGACCGCGCTCGGCCGGCGGCCGGTCCTGGCGGCGGCGGGCTGATCAGGGTGCCCACTCATGTGATCGCCGACGACGCGGAGGCCCTCGCGGTCGCCGCGTCGCTCGCCGACGAGTTCCGGGCGGGCGCCCCCGACCGGGACGCCGAACGCAGGCTTCCACGCGCGGAGTTGGACCGTCTCTCCACCTCCGGGCTGCTGGCTGTCACCGTCCCCGCCGAGCACGGCGGAGCCGACGTGAGCGCGTCGACCCTCGCCGAGATCTTCCGTCTGCTCGCGTCCGCCGACGCCAGCCTCGCCCAGATCCCGCAGAGCCACTTCGCCTATGTCAATGTGATCCGCCGTCAGGGCACCGACGAGCAGCGGAAGTTCTTCTTCGCCGAACTGCTCGCGGGCCGCCGCTTCGGCAACGCGCAGTCCGAGGCCGGCACCAAGCACGTCCAGGACATCCGCACCCGCCTGCACCCCCAGCCGGACGGCTCGTACCGTCTCGAAGGCGTCAAGCACTACTGCACCGGCGCCCTGTTCGCCGACTGGATCCCGGTGCTTGCCCGCACCGAGGACGACAAACTGCACGTCGCCTACGTGCCGAGGGGCACCCCGGGCCTCACGGTGATCGACGACTGGGACGGACTCGGCCAGCGTACGACGGCCAGCGGCACCGTCCGTCTTGAAGGCGTCGAGGTCCCGGCCGACCGGGTGCTGCCTCACCACCTCACCTTCGAGGGACCCCAACTCCACGGCGCCGTCGCCCAGTTGCTGCACGCCGCCATCGACGCCGGGATCGCCGGGGGAGCGCTCACGGAGGCGGCGGAGTTCGTGCGGACGAAGAGCCGCCCGTGGTTCGAGAGCGGTGTCGACACGGCCGTCGAGGACCCGCTGCTGATCCAGCGCTTCGGTGAACTCGCCCTCCAGGTAAGGGCGTCGGACGCCCTGCTGCGGGAGGCGGCCCGTGCCGTGGACGCGGCGGGAGCCGACCTCACCGACGACACGGCGGCCGAGGCGTCCGTCGCCGTCGCCGCCGCCAAGGTGCGGGCGGCCGAGGCCGCGGTGGAGGTGGCGAGCGCCCTCTTCGAGGTGTCCGGCACCCGTTCGGCTCTCAACTCCCTCAATCTGCACCGTCATTGGCGTGACGCCCGTACCCACACCCTGCACGATCCGACCCGCTGGAAGATCCAGCACATCGGGCGGTACGTGCTCAACGGCACCCGGCCCCCGCGGCACGGCCTGCTCTGATCGGAGACCCCCACGTGTCCCTCACCTTCCACTGGTTCCTGCCCACCAACGGCGACAGCCGCCATGTCGTCGGCGGCGGCCACGGCACACCCGCAACCGTCTCCGGACGGGACCGGCCGCCGACGGTCGCCTATCTGAGCCAGATCGCCCGTGCGGCCGAGGAGCTGGGCTTCGTGGGGGCCCTCACGCCCACGGGTGCCTGGTGCGAAGACGCGTGGCTGACCACCGCCATGGTCAGCCAGCACACCGAGCGCCTGAAGTTCCTGGTCGCCTTCCGGCCAGGCTTCGTCTCGCCGACCCTCGCCGCCCAGATGGCGTCCACCTTCCAGCGCCAGACCGGCGGACGGCTCCTGCTCAACGTGGTCACCGGCGGGGAGAGCCACGAGCAGCGGGCCTACGGCGACTTCCTCGACAAGGACGCCCGCTACCGCCGTACCGGCGAATTCCTGGACGTCGTACGGGGGTTGTGGGACGGCAAGACCGTCGACCTGAGCGGTGAACACCTCCAGGTCGAGGACGCCAAGCTGGCCCGGGTGCCCGACTCGGTGCCCGAGGTCTACTTCGGCGGCTCCTCGCCCATCGCCGGGGAGGTCGCCGCCAAGTACGTCGACGTGTACCTCACCTGGGGCGAGCCGCCGGCGCAGGTGGCCGAGAAGATCGCCTGGATCCGCGGGCTCGCGGCCAAGGAGGGGCGTACCCTGCGCTTCGGGATCCGGCTGCACGTCATCACCCGCGACACCTCCGAGGCGGCCTGGGCGGAGGCGGACCGTCTGCTGGCGGGCTTCGATCCCGAGACCGTCAGGTCGGTGCAGGCCGGGCTCGCCCGCAGCGAGTCGGAAGGGCAGCAGCGGATGCTCGCCCTGCACGGCGGGGGCAGCCGGGACAGACTGGAGATCCACCCCAACCTGTGGGCCGGCATCGGGCTGGTGCGGGGCGGTGCGGGTACCGCGCTGGTCGGCAGCCATGACGAGGTCGCCGAGCGGATCAGGGAGTACCACGCCCTCGGCATCGACGAGTTCGTGCTCTCCGGGTATCCGCATCTGGAGGAGGCGTACTGGTTCGGCGAGGGTGTGCTGCCGCGGCTGGCGGGGCAGGGGTTGTGGGAGCATCCCTCCGGTGAGCGGGCGGTGCCTACGGCGCAGGTGCCGTTCGCGAGTTGAGAGGTCGGAGGGGGTGCGGTGGTGAACGAATGGTCGTTGACCAGGACCTTCCGTAGTGGTTCTGGTGATGTGCGCTGGGACAGCCTCGGTGATCCGGGCCGGGACCCGGTCGTCCTCCTCCACGGCACCCCCTTCTCCTCCTACGTCTGGCGTGCCGCCGCCCGCGCCCTTGCCCGGCGCCACCACGTGTTCGTGTGGGACATGCCGGGCTACGGGGCCTCGGAGATGTTCACGGGGCAGGACGTCTCCCTGGCGGCCCAGAGCACGGTCTTCGCCGAGCTCCTCGCACACTGGGGCTTGGCTGAACCCCGGGTCGTGGCCCACGATTTCGGCGGCGCCGTGTCGCTGCGGGCCCATCTGCTGCACGGGGCCCGGTACCGTTCGCTCGCTCTCGTCGACCCGGTCGCGCTGGCCCCCTGGGGATCGCCGTTCTTCCGGCTCGTCGGCGCGCACTCCGACGTCTTCGACCAGTTGCCGCCCGCCCTGCACCGGGCCCTGGTCCGCGAGTACGTCAGCTCGGCCAGCAGCCCCGGCCTGCACCCCGCAGTCCTGGACCGGCTCGTCGAACCCTGGCTCGGCGAGACCGGCCAGGCGGCCTTCTACCGCCAGATCGCCCAGGCCGACCAGCGTTACACCGACGAAGTGCAGGACAAGTACGGTGAGATCGAGATCCCGACCCTCGTGTGCTGGGGCGAGGACGACACCTGGATCCCCGCCGCCAAGGGGCACGAGCTCGTGGCCCGGATCCCCGGTGCCCGCCTGGAACTCATCCCCGGCGCCGGCCACCTCGTCCAGGAGGACGCCCCCGCGGAGCTCCTGGCCGCTCTCCTCGACTAACCCTCCGCGAGGGCGTCCAGATGCGCGCGCCGCACCTCGGTCGTCTGCCCCTGCACCAGCAGGAACATCCCCTCGCGGAACAGCCGTTGGGCCGTGCCGCCGAGATCCATCGCCCGGCCGCCCCCAGCCACGATTGCTGCGGTCGTGGCGGCGCGCATCAGGTCGTACGACCGCGTCTTGAGCGCCAGCCGTTCCGCGAGGCGCTCGTGCGGGACGGGGTGCTCGGCGAGCTCGTACACCTGGCGGCGCACCTCGTCGAGGCGGCGCCGCAGGGCACCCGCGGTTTCCAACTCCCCGGATTCCCCGAGCACTTGGACGGCCGCGTACGCCACCCCGAACACGGCGGGCGAGGCGTTGGTGTTGCGGGGCCGGTCCACCAGCGCGAACTTCTCCTGCGGGGTGCGCAGCACCACCGACTCGTCGGGCAGCCACAGGCCGTCCAGCCGCAGGGAGACCGTCCGGGCCGCGGAGAGCGCCGCGAGCCGCATCGGCTCCGAAGCCCGCAGTCCCGGCTGCTCGCGTGCCTCGGTGAACGCGAACACCACCTCGTCCGCCTCGGTCACCCCGGCCAGCAGCATCACGTCGTTCAGACCCCAGCCCGTGTACCAGGGCACCGTGCCGTCGAACCGCCAGCCGTCCCGCTCGGCCGTCGCCCGCACCGGCACCCGCGGAAAGGCACGGACGTGCGCGAAGGCGATGCCGGCGAGCAGCTCGCCGGTCGCCAGCGGTCCGAGCAGTCGCTCCCGCACCGGCAGGCCGGACGTGGCGAGCATCCCGACCGGTGTGTGGTGCTGGGTCTGCACGAACCACGACGAGCAGCACGCCCCGGCCAGGATCTCCTGGACCTCCCTGGCCACCGCGTCCGGGGCGCCCGCACCGCCGTACCCCTCGGGCGCGCTCACCCCGAGCAGGCCCGAGCGCCGGATCGCCTCGACATGACTCGCGGGGACGCCCTCCTGGTCGACCCGTGCCGCACTGGGGGCGAGGAGGTCGTCGGCGAGAGCGCGGGCGGTGGCCAGGAGCGGGTGCGGTGCGGAGGTCATGGAAAAGATTCTCCCGATGCGCTCGCGCGCGGTGTCGATCCGGGTGTGTGCCGTTCGTGTAGGAGGTGACACAAGCTCACAGGAGGAGGACACCATGCAGTACTACCTGCTCAACGTCATGCAGCCCGGCTGGGACGACCTGCCCGCCCCCGAGGTGCTGGCCGAGATCGGCGAGCGGCTGAACGCCTTCCACCAGGAACTGCGCGAGGCCGGTGCCTGGGTCTTCGCCGGAGGTCTGCACGGCCCGGACGCCTCGACCGTGCTGCGGCCCCGCGACGGCGACGTGCTGATCACCGACGGGCCGTACGCCGAGGGCAAGGAACAGCTCGGCGGCATCTGCATCGTGAAGGCGCCCGACCTGGACGCGGCCCTGGAATGGGGCCGCAAGGCTGCTCTGGCGACCACCCTGCCCATCGAGGTGCGCCCCTTCCAGCACGAGTCCGAGGACTGATGACCCTCGACGTGGCGGCTGTCTTCCGCGAGGAGTACGGCCGCGCGGTCGCCGTCCTGGTCCGCTTCCTAGGCGACATCGACCTCGCCGAGGAAGCGGTCCAGGACGCCTTCACCGAGGCGGTCAGACGCTGGCCGGAGACGGGCCCGCCGCCGAGTCCGGCCGGCTGGATCATCACCACCGCCCGCAACCGCGCCATCGACCGGCTGCGCCGAGAGTCCACCAGACAGGCCCGGCACGCCGAGGCCGCTCTGCTGCACGCCCCCGAGGCACCGCCCGAGGAGGGCCCCGTGCGCGACGAACGGCTCCGCCTCGTCTTCACCTGCTGCCACCCCGCCCTCGCGCCCCAGGCACAGGTCGTCCTCACCCTGCGCCTGCTCGGCGGACTCACCACCGCGCAGATCGCCCGCGCCTTCCTCGTCCCCGAGCCGACGATGGCCCAACGCCTGGTCCGCGCCAAGGCCAAGATCCGCGACGCCCGCATCCCCTACCGCGTCCCCCGCGACGCCGACCTCCCCGACCGGCTCCAGGGGGTCCTCGCCGTCGTCTACCTGATCTTCAACGAGGGCTACGGCGGCACACCCGAGCTGTGCGCGGAAGCCGTACGCCTGGGCCGTCTGCTGACCGAGCTGATGCCGGACGAGCCCGAGGCAACCGGACTGCTGGCGCTGATGCTGCTCGTGGAGTCCCGGCGCGCGGTCCGGACGGACGACAGCGGTGCGCTGGTGCCGCTGTCGGAGCAGGACCCCGGCCTCTGGGACCGGGAGCTCGTCGCGGAGGGCCAGTCACTCGTACGGCGCTGTCTGCGCCGGAACCAGCCGGGGCCGTACCAGATCCAGGCCGCCATCCAGGCCGTGCACAGCGACACGCCCACCGACTGGGGACAGGTTCTCCAGCTGTACGACCAGCTCATGACCGTGGCACCGAGCCCCGTCGTGGCCCTCAACCGGGCGGTCGCCGTGGCCGAGACGCACGGCCCCGCACCGGCCCTCGCCCTAGTGGACGCGCTGGACCTCGACGGCTACCACGTCCTCCACGCGGTCCGGGCCGATCTGCTGCGCCGGCTGGGACGTGCCGCGGAGGCCGCGGACGCCTACGCGCGGGCCGCCGAGCTCACCGAGAACCCCGCCGAACGCGGGTACTTGGAACGCCGGCACCGCTCGCTCATCCCGCATCACGGAAAGTAGTCGCCGCGGCTCGGAATTTCCCTGGGCCCAGGAAAGGTTGTAATATACATCTTACCGTCGAGATCCAGGCCGCAAGGCCCGCGCACCCCAGCGAGGCATCCGTGAACCACCCCACTCCCGAGCAGCCCGCCGACGTCGTGGCCCGGCTGCGCGCCACCTTCCGCACCGGACACACCAAGACCGTCGAATGGCGTACGACCCAGCTGCGCCGTCTGCGCGAGATGCTCACGGAGAACGGCACGGAGCTGGCCGCCGCCCTCCACGCCGACCTGGGCAAGAGCTCCACCGAGGCCTTCCGCACCGAGATCGACTTCACGATCCGCGAGATCGACCACACCCTGGACCACCTCACCGACTGGCTGCGCCCCGAGTCCGCCCCGGTCCCGGCACACCTCGGCGCCGACGCCACCGCCTGGACGAAGTACGACCCGCTCGGCGTGGTCCTCGTCATCGCCCCCTGGAACTACCCGGCCCAGCTGCTGCTCGCCCCGGTGGTCGGCGCGCTCGCCGCCGGCAACGCGGTGGTCGCCAAGCCCAGCGAGCTGGCCCCGGCCACCTCCGCCGCCGTGGCCCGGCTGCTCCCCGCCTACCTGGACACGGACGCCGTCGCCGTCGTCGAGGGCGGTATCCCGGAGACCACCGCCCTGCTGGCCGAGCGCTTCGACCACATCTTCTACACCGGCAACGGCGCGGTCGGCCGGATCGTCCTGCGCGCCGCCGCCGAGCACCTGACCCCGGTCACCCTCGAACTGGGCGGCAAGTCACCGGCGTTCGTCGACCGCGACGCCGATCTCGCCGTCGTCGCCGACCGGTTGGTCCGCGGGAAGTTCCTCAACGCCGGGCAGACCTGCGTGGCCCCGGACTACGTCCTCACCGACCCGGAGACCGCGGCGGCCCTGGAACCGCTGTTCGCGAACGCCGTCGAGACGCTGTTCGGCAGCGACCCGGCCGACTCCGGCGAGTACGGCCGGATCATCAACGAGCGGCACTTCGACCGCCTCACCGGCCTGCTCGACTCGGGCCGTACCGTCGTGGGCGGCGCGAGCGACCGTACGACCAAGTACATCGCGCCCACCGTCCTCGCCGACGTCGACCCCAAGTCGCCGGTGATGCAGGAGGAGATCTTCGGCCCGATCCTGCCGATCGTCACCGTCCCCGGCCTCGACGAGGCCATCGACTTCATCAACGACCGGGACAAGCCGCTCGCGCTGTACGTCTTCACCGACTCCGACACCACCCGCGGCCGCATCGCCGACGAGACCTCCTCCGGCGGCCTCGGCTACGGCCTGCCCCTCGCCCATCTCACCGTCTCCGACCTGCCGTTCGGCGGAGTCGGGGAGAGCGGCATGGGCAACTACCACGGCCGCTACTCTATCGAGACGTTCAGCCACCGCAAGGCGGTGCTGGAGAAGCCGCTCGGCTAGACCCGGACGGTCGTCACAGCCCGAACAGGTCTGCCGCGTTGCCGTGGCACACCGCCCGCAGCCACGCATCGCCCAGCTCCAGGCGTTCCAGCGCCTGGAGCTGGTGCACGTAGGCGTAGGGGATGTTGGGGAAGTCGGAGCCGAGCAGGACGCGGTCGCCGAGTGCGGCGAGCCGGAGCAGGGCTCCGGGCGGGAACGGCATGAACGCCTCGGTGAAGTCGGTGAACGCCATCGTCGTGTCCAGCCGCACCTCCTCGTACCGCTCGGCGAGGTCGAGGAACTCCTCGTACTCCGGCATCCCCATGTGCGCGACGATCAGCCGCAGCCTCGGGTGCCGGGCCAGGACCCGCGCGATGGACTCGGGTCCGGTGTGCTTGCCGGGCGCGGGCCCGGACCCGCAGTGGATCACCACGGGGATCCCGGCCTCGGCCAGCACGCCCCAAGCCCGGTCGAGACGTTTGTCGGCCGGGTCGTAGGCACCCACCTGGACATGGGCCTTGAAGACCCGCGCGCCGGCCTCGACGGCCTCGCGGACGTAGCTCTCGACGTCCGGGTCGGGGTAGAGGGTGCACGTGTGCAGACAGTCGGGGGTGCGGTGGGCGAAGTCGGCCGCCCAGCCGTTCAGCCACCTGGCCATGCCGGGCTTGTGCGGGTAGAGCATCGCGGTGAAGGCCCGGACACCGAAGCCCCGCAGCACGGCCGTTCGCTCCGCCTCCTCCTGCCGGTAGGTGATCGGCCACTCCAGCCCGCCGGTCAGCCGTCCGACGGAGTCGAAGTAGTCCCAGACCTTGTGCAGGACGCGCTCGGGCATGAAGTGGGTGTGGACGTCGATCAGCCCCGGAAGGCCGAGTCGTTCCCAGAACTGCCGGACCTCACCGGCCTCCTCACTGACGGGCGCCGTGCGGTGATCGTTCATGCCGCCCACGATCCGCCCGGGGGCGCGACGAAGCGACCCTTTCCACAGGGGGCGCGGTGAGGCATCCGTCACACGCGGCTCGGCCATCCGCAGGAGCTCCTCGTGGTCCGGGCCGACGCGCCCACCGGTTCTCCTACTCTCGATGTCGACCACCGAACTCAGGGTTCTCCAGGCTGAGATATGTCTCATGAGACAGGCCATACGGCATCGGACCGCTGAGCGCCGACCATCGCCCGTCACCGAGAGCGGCTTTCTCCACTGCGGCGGATCCTGGAGATGAAGGATGCCGATGAGGTTCTGCAGTCTTCTGCACCGTTGTCGAGGCGGAGGTGGCCCTTGAGTCCGGAGGAATGCCGCTGGTGCACGCGGCCCTGGGACCCCGCGACCATCAGCGCCCAGGCGGCCGGCCATCTTGCGACGGCCTGCTGGGCCTGAGGCATGTCCGAGGCGCGCCCATTGCGAGAACAAGGGGGTCAGGGATCCCCGCTTTCGCTGGCCGGAGGCACTTTCTAGACCTCGGAGGCAAGGTGAATAGTTACCCCGCCTGAAAGCCCGGGGTCAGCTATAGACGGTCAATTCTGCGATTGACCACCAGTTACTCGCGACATTGCCGGTGTTGACGACCTTGATGTAGCGGGCTGTCTGAGTCGGGAAGGAAATCAGCTCGACTCGCTGACCTTCGTCTATGGAGGAAACCTTGGTCCAGTCGGTGCCGTTCGAGGAGACGTACACGTCTGCGCTTCGCGCATAGTCGCCGATATTGCTGCCGGAATCCAGCAGAATCTTGCCGAACGTCTGCGTCTGCCCCATGTCGATCTGGATCCAGAGACCGTCGTACTGGCCCCTTCCGGAGCTGTACCGGGTGCCGGAATCGCCGTCCAGCATGTTCGCGGGACGGTCGTTGTACGGGCTTGTGTCGGAGGTCGTGGCGGTCCAGCCCGTGCGCGACAGCGCGGGCCCCAGGTCTATGACGTCGAACGAAGCTGAACCCGCGTCCGCTCCGCCGGCGCCGTTCACCGAGACCTTGTAAGTGCCCACTGCAGGACCGCTCGGCACGTACGCGCTGATGCTCGTGTCCGACCAGCTGTCGATTTCGGCGAAGAGCTTCCCGAAACGCACCGTACCCAGCCCCTGCGCGTCACCGAAGTGAGAACCGCTGATCGTGAACTTGGCACGCGGTATGCCTTGCTTCGGCTCCAGGCTTCCGAACACCGGTGCGGGGAAGCTGGACAGCTTCTGCGTGGTGAACATCGCCGAGGTCCCGCTCGGCAGCGTGTAGGTGTACGAGCCGTCGGCGGACACCGGGAAGCTCCGGCTGCCGGCGGTGCCGTTGAACACCGCGGTGACCTGCTCCCCTTCCGGACTGGTCCAGGTCTTCAGCTGAAGGTCCTTGGGCACCGCTGTCGGGGCTGCGATCGAACCGGTGCCGCTCGAGGATCCGTATACGTTGATTTCGGCGATGCTCCACCAGAAACCGGATGCCGCGACACAGACGATGCGAATGTACCGTGCCGTCTGAGCCGGCAAGGTGACGGCGATCTTCCCTATGTTCCCGCTGCCGTTCGCGACCGCGCTGCCCCAATCGGCCCCGTCGTCGGAGACGTATATCTGGTACTTGGTGACGTAGTCGAAGGAGTTGCTTTCTCCGGTGGCGAAGACGATCTTGTTGAAGCTCGTCGGGCTCCCCAGATCGACCTGGAACCAGGCGCCGCTGGTCGTCCCTTGGCCGAGATTCCACCGGCTGTTGATGTCGCCGTCGATCGCGTTCGAGGCCGCACCCCAGTCTGGGCTCGACGAGGCGGTAGCGGTCCACTTGCCACGGCTCAGTGACGTTCCGGGCGTCTTGATGGACGCTCCCATCGGCAGGGAGTACGTGAGCACCTTGCTTCCGGTGCGGACGGCATTCTGGTAGGGCAGGAGTGCCGGGTCGTACGTGACCGTCATCGGCCCCGCCGACGACGTGAACGTGAAGTCATGGGCCGGGTCGAAGACATTGGTCGCCGCGGGCGTCCCGCTGCTGCGCACGCCCGTGTAGGTGAACGTGACGGCGTCGCCGGCGTTCAGGGTGTAGTCGAAGGACTGCTTCCCGTCCGCCACGCTGAAGTTCTTCGCGGCGCTACCGGAGTTGTACGCGATCACGACCTTCGAGTCGTCCGGGTTCAGGAATGCGACGCTCTCGATGCTTCCTTCCCCGAAGGTGTTCGAGTAGATGCGATGCGCTCCGGGCTTCACGAACCGGCTGGCGTGAGCGAGTGCGTAGTAGTCCACGTTGTAGGACACCTGCCCGCTGTCCGGATCGACCGTGACCAGTCCCCGGCACATGGGGATGCCGTTGGTGTCGCTGTTGAGGGGCCCCAGCTTGGGATCGAGCGCGGTGTTCCAGAGCATCACGCCGTTCGCCCAGTTGCGCATGCCCTTGATGATCCACGTGCCGAGTGCGTCGTTGAACGCTGTCTCGTCGTCACCCTGCCAGACGCCTCCGCTGGCTTCCGTGATGTAGGTTTCCTTGCCCGGATAGTCGTTGTGGACCAGGGTCTGGTACGTCGGGTTGCCGCTGTAGATGTGCCATCCGGTGCCGGCCGTGTACTGGGAGGCGGCGGGGTCGCTGAAGATCGTCTCGGGGTACGAGGGCACATCCCAGTTGTGGTCCCAGGCCAGGATCTTCGTGGAGATGCGGTTGGCCGCGAACGCCTGGCCGATCTCCTGGATCAACGCGGATTCCTGGTATGCGGACAGGAACATGCCGGGCCAGCTGGGCGTGCCCATGGGCTCGTTCTGCGGCGTGATGTAGGAGATGGGCACACCCGCCTTGTCGTAAGCCTTGATGAACTTCACGAAGTAGTCGGCCAGCGTGGAAGCGTTCTCGCTCTTGAGGGTGCCGCCGATCATGGAGTCCGATGTCTTCATCCAGCCTGGCGGGCTCCATGGGTTGGCCAGGATCTTGGCGGACGGGTTCTGTGCGAGAGCCTGCCGCAGGACCGGAATGATGTACTTCTCGTCGTGCTGGACCGAGAAGTTGGACAGCATCGGGTCCGTCTGTCCCGCCGGCATGTCGTCGTAGGAGTAGTTGCCGGACGCGTTGAAGTCCGTGGCGCCCATGGGCGTACGGATCAGGCTGAGGCCGATGCCCTTCGAGGGGTCGTACAGCTTCTGCATCAGCTTCGCTCGGTCAGCGGTGGACAGCTTGTTGATGAGCCATGCGGAGGAGTCGGTCATGGCCGCCCCGAAGCCCTGGATCTTCTGGTATTTGACGCTGTCGTCGACCTTGATCGTGAGCGGGTTGCTGCTGTTCTTCGTCCGGAACAGCACATCACTCTGGCCGACGACCCACTTCTTGGCCGATATGTCGGTCAGCCAGACCTGCACGGCAGAATTACGCGACGAGGTGGCGGCGCCAGCGTTGCCGGAAACCTGGGTCCAGGCGGCGGCGACGCCGATGGCGGTGGTGAGGAACTGACGTCGTCCAAAACCGTGCGAGCTCATTGAGGATCCTCCTTCAGACCTGTTGGTTCAGTACTGCTCTGCGGCGCCGACGGTCGGCGTCTTGATCACCAGCGGGTGCAACTCCCACGCGTCGACCGCGTAGCGAAGGCGCGTGCCCGGTGCGGTGCGGGCCTGAAGTCGCCACGGGCCCTGCCCTGTCGGGTAGAGCCGCAGCGTGAGGACCTGGCCGGTAGAGGTCAGGAAGACCTCGGCGATGGAGTGGTCGACGACCACGCGGAGGTCGACCGGCTGTCCGGTGGGGCAGGGCATCCGGTAGGCGCCGCCGTGGGCCCGCGTGTCCAAGGAGGCGTGGTAGCGGTCGACGACCAGTTCGCCCGCGTCCGGATCGAGGCGGATGTCGAGGTACTCGGATCCGTCCGGGGTGGTGAGCAGCCGCAGGCCGGCGGTCCCGGTCGGCTCCAGACGGGCCGTCAGGTCGAAGGCCCGTCCCACGCTGCCCAGTTCCACCGGCTCCGGGCCATGGGTCGCACCCTCGGCCTGCACGGTGCGCTCACCGCGTAGCGCGAGCAGCTCGGTGGCGGGCCGCTGACGCAGGGTGCCGTCGCCGCCGACATGGATCTCGCGGGGCACGGTGAGGACGCCGGCCCATCCGCCGGCGACGGCCCAGGCTTGGTCGCGGGCTTCCCAGGACCAGCCCCACAGCAGCCATCTGCCGCCGGGGGCACGCAGCAGGGCAGGTGCGTAGCAGTCCGGGCCGTGGTCCGCCCACACCGGTGCGCCTGCCTTGAAGTGGCCGTCGTGCTCTTCGCCGATCAGAGCTGCGACGCGCATCGGGCCAGTGGGTTCGGTCCAGGTACTGAAGATGAGGGCTGCCTGTCCGCCGGCTGCCGGGAGGTACTGGGGGCATTCCCAGCCATCGCCGGTGAGCTCTTCGGTGCCGCCGATGGGCTCCGGATGGCGGGCCACGAAGGGCCCTTGGTAGGCCCAGGTCTCCAGATCGGGTGAGTCGTACAGGAGGGTGGCGGCGCGGCCGTCGGCGAGAGCGGCGCCGACCAGCATCCGCCAGCCGTCGCCGTCCCGCCATACGTACGGGTCGCGGTACATGGTGCAGCCCTCGGGCAGCTCGGGGATGAGCAGTTCGCCTCGCGGGCGGAAGGTCGTGCCGCCGTCGTGGGAGACGGCGCAGGTGACCGGCTGGTGCTGGGGCGAGCGCGCCACGAGGTGCGCGGAGTAGAAGGCGATGAGCCGGTCGCCGTCGGAGACGGCGTTGCCGGAGAAGCAGCCGTCGCCGTCCACGCCGCCGGGCGTGGGGGACAGGGCGATCGGCAGCGGCTCCCAGCTCAGCAGGTCGATACTGCGGAAGTGGCCCCAGTGCATGTTCGCGTGTGTCGCGCCGTGCGGGTTGTACTGGTAGGAGACGTGGTAGTAGCCGTCGTGGAAGGCCAGCCCGTTGGGGTCGTTGAGCCAGTTGCGGGGCGGGCGCAGATGCGCGACGGGGTAGTGCGGATCGAGGGGTGGAGTGGACACACGCGTGCCTTTCGGTATGTCAGGCAGGGCCCGCCGGCTGCCCCTGGGGGCAGCCGGGCGCCGGCCCTCAGGCCCGGATGCGGAATCCCGCGCTGAGCTGTTGCTCTCGTCGTGAGCTGGGGCCGACGCGGAGCATGAACTCGCCTGGTTCGACCACGCGACGGTTGTCGGCGGTGACGAGTGAGCAGTGTCCGGCAGGGACGCTGATGCCGACGGCGAGGGTTTCCCCGGGCGGGACTTCGGCCTGGGTGAACGCCTTCAGCTCCTGCTCGGCCCAAGTGACGCTGGTGGTCAGGTCACTGACGTATGCCTGGACCGTCTCCAGGGCCGGGCGGCTTCCGCTGTTGGTGAGGCACACCGTGGCGTGGACGGTGCCGTCGGCGGAGACCTCGTCCTCGTGCACGGTGAGGTCGGAGTAGGTGACGGCGGTGTAGTTCAGGCCCTCGCCGAACGCGAACAGGGGGTCCTGGGTGAGGTCCGCGTAGCGGTCCCCGTGCTGGCCCCGCACCTGGTTGTAGTAGACCGGCTGCTGCCCGACGTGGCGTGCGAAGGAGACCGGGAGCCGGCCGCTGGGTTCGGTGAGTCCGAGAAGGAGTTCGGCGACGGCACGGCCGCCGCGCATGCCCGGGTTGAACGCCTCGATGAGCGCTGCCGCGTTCAGTGCCGAGTCGGGGAGGGTGCTCGGCTTGGACTGCAGCAGTACGACGATCATGGGCGTGCCGGTGGCGGCGACCGCGTCCAGCAGCGCGATCTGGCCTCCCTGGAGGTCGAGGGTGGCCGTGGAGCGCACCTCGCCCGTGAGGGCAATGGTGTCTCCCACGACCACGACGGCGTAGTCTGCGGCCTCGGCGGCGGCGGTGGCCTCCCGAAGCTGTGCCTCATCGACCGGGGCGGGGAGGAACACGGGCGGCTGCGGCTGGCCGTCGGGCCCGGCGACCCACTGGTCGGGGTCGAAGGCGGGGCTTTCGATGTCGGCTCCGCGGGCGTGTGTGACGGTCCAGTCGGCGGGGACGACGGCGCGCAAGCCGTCCAGCACCGTCTCCACCAACTCGCGTGGATGTCCTTCGGGCATCCACGGCACCTGGCCGGTGGCACCCGCCCAGTCGCCGAGCATGGCCTCCGGGCTGTCGGCGTTGGGGCCGATGACCGCGATGGTGCGTGGCGTGTCCCGGCCTCGGGCGCGGCCGCTTTCGTCCGCGGTCAGCCCGCCTTCGAGGGGCAGGATCCCCTCGTTGCGCAGCAGTACGAGGGAACGTCGGGCGGTCTCCAGGTTGAGGTCGGCGTGTTCGCGGCAGCCGATCACCTGCGCCTGCCGCTCGGGGTCGGGGGCACGGGGGTCCTCGAAGAGCCCGAGTTCGAACTTCAGCCGCAGCACCCGCCGTACCGCGTCGTCGATCTGCTTCTCCTCGATCAGGCCGCGGGCGACCGCCTCCTGGGCGCCCTCGAAGAACGCCGGCGTGGCCATGATCAGGTCGTTCCCGGAGTTGACCGCGACCGCCGCCGCTTCGGCGTAGTCGGCGCAGGTCCGCTGGTCGTAGACCATCCGGCCGACGTTGTCCCAGTCGGTCACCAGTGTGCCGGTGAAGCCCCATTCACCCTTGAGCACGTCGTTGATCAGCCACTCGTTGGCGGTGATGGGCACCCCGTCGATCGACTGGTAGCCCAGCATGAAGGCGCGGCAGCCGGCCTGGGCGGCCCGTTCGAACGGGGGGAGGAACCACGAGCGCAGCTTGCGCGGGCTGAGATCCGCCTCGCTGGCGTCGCGTCCGCCCAGGGTCTCGGAGTAGCCCGCGAAGTGCTTGGCGTACGCCAGCACGGCGGTCGGGTCGCCGAGGCCCTCACCCTGGTAGCCGCGCACCATCGCGGCCCCCAACTCGCCTATCAGGTACGGATCTTCGCCGAACGTCTCGTTGATCCGGCCCCAGCGCAGGTCCCGGGCGATGCACAGCACCGGGGAGAACGTCCCGTGGATCCCGGTCGTCGAGATCTCGATCGCGGACGTACGGGCGACCCGGTGGATCAGAGAGGGATCCCAGGTGCAGGCCATGCCGAGCTGTGTGGGGAAGATGGTCGCGCCCGGCCAGAACGAGTGGCCGTGGATGCAGTCGTCGGCGGTCAGCAGCGGAATGCCGAGCCGTGTCCGCTGGGCCCGTTCCATGGCCTCCGGCATGCGCTCGGGCATCACATGCAGGACCGACCCGGCCAGCTTGGCCGACACGATGTCCTCGAGGTCCCCGTGCTGGGCGTCGAGCATCAGCAACTGCCCGACCTTCTCCGCCAGGGTCATCCGGGACAGCAGGTCCTCGGTTCTCGCTGTCACCGAGGCGCGCGGATCCAGGTACACGGCAGCGCGGACCGGCTGTCCCACTGTGGTCTCCAAGTCATGAGTCATTGCAGGTCAGAGAGTTGATGAGGGCGAGCGACGGAGGTCACTTCAGGCCGGTGGTGGCGATACCGGCCACGAACTGGCGCTGGAAGCGAAGGAAGACGAGCATCACCGGCAGCAGGACGACCACGGCGCCGGCGAGCAGGATGCCGTAGCGCGTGAAGGACTGGCCGCTGCTGGCCAGGGCGAGGCCGACGGGGAGGGTGTACTGGTCCTGGTTCTGGGCCACGACCAGCGGCCACAGGAAACTGTTCCAGGACCCGAGGAAGGTGATGATCCCCAGGGTGGCCAGGGCCGGCCTGGTCAGCGGCAGGATGATCCTCCAGAAGACGGCCAGTTCACGGCAGCCGTCGACCCGGGCGGCGTCGATGAGTTCGTCGGGCAGGGTGGAGATGAACTGCCGCATCAGGAACACCCCGAACGGGCCGGCCAGGAACGGCAGGATCAGCCCGAGCAGCGAGCCGGTCAGCTTCATGTTGGCCACCAGCACGTACAGCGGTACGAAGGTGACCAGGCCGGGGACCATGAGGGTGCCGATGACCAGGCCGAACACGACGCGCCGACCACGGAAGTCCAGCTTGGCCAGGGCGTAGCCGAGCATCGAGCAGAAGAGCAGGTTGCCCGCGGTGATGACCAGGGCCACGATCACGGAGTTCGCGAACATGCTCGTGAAGTCGAGGCTGCGGAACAACTGGCTGTAGTTGGCGGTCGTGGGTGAGGTGGGGATGAGAACGGGCGGTACTTTGCGGATGTCGGCCTCGGGCTTGAAGGAGCCGGACAGCATCCACAAGAACGGCGCGATCATCAGCAGGAGGCAGCCGGTGAGCGGCAGATACAGCCAGGGCTGACCCCAGTTCTGCCGGACGCGGCGGCGCCGCAGGGTCCGGTCCGTGTCCGCGTGTCCGGTGCCAGGGTGCGTGAGGGTGCTCATGGGATCAGTCCTTGTCTCGCAGTACCCGGAACTGCAGAACAGTCAGCGCGACGATGAGGACGAAGACGACGTAGCCGGCGGCCGACGCCATGTCGTAGTTGCCGTTGCCGAACTGGTTGTAGGCGTACAACGTGGCCGACAGGGTCGAGTCCAGCGGCCCGCCGCCGGTCATCACGAACGGCTCGTCGAAGAACTGCAGATAGCCGATGCCGGTGGTGACGGCGGTGAGCAGCAGGGCGGGGCGCAGGAGCGGGAAGGTGACCCGCCAGAACCGCTGCCAGGCCCCTGCACCGTCGAGTTCGGCTGCTTCCATCAGGGACTGGGGTACGGACTGCAGCCCGGCCAGCATGATGATCATGACGGTGCCGAGGTTGCGCCACACCGCCATCACGATCATGACGGGAAGCGCGAACCGGGTGTCCGCCAGCCAGGCCGGGCCGTCGATCCCGAACCAGGCCAGGACGGTGTTCACCAGCCCCGCGCGCGGGTCCAGGAGCGTTTTCCAGATCACGGCGACGGCCACGACGCTGGTGATCACCGGCAGGTAGAACCCGACCCGGAAGACGGCCCGGAAGCGGCGGATACCGCGGTCGAGGGCGACCGCTGCCGCGAGCCCCGCGGCCAGGGTCAGGGGCAGGCCGACCAGGACGAACACGCCGGTGTTGCGCAGCGCGTGCACGAACTGCTCGTCCTCGAAGAGCCGTACGTAGTTGTCGAAGCCGGTGAACGACACGTTCAGCGGAGTACGCAGGTCGGCGCTCTGGGTGTCGGTCATGCTCATCAGCAGCGACCAGACCACCGGCAACACCATGAAGGCCGCGAACAGAGCGAGGAAGGGCGCGCCGAGGATCCAGGCGGCCCGGGCCTGCGCGCGTGCCGTGCGGCGGGGCGCGGAGTGCCGGCGGCCGGCACCCCCGTCCGGCCGCCCGGTGCTCAGCTCATGGACGTCGCCCCGCCCGGGGAGCGTTTTCGTGGACATGGATGTCATCCGTCCCTAAGAAGGCTGTCAGAGGGCTGCTCACGCGCCGGCGCTCAGCGGCCGGTGCCGACGCTGGTGGCCTTGGACTGCAGGTTTTTCTGCACCTGGGCGACGGTGGCCTTGCCGAGGGACAGCTTCTCCAGTTCGGAGTCGATGGCGTCGGCGACCTGCTGCCAGGTGGTGATGGCGGGCGGCGCCTTGCTGACCTTCAACTGCTCCTGGAACGCCATCTTCGTCTCGTCCTCGGTCAGCTTCCCCTCCGACCAGGCGGCGGGTGACGGGGGCAGGACGCCGGTGGCCTTGCTGTAGGCGGCGAGGTTGGCCGGCTCGGTGAGGAACTGGGCGAACTTCCATGCCGCCTTGGAGTTCTTGGCCTCCTTGAACACCGCCAGGTCGCTGCCGCCGGCGAACCCGGCGGGCTGCTTGCTGTACGGCACCGGCATGGTCTTCCACTTGCCGTCCAGCTGCGGGGAGTCGTTGTGGAAGGCGCCGCCGGCCCAGGCGGCCTCCTGGTAGGTGGCGATCACCCCGTCCTGGAAGCCCTGGACGTTGTCCTCCTTGTCGGTCGGTGCCAGGCCCTGCTTGGGGACGGTTGCGTAGTACTCCAGCGCCTTGGCGACCTCCGGCGTGTCGAAGGTGAACTTCTTGGTCGTGGCGTCGTAGATGTCACCGCCCTGCTGCCAGACCATCGGCACCCAGAAGATCCAGGAGTTGAAGCCGAGCACCAGCCCGCTGGCATAGCGCAGCTTGGGGTTCTGCTTGCCGGCGGTGGCCTGGATGGCCTCGAGGTCCTTGAGGTATCCCTCCCGGTCGCCGGCCAGGGGGCCCTTGATGCCGGCCTTCTCGGTGATGTCGGTCCGGTAGTAGACCGCCGAGGTGTCTGCGATGAACGGGACACCGTAGGAGGTGTTCTTGTACTTGGTGGTGTCCCACTGGCCGGGGTAGAAGTCCGCCGACTTGAACGTCGTCGGGGTGGCCTGGAAGGCGTTCATCGCGGCCATCTCGGCCATCCAGGTGGAGCCGACCACGGACATGTCCGGTGTGTTGCCGCCGGCTATGGCGGTGGTCAGCTTGTCGTGCGCGGAGGCCCAGGGCACCGGGGTGATCTGGACCTTGACGTCGGGGTTCTGCTGCTCGAACTTCTTGGCCAGGCTCAGCAGGGCCGGGTCGGTGTCGCCCATGGACCACATGACGACCTTGCCGGTTGCCTTGCCGCTGCCGATCTTCGCGGGTGCGTCCTTGCCGGGCCCGGAGTCGGCACTGCGGCCGCAGCCGGTGGCCACCAGGGCTGCGGTGATGGTGATGCACAGGGCCTGGGCGGTTCTGACGGTGTGACGAGTAGAAGTACGCATTGGGCGGCTCCTTGCCGTTGAGCGAAAAAGGGGCGCGGGGGGCGGCGAAGAGGTGCAAGCGGGCAGGCACCCGGATGGGCCGGCCCAAGAGGTGAGTTCGTCTGCAGCGGCATCGGCTGTCAGCCGCGGGTCGCTGCTGGAACGTCCGACCCGGAGCGGGCAGCGTCCGGGCGGGGTGTGCCCGGCGTACCGTTCGTGTGCCGGATCAGGAAGGCACCGAGGGAAACTGCACCTCGGCGGTGACGCGTGAACACGGTTCCGCGCGGCGGGTGATGAAGTCGGCCGACAGGCGAACAGGCCGGTCGGGGCCGCTGCGTGGAGCGGCTTCAGGTAGAGCCGGCCGACTTACCAGCCTGCCCGAGAGCCGGGAGGTCAGTTCATTGGGCGGATGGGGTCCGTCCCCGCCTGCGGGGCTGGGCAGGAGCGGCGGAGACGGACAGTTGGTGAGACGCCGACGCCTTACACATCTGGGTGACGCAGCGTCAGTTCAGGCCCGGCTGTAACGTCGAGCCCCGGATCACGAGGCTGGTGGGGACGATGCACGAGGGGGCGGCCTTCGGCGATCCGCGCACGTGGTCCAGCAGCAGCCGCGCCGCCGCCTCACCCATCTCCCGCATCGGCTGGCGGATGGTCGTCAGTGCCGGGTAGGTGTACGACGCCATCTCAAGGTCGTCGAAGCCCACCACGGCGACATCCTGCGGAACCCACAGACCGGCCTCGTGCAGTGCGGCCAGCACGCCGGCCGCCGAGGGATCGTTGTGCGCGAAGACCGAGTCGAACTCCACGCCGTCCGCGCGAGCGCGCGCCACCGCGCTACGGCAGCGTTCGAAGTCGAAGTCGCCGAGGATGATGCTGTGTTGGTCGATCTCGATCCCGGCTTCGGCGTAGACATCGACGAAGCCGTCCAGCCGTTCCCGGGTACAGCCGAACGCCTCGGGACCGGTCACCACCAGGGGACGACGGCGCCCGATCTCCAGCAGGTGCCGCGCCGCCTGGGCACCCCCCTCTCGATTGGTGGTGGCCACGTAGGGGAATCCCGGCCGCTGGAAGCGATCGTCGATCAGCACGACCGGCAGCCCCGCTTCGTGCAGCTCCGTGATGTACCCCATGGCACCTTCGGGCTCTATCACCAGCAGACCGTCGAACGACTTGGCGGCGACCTGCAGGCCGAGCCTGCGCAGTGATTCCTCACCGCGGTTCCAGGTCAGCATGCGCAGCCCGAAGCCCTCGGCCTCCAGCGTTTCGACGACCGCCTGCACGATGCCGGCCCAGGCCCAGGCCATGTCGGGGACCAGCATGCCGATCATCTGTGTGGTGCCGCGTGCGAGCCCGACTGCTCCGGCGCTCGGCACATAGCCCAGCTCCGATATCGCCTTGCGGACCTTCAGGACGGTGTTCTCGTTGATCTCGCCTTTGCCGTTCAGCACTCGCGAGACCGTCGTCTTGCTGACGCCGGCCCGTGAGGCCACGTCGGCGATGGTGACTCCCATGCCACCTCCTCTCACTCCACGCAGAGGCGGAAGACGTCCTCCCGCACCGAAGGGCCGATCGTACAGAGATCGGCGGAACCGGTACCGGCAGCGGTTCCGGAACCGGTTTCGGTACCGGTTCCGGCAGTGAAGCACCGAGAAGCCCGACCCGTCAACACACCGGAAACAACTCGTTCACGGGGAAGTCGTCAGCGCCCGGGAGCGGGGAGTTCGCCGGAGCCGCGGGCGAGGTAGCGGGTGGGCAGCACCCGGTGACGGGCGGGCCCGCCCTCGCCGTCGAGCCGGTCGAACAGGAGGTTCGCGGCCTCCCGGCCGATGGCGGAGTGATCCTGGGCGATCACCGAGATGCCCGGTTCGAGCAGGTCGGCGAGGGGAAGGTCGTCGAAGCCGACCAGCGCGACGCGGCGCTGCAGCTGACGCTCCTGCAGGGCCATGCGGGCCCCGATGGTCAGGAGGTTCTGGCCGGAGACGAGTGCCGTGGGCGCATGGGCGAGCGCCAGGAGTTGGCGGGTGGCCTCCTGGGCTGCGTCCGCGCCGTGCAGGCCGCGCTTGACGAGAGAAGGGTGCAGGACGCATCCCACCGCGGCGAGCCCCTCCACGAACCCGGCGTAGCGCTCTTCGGCGGTCCAGATCGAGCGGAGATCCCCGAGGAAGGCGATGCGCCGGTGGCCCGCCTCGTGCAGCCTCTTCACCGCAGCCCGCACGGCCGCCCGGTTGTCCACCGTCACGGTGTCCACCTGCGGCGCTGTGGTCCGGCGGTCCGTACAGACGACGGGTGTGCCGGCGCGGCGGGCCGCATCGAGGTCGGAGCCGTCCTGCCCGGTGGGCACCACGATGAGGCCGTCGACCCGGCGGGCGGTGAAGGTCGTCAGCAGGCTGCGTTCCCGGATCGGGTCCTCGTCGGTGGACCCGGCAAGGAGCAGCATGCCGCGCTCGGCGGCAGCGTCCTCCACCGCGCGGTGCAGCGCGGCAGAGAAGGGGTTGGCCGCGTCCTCCAGGACCAGGCCGAGGGTGTGTGTGCGGCGGTCGGCCCGGCGCAGGCTGCTGGCCGTCAGATCCTGGCGGTAGCCGAGCTGCTCGGCGGCGCGCGTCACCCGTTTCGCCAGGTCAGGGGTGACGGGCTTGCCGTTGATGACCCGCGAGACGGTGGCGATGCCGACCCCGGCCATGGTCGCGACGTCGCGTATGGTCGCCGCTCGCCGACCTGTGTCGTTCTGCTCGCTGGACAACGTTTTCTCCTGGGGATCAATGGCACCGTGCAGCCGCCCTCATCCTCGCATTCAGGAGTTTTCCCGCACAGGGTCTGGACTTCGGCGACATGTTGCCCGTACGTTCTGCGAAACGTTTCCAGCGCTTGCCTGGAGCTGCCGGTGCCGTGCTGCTCCCACAGCCGGGCTCGCCCGTGGCCTTGGACGAGGCCACGGCGCAACCGCCGCCCGCACCTGACACGCGTCAAGCGTCACTCGTCACGCGTAAGTCCCCTACGGCTGAGCCGAAGCCCGCCCGCCTGCAAGGAGCGCCATGTCCAGAACCCTTCGTCCGCGCCGCAGACTCCTGGCCGCACTGGCCGTCCTGTCCGGGCTCGGCCTGGTCGCCGCCTCCCCCGCCATGGCCGACACGCTCTACCACGAGCAGTACCGCCCCCAGTTCCACTTCACCCCGGCCCAGAACTGGATGAACGACCCCAACGGCCTCATCTACTACAAGGGCAAGTACCACCTGTTCTTCCAGTACAACCCGTCCGGCAACACGTGGGGCAACATGTCCTGGGGCCACGCGGTCAGCACCGACCTGGTGCACTGGAAGCAGCTCCCGGTGGCCATCCCCCAGGACGACCAGGAGATGATCTTTTCCGGCAGCGTGGTGCTGGACAGGAACAACACCACCGGCTTCGGGACGAAGAAGAACCCTCCGCTCGTCGCCGTCTACACCAGCGCGCAGAAAGCCTCCGGCAAGCAGCAGCAGGCCCTGGCCTACAGCACCGACGGCGGCACCACCTGGACCAAGTACGACGACAACCCGGTGCTCGACATCGGCTCGAACAACTTCCGTGACCCCAAGGTCTTCTGGTACGCCCCCACGCAGCGCTGGCTGATGACGGTCTCTCTCGCCGAACAGCACAAGATCGCCTTCTACAGCTCGGCCGACCTCAAGCACTGGACCCACCAGAGCGACTTCGGCCCGGCCGGCGCCACCGGCGGGGTGTGGGAGTGCCCGGACCTGTTCCCGCTCCCGGTCGACGGCGATCCGAAGAAGGCCAAGTGGGTACTGGCCGTCAACCTCAACCCCGGCGGCATAGCGGGCGGTTCCGGCGCCCAGTACTTCGTCGGCGACTTCAACGGCAAGAAGTTCACCTCCGACGACGACGGCAGCTACACCCCGCCGAGCGGCACCGTGCTGCAGGACTTCGAGTCCGGCTCGTTCGGCGACTGGAAGGCCGCTGGTGACGCCTTCGGCAGCGCGCCGGCGACCGGGGCGGTGGACTGGCAGTCACAGGTCACCGGCATCGAGGGCAAGGCGTTCGCCAACAGCTTCCACGGCGCCGACGCCTCCACCGGCACCCTGACCTCGCCCGAGTTCACCGTGACCAGCGACTACATCAACTTCAAGGTCGGCGGCGGCAACCACCCGTACCAGCCCGGTACCGTCATGGGCGATCAACCGGCACCCCTCGGTGAAACCCTCGCCGACTTCGAGGGCAGCAGCTACACCAGCCCCATCGGCGACTGGACCACCACCGGCGATGCCTTCGGCACCGGACCGGCCCAGGGCGCCATCGGAGACCAGCAGCAGGTCTCCGGCTACCTCGGCAACGGCCTGGCCAACAGCTTCCTGGGCGGCGACGCCAGCACCGGCACCCTCACCTCCCCGACGTTCACGATCGACAAGAAGTACCTGGACTTCCTCATCGGCGGCGGCTACCACCCCGCAAGCTCCGACGCCCCCACCGCGGTCGAGCTCATCGTGGACGGCAAGGTCGTGCGCTCCGCCAGCGGATCCAACGGCGAAGCCCTGAACTGGTCTTCGTGGGACCTGTCCGACCTGCAGGGCAAGCAGGCCCAGATCAAGGTCGTGGACGACAACACGGGCGGCTGGGGTCACCTCAACCTCGACCAGGTCGTCCTCTCCGACACCCAGGCGAAGCCGCCCTCCATCGAGACCGGCGTCAACCTGCTCGTCGACGGCAAGGTCGTGCAGAATGCCACCGGCGCCGACTCCGAGAACCTCGACTGGGCCTCCTTCAACACCATCGCCTACAAGGGCAAGAAGGTCCAGATCCAGATCGTGGACGCCAACTCCGGCGGCTGGGGACACGTCCTCGCCGACCAGTTCACCGCCGCCGACAAGCCCGCCCTGAACACCACCCAGCGCGCTCACTGGCTCGACTACGGCGCGGACTTCTACGCCGCCAACACGTGGAACGACGCCCCCGGCGGCCGCCGCGTCATGATCGCCTGGATGAACAACTGGAACTACGGGCAGGCCATCCCCACCAGCCCGTGGCGCAGCGCCGACTCCTTCCCCCGAGAGCTCTCCCTGAAGACCGTGAACGGCAAGGTCCAGCTGATCCAGCAGCCGATCCGCGAACTGACCACCCTGCGCAGCGCCGGCACCAAGGTGCCCAGAACGCGCGTCACGAACACCACCACCCCGCTCGCGGTGCACGGCAGCAGCCAGGAACTCCAGGCCGACCTCACCGCCGGCACCGCCGACCGCTTCGGCCTGGACGTCCGCACCGGCGCCGGACAGCGCACCCGCATCGGCTACGACACCGCCACCGGCGAGGTCTACATCGACCGCAGCGCCTCCGGCGCCACTGACTTCGACCCCACCTTCTCCGGCGTCCAGCGCGCCCCCCTCGACCTGCACGGTGGTGGGCTGAGCCTGCACGTCCTCGTCGACGCCTCCTCCGTCGAGGTCTACGCCCAGAACACCCGCGGCGAACAGGTGATCCTCACCGACCAGGTCTTCCCGGACGCCTCCAGCACCGGCGTCGACGCCTTCGCCGAAGGCGGCAGCGCCACCCTCGACCACATGCAGGCGTGGCAGCTGAGGTCCATCTGGCCGTGACATGGCTCAGGTCCGTGCGCCGGACGGCCAGGAGCGGCTTCCGGAGCACGGATACAGGCGAGCGGAGCAGCTGGTGGTGCGGCGTGAAAGCGATCCCCGCGGGCCAATGTCTTGAGTCACCCTCTGCGCGGTTTGGCCGTGGTGTCCCATCCTGACCTGCGGCAGACGACTTTCGCGCAAGCCACCTGAGTCTCGGCCAGCCATGTTTTCGCAGTTCATCGAAGCTCGCTGGCGCCTTGCAACGGGATGACCTTTGCGGAGCGGTTTGCGAGTTGCTGGCGGAGTGCGGCGTTTTCGGTGAGGAGGGTGGCGACGACGGTTGCTGCGGCATCGACCTGATGCCGGAGCCGGTGACGCTCTTTCCGGTTGTCCTGCAGCTGTCGGCGCAGACGGCTGATCTCGTCTCGCTGCTGTTGGTCGCGGAGGCTGGCTGGGCTGTGGCCGGCGCGAGCGTCCCATTCTGCGAGGACGGCGGTGGCCCGGTTCATGGTGTCCGGCTGACGCCGGCTTCGCGCCAGAGGTTGTTCTTGGTCAGTTTGCCGTCGGTTCGTGTGGGTCTGCCGGTGAAGAGCCGTTCCATCGCCTCGCGAAGGGTCTGCTCAGTCTTGGCGGAGACCGTTGGCGGGGTCATCGGCTGGCCTCTCGGATCACGAGGTCGACTTCGTTGAGCTGCTCAGTGAGCAGGGCCCGCCGGTTGGGTGGGAGCTTTGGGGTGGCGAGCAGGTCAGTCAGCGGGGCTCGTTCTGCTGCCCAGAGGGGCAGGTGGGCGGGGGCGATGACGCTGTTGGCGCAGCGCGAGGGCTGGCACCGGTCGATCAGAGGGCCTTGGTGGCCTTCGGGGGCGATGGCGTTCTCAAGACATTTGGCGCCGACTGGGTAGGCGTCATCCATGGTGCAGCGGTTGAGCTTGCCGAAGCGGACGGACAGGCGCGTGCGGCGAAGGAGGTCGAGTTCGACGCGGACGTCGCCTCGCTGTGCTTGGTTGGTCGCTCTCATCTCAGCGGCCTTGGCGCGGATGGCGGCGAAGGTCTCGCGCAGGCGGTCGGCGCCTGGTCCGTAGCCGATTGGCTCGCCGCGGCCGTCGGCGGCGAAGAGCTCGGCCAGTCGCTCGAAGCGGCGCTCGCTGATGGCGGTTCTCAGGTGCTGGGCCCAGGCGGGCGAGGGCTCGGTGTAGCCCTGGGTGGTGGTGTTCGCGAGCGCCCTCGTGGCGACGTGCTTGAGCTGCATCCTGACGGCGATCTCCGAGCCGGGGAACTCCCGGGTGAGCATCGCCATGGTGTGGCGGAACATGTGCGGGGCCAGCTTCTGCTCGGGGATCTGCGGAAGCCCGCTGATGTGCCGGTTGCTGTTGGCGTGCCGAGCGAAGCTGTTGATCGCGTCGCTGCTGTCGAAGTGGTTGATGGGCGACTTGGCCTGCACGGACGCGAAAGCGTACTCGTCATCGACCGACAGCTCGGACGCCGTGGTAATCGCCTTGGCCACCGGCTCGATGATCCACCAGTGCCGGACCGGCAGGTCCGGGTGAAGCTGTGCTTGGTCGCCTTCACGGCGGGGCTGCCGTAGCACTCGACGACCGAGTCTCGTCCGCGAGCTCGCCAGCGAGCCCGGCGCAGGTGTGAGCTGCGGGGTCGAAGACGACCGTCACTGGGCGGTCTTGCGGATCGAGCCCGGTCACCTGCCGCAGCCCGACGCGTGTGGCCTCCGCCGGCCGAGGCGTGCGGGCGGGGAACCCGCCCTTGTACTCACCCCTGCGGGGCACCGGCACCCTCCAGGTTCATAAGGCGGCGGGCGACGGTCACGTAGGAGGCGCCGCCCGCCGCGCTCCAGCGGCGGAACGCGGCGTCGACCTCTCGCATCGGATCCCTCAGGTACCGGATGTAGCGGTAGGTCGTGGAGGGATGGGCATGGCCGAGCCGGCGCTGGACGACCAGCAAAGGGTTGCCGACCATGTGCTCCAGCAGCGTCGCCATCGGCGCCTGTTCGGCATCGAGGTCGCCGAGAGCCTCGCGGGTCAGGAAGATCAGCAGCCGGAGCGCGAACGTGTGCCGCGTGTCGTGGAAGACCCAGCAGCGCCGGGGCAGTAGCGGGGCTACCTCGTGCACGCTCCACTGCTTCATCCGCTTCCACGCCCGCCGGCGGATGCGGTCCCAGCCCGAGCCGGTGAGCATCCGGCCGCCCTGGCCGATGAACAGGGCCGGCGGGGCCAGGCCACCGCCTGTCTCCAGCACGGTGATCCGCCGCAGGCCCGGCTTCATGTCCTTGATCACCCGGGTGACCGTGACGCCCTCCAGGACCCCGCGGACCCGGATGCCGTCCCCGTCGATCCGCTGGACCACGAACAGGTCGCGCACCTGGCGCCGCAGCGTGCGCTGCGCTGCGCTGTCGCCACGATCCCCGGCCGCTCCAGCAGCAGATAGGCCTCCAGCAGTTCCATCGCGTCCCTGGGCACGTAGACCGACCGCGGCCGCCCGTACTTTGCGCAGGCCGCCAGGTCGACGTCCGCGACCGCGGGCCGGCGGCCGCCCAGCAGGCCGAGCTCAGGCAGCAGCAGGGTCGACCACTCCTGGATCCGCATCCCCGTCATCAGCGCCAGTTCCACCGCCGAGCGGTTGCGGTGTGGCCGCCACCCCCGGAAGCCCAGGTCCAGGCCACCGCCCGGCTCCAAGCCGCCGAACCCGACGTCCCGGAAGAACAAGTACTGGTCAAGCTCCATGTGCCGGACCCGCGGATCCCGGCTCACTCCGCTGCCCAGGGACTCCCCCCGTCCCGTCATCCGCCAGGGCCGTCCGCTCACGTATCCGACCTGGGCCAGGTAGTCGTAGAGCCCGCCGGTCGCGGCGGCATCCCGATCCCATGTGGCCTCGCCGACCGTCTCCTCGGCGTCCTCGCGCCGCCACCGTCGGAACTCCAGCACGTCGTTCTCGGTCGCCAGCCGCAAGTCCAGGCCGCGTGCGGCAAGGAAGTTGAGCAGCATCAGGACGGTGTAGGCGTACGCCCGCATCGTCTTCGCGTCCAGGCCCTGTTGGCCGATCACCCGGAACCAGCTCGACAGCGGCTCCACCGGGCGCATCGCCTCGTCCAGAAGAATCGGTGTACCCATCGGAATCCGTCGCCGTTCAAACAGCTCGCTCAGGTCGGCGGGACGAACGCCAGCCACGTCCCCCACCTTCCAGACCTTCCGCCTGTCCGTGAAGAACAACTGCATCGAGCCCCCAGGGACGATCACCTCGCGGGATCGAGGAACCATCAAGCCACCTTGCCTGACCAGCAGGGAAGCCGCCCCGAACAGCTCTCAACGTCACCCGAAGGGGAACGGACACCCGTCACCCCAAGCTGTCGACTCGCACGTACATTCGAACAAGCTTTAAGGTGAGAGTCCCCGCGGGCCCCCGACGAGGAGACACTGAGGAGAGCGCGCCGTGCCCATACGCCCATGCCCCTCCTGCTCGGGACCGGCGATTCTTCAGGGCGACCGGGCATGGCGTCCGAAGCCGAGCCTCAGGTTCTATACGCCCGACTTCGGCAAGGACCGAGACACTCTGAGACGTCTGGTGAACACTCGGAACGCGGGGGAACGTGACGATGCACGACTGGTCGATGCCGACGACCCGGACACCCTCGACCGCGGCCCGCCGGGGGGACGGCTTCGTCGCCACGCCGTTCTCCGAGCGCTGCTCCGGCCTCGTCGAAGCCGGACACCACGTGTTCCTCGGGATCAGCCCCGGCAACGGCTACTTCTCCGAGGACCGGCTTCTCGCCCTGCTGCGCTGGGCCGCCGCCCGCTTCACCCGGATCGAGATCGCCCATCCCGACACCGAGACCGTCGCCTGCACCTACCTCGGCCGCGGCTACGAACCCCGGCACGCCCGCGCCCGCGCCCACCGCGACGTACGCCAGACCGCCAACCGCGTCTCCCGGGCCGTGGCCACCGCCCGGATCGCCCCGGACCGGCTGAGCGTCGCGCAGTTCTGCGACCACTACGACACCCCCGCCTACCAGGCCGCCTACGAACGGATCGCCCGCGCGCACCGGGACCACCCCGCCTTCCATGCCACCTGCACCCGCATGGTCACCGGCGTCCTGCGCACCACGATGCCCGGCGAATGGATCCCCAACACCGACCAACTGGCCGCAGGCGCCGAGTACTTGGACCGCGAACTGCCCTTCCTCCTCGACACCCCGGCCATCCTCGGCGTCCCGGCCTCCGTCTTCGCCTACCGAGCCACCCCGGCCCTCGCGGGCTTCCTCTACGGCCCGGACGCGCTGCTCCCGGCCGCGGACACGCAGGGATTCGTCACCGTGGAACCGCTCCCGGCCGCACAGTGACCCGGCCGCTTCGGGCAAGCTCGACTGCCTGACCGTACATCCGCACCCCCGCAGAGAGTTGACGTCATGACCGACAAACTCACCGTGAGCGTTCTGGGCACCGGCATCATGGGCGCCGCGATGGCCCGCAACCTGGCCCGCGCCGGGCACACCGTCCGGGCCTGGAACCGCAGTGCCGCCAAGGCGCAGCCCCTGGCCGCGGACGGCGTGCAGATCGCCGACAGCCCGGCCGAGGCGGTGCGGGGGGCCGACGTCGTCCTGACCATGCTGTACGACGGATCCGCGGCCCTGGACGTCATGAGCCGGGCCGCCGAGGGCCTGCGCCCGGGCGCCGCGTGGGTGCAGTCGACCACCGCGGGCACCGAGGCGATCGCCGACCTGGCCGCCTTCGCCCGCGAGCACCGACTGGTCTTCTTCGACGCACCCGTCCTCGGCACCCGGCAGCCCGCCGAGGCCGGTCAACTGCTGGTCCTGGCGGCCGGACCGGTCGACGGCCGCGACGCCGTGACCCCCGTCTTCGAGGCGGTCGGCGCGCGCACGGTGTGGACGGGCGAGGACGGCGCCGAGGGCAGCGCGACCAAGCTGAAGCTGGTCGCCAACAGCTGGGTGCTCGCGGTGACCAACGCGGCCGGAGAGGTCCTCGCCCTGGCCAAGGCCCTGGGCGTGGACCCGCAGGACTTCTTCGGCGCCATCGACGGCGGCCCCCTCGACATGGGCTACCTGCGCGCCAAGTCGGGCATGGTCCTCGACGGCCGGCTGTCACCCGCCCAGTTCGCGGTCTCCACCGCGGCCAAGGACGCCCGTCTGATCGTCGAGGCCGGAGAGCGGGCCGGGGTCCGCCTGGACGTGGCCGCCGCGAGCGCCGAACGCTTCGAACGCGCGGTCGCCCAGGGCCACGGCGACGAGGACATGGCCGCCGCCTACTATGCGAGTTTCGACGAGCACGCCTGAACCCGGGGATCCCGAGCCACCGCCCCACCGCACCAGCGCGTGGATCGAGGTCGAACACCGGCACGGCTGGGGCGAGATGAAGGACAGCGACCGGGCGTCGTGACGGAAGGCGAGGGCGCGCCGACCGCGCCCTCGTACGGTGTGGGGGTGCGGGGGTCCTCGCGCACCACCCGATGTTTCACCGGGTGATGCGGGCGGGCCCGTCGGCTCAGACGGCGCTGCTCAGCGGATGGCTGAAGCCCTGGCCGGAGATCAGGCGGGCGCCCTCGGCGAGTTCCGAGGCGAACCGCTCGACCGCCTCGTAGGGGAAGCGGTGGCTGGGGCCGCTCAGCGAGAGGGAGGCGACGACCTTGCCGGTGCGGCCGGTCACGGGGACCGCCACGGCGGTGAGCCCCTCGTCCCACTCGCTGCTGCTGACGGCGTAACCGCGCTCCGCCGCCTCCGCGGACCAGGTCCTCAGGCGCCCGGCATGCTCCTCGCCCTGCGGGGAGGCGGCCGCGACCCGGCGCAGGAAGGCCTCGGAGGCGTCCCGGAGCAGGATCTTGGAGGAGGCGCCGGCCCACAGCGGCTGCTCGTCACCGACGTCGACGACATGGCGCAGCGGGTGCGGGCTCTCCTCGTGGGCCACACAGATGCGGTGGACACCCCGGGCGACGAAGAGGTTGACGGTCTCGCCGAGCCGGTCCGCGAGATCGCGCATGACCTTGCGGGTCTCCTGCGGCACCTCCCACTGGCTGCGGGCGAGATAGGCCCAGCGCCACAGGGCGGGGCCCGCCGTGTACCCGGAGGGATGCGAGCCCAGCAGACCGGTCTCCTCCAGCGTCTGCACCAGGCGCAGCGCGGTCGTCTTGGCGAGCCCGGTCGCCTCGGTGATCTCCCGGAGAGTGATCACCGGCCGGTCCTCGGAGAGCAGCGTGAGGATGTCGAAGGCCCGTCGCACACTGCGCACCCCACTTGCCTGCTGGTCCGGCTCGCCCCCCGCCCGCGCCTGTCCCTCGCTCACCCGCTGCCTCCCCGTGTCCTGGTGCCACTGTCTCTCCCGACCGTAGTCCGCTCTACGGACCGGGGAAACCGCAACATCCGCGAAATCTTGTCACACCCCTTGATGGTCGACGGCGAGCCGCTCTATCGTGCCGCTCACTGGTCTGAGAGATCCGCACAGTGGACCTCTGGATCGAGGGGCGCCGCCCGAACCACCGTGGCGACGGCCTGGTTAGTACGCGACGGCGCGCTCACACCCCGGCTGCCCGCGGCGTCAGAACCGTCCCCACCGCAGCCATTCCCGTAGTGGTCCCGTGCCGTGCACCGCTCGCACGGCACGGGAGACCACTGCCCAGTGCATCCGACGGAGTGTGTGAGATGAGCAGGACACAGCGATCGGCCGGAGGTTCCGGTCTCGCCAGGCGCGCGGCGATCGCGAGCTTCATGGGAGCCGTCGTCGACTGGTACGACTTCTTCCTCTACGGCATCGTCGCGGGTCTCCTCTTCGGCGACCTGTTCTTTCCCGACGCCTCCCCGGCCGTGGGCACCCTGGCCGCCTGGGCAACCTTCGGCGTCGGCTTCCTCTTCCGGCCGCTGGGCGGCATCGTCTTCGGCCACTTCGGCGACCGCCTCGGCCGCAAACGCATGCTCGTGCTGACCATGCTGATCATGGGCCTGGCCAGCACCCTGATCGGCGTCCTGCCCACCTATGCCCAGGCCGGCATCTGGGCGCCCGTCCTGCTGGTCCTGCTCCGCGCCACCCAGGGCTTCGCGGTCGGCGGCGAGTGGGGCGGTGCCGCGCTGATGGCGGTGGAGAACGCGCCGAAGAGGTGGCGCTCCCTCTACAGCAGCGGTGTCCAGGTCGGCGCCTCCGTGGGTCTGCTGCTGGCCACGCTGATCACCAAGGTCATGTCGGGCACCACCTCCGACGCGGCCTTCCGAGCCTGGGGCTGGCGCATCCCGTTCCTGGTCAGCGCGGCCCTGGTGATCGTCGGTCTGGTCATCCGGGCCAGGGTCGAGGAGTCCCCGGTCTTCACCGAGAAGGTCGCCGCGATGTCCGAGACCGCCAAGCCGCGCCTCCCGCTCATCGCCGCGGTCCGCTCCAACCCGGCCGGCTTCTTCGCCATCATCGGCCTGCGATTCGTCGAACTGTTCACCTTCTACGGCGTCACCACCTTCGGTCTGTCCTACGGCACCGACGAACTCGGCATGAACCGCGACAGCCTCCTCGACGTCAACCTCGCGGTCGGCGGCCTGGCCGTCGTCACCATCCCGGCCTTCGCCTACCTCGCCGACCGGTACGGCCGCCGGCGTGTGTACTGCTGGGGCGCGCTGATCGGGGCGGTCAGCGCGGTGCCGTACTTCTGGGCCATGGAGTCCGGCTCGATGCTGCTGATCGTCGTGTGCGCGGTGCTGCTGGTGAACGTGGCGCACGACATGGCCGTGTCGGTCCAGCAGTCGCTGTTCACCGACATGTTCGGCGCCGAGTACCGCTACAGCGGTGCCGGAGTCGGCTACCAGCTCGCCAGCGCCGTGGGCGGCGGCTTCACCCCGCTCATCGCCGGCTCGCTGGTCATCTGGGCGGGCGGTGGCTGGTCGCTGGTGGCGGCCTACGTCGCCCTGGGCTGCCTCGTCTCCTTCCTGATCGCACTGCGCCTGCCGGGCGTGGACACGGCGAAGGCGTCGGCCGCCGTACCGGCGAAGGCCGCGGCGCTCTGACCGTCTGACGGAACCGGGGCCGGTCGTCCAGCGACCGGCCCCGTTGCCGTTTCCGTGTGCTGCGCCCTTGTTCGAGGAGCCTGTGCGGCTCTAGGCTGACCGCACAGTGGATCGTATGGGCCATCTAGTGGTCACATTGGAGCCCCAGTGAAAGCAGCAGTCCTCACGGCACCGGAACGGATCGAGACGGTGGACGACTGGCCGGAGCCGGTCCCCGGACCCGGCGAGGTCGTCGTGGAGATGCACGGAGTCGGGTTGTGCGGTACGGACCTCGCGGTGTTCCACGGCAGGCGCGTCACCCCGGTCCTCCCGTGGGTCATAGGTCACGAGGGGTTCGGCAGGGTAGCCGCCACCGGATCGGACACATCGGACCACCTGGTGGGCCGACGCGTGGTCATCGAACCCAACTACGCCTGTCTCAAGTGCGCCGACTGCCTCACCGGCCTCACCTCGGCCTGCCCCCACCGCGCCATCGTCGGCCTGAACTCGCCCGGTGTCCTCGCCGAACGGGTCGCGGTCCCCGCGCCCTTCGTCCACCCCGTCCCCGACGGCCCCAGCGACGCGGACCTCGCCTGCGTCGAGCCGTACACCGTCGCCCGCGCCGCGGTCCGCCGCAGCGGCGTCACGGACCGGGACCGCTGCCTGGTCGTCGGCGCCGGGGCCCAGGGCCTGCTGCTGTGCCTCATCCTGTCCCGCCTCGGCATCACCCCCGTCGTCACCGAGCCGCACCCCGAGCGCCTGGCCCGCGCGGTGCGGCTCGGCGCCGCCGCCGACGACGGCCGTACGGGATTCACCTACGTCTTCGAGAGCTCCGGGTACGCCCCCGCCCTGCGTCCCGCTGTGGACCGGGCCGTCCCCGGAGCCACGGTCGTGCTCGTCGGCCTCAACGCCGAGCGGCTTCCGCTGACCACCGACGACGTGGTCCGGCGCCAGCTCGTGCTGCGCGGCTCGATGATCTACGACCACCCGGGCGACTTCACGGCCGCCATGACCGAACTGCCCGCCGCCCGGCCCGGTGCCGTGATCGAGGCCCGCTTCCCGCTCGCGCGGGCGCAGGAGGCCTTCGCCGGAGCCGCCGTACGTGCCGGGAAGACCTGGATCGACCTCGGGAACGGGAGTGAGCATGCGTAAGTCCATCGCCACCGTCTGCCTCAGCGGCACCCTCACTGAGAAGCTGACGGCCGCCTCACGGGCCGGCTTCGACGGTGTCGAGATCTTCGAGAACGACCTCCTCGCGAGCCCCCTGGCCCCCGAGGAGATCGCCGCCCGCACCGCCGACCTGGGCCTGAGTATCGACCTCTACCAGCCGATGCGGGACATCGAGGCCGTCCCGGAAGAGGTCTTCGTCCGCAACCTCCGGCGCGCCCGGCACAAGTTCGAGCTGATGCGCAGGCTCGGCGCCGACACCGTCCTCGTCTGCTCCAGCGTCTCCCCGCAGGCCGCGGACGACGACGCCCTCGCGGCGGAACAACTGAGCCGACTCGCCGGCCTGGCCCAGGACTTCGGCATCCGGGTGGCCTACGAGGCACTGGCGTGGGGGCGGCACGTCAGCACGTACGACCATGCCTGGCGGGTGGTCGAAGCCGCCGGTCACCCGGCCCTCGGCACCTGCCTGGACAGCTTCCACATCCTCTCCAGGGGCTCGGACCCCAAGGGCATCGAGGACATCCCCGGCGAGAAGATCTTCTTCCTCCAGCTCGCCGACGCCCCGCTGATGGCCATGGACGTCCTCCAGTGGAGCCGCCACTACCGCTGCTTCCCCGGCCAGGGCGGCTTCGATGTGGCCGGACTCCTGCGGCACGTCCTGAACGCCGGGTACGACGGCCCGCTCTCCCTGGAGGTCTTCAACGACGTCTTCCGCCAGGCGGACGCGGGCCGCACGGCCCTCGACGGGCTGCGCTCCCTGCTGGCCCTGGAGGAGAACGCCGGAGTCTCCCCGCTCCCGGCCCCCGTGATCCCCTCCGGTGTCGCCTTCGCCGAACTCGCCACCAGCGACCCGGAACCCGTCGCCGAGCTCCTCGCGGCCCTCGGATTCACCCGCACCGCCCGTCATCACGGCAAGCCGGTCGACCTCTGGGAGCAGGGCGAGGCCCGGGTCCTGGTCAACACGGGCGCCGCGGGCCGTCGTACCGACACCACCCTGGCCGCCGTAGGCCTGGAGACGGCCGACCCGGCAGCCTCCGCCCGCCGCGCGGAGGCCCTGCTCGCCCCCGCCCTGCCCAAACGCCGCACCGCGCAGGACGTACCACTGGAGTCGATCGCCGCTCCGGACGGCACCGAAGTCCTCTTCTGCGCCACCGGGCGCCCCGAACTCCCCAGCTGGACGGACGACTTCGCCCGCACGGCCGAGAGCGGCGCCGCCGACGTCACGGCCATCGACCATCTCGCGCTCACCCAGCCCTGGCACCACTTCGACGAGTCAGTCCTCTTCCACCGCACGATCCTCGGCCTCAGCCCGCACGACACCGTCGAACTCGCCGACCCCTACGGCCTCTTCCGCAGCCGCGCCCTGTCCGCCTCCCCGGACGGACCCCGGCTGGTCCTCAACCTCGCGCCCACGCCGGAGGAGGGCGGCGAACCGCGGGCCCGGCACGTGGCGTTCGCCGTCGACGACCTCGTCACCGTGGTGCGCCGCTTCCGGGCCGCGGGGGCGGGGCTGCTGAGGGTTCCGGCGAACTACTACGACGACCTGGAGGCCCGGTTCGCCTTCGCCGAGGGGGAGTTGGAGACGTATCGCGAGCTCGGCATCCTCTACGACCGTGACGAGCGGGGCGGTGAGTTCCGGCACTGCTACACCGAGACGGTCGGCCATGTCTTCTTCGAGTTCGTGCAACGCTCCGGCGGCTACCGCGGGTTCGGAGCCGCCAACGCGCCCATCCGGCTGGCCGCGCAGCGCAGGTAGGAGTTCGCAAAGGGCCGACGCCGACAGGCCCCAGGTGTGTCATCATCCGCCGATGACCTTCGAAACGATCACCGCGGACGCGGCAGGCACCTGGACATTCTCCGATCTCACCGTCAACCGCATCGGCTTCGGCGCGATGCGGCTGACGGGCAGCGCGGCGTTCCACTTCGGCACCCCGAGCGACCGCGGCCGGTCGATCGCCGTGTTGCGCAGGGCGGTCGAGCTCGGCGTCAACCACATCGACACGGCCGCCTTCTACTTCTCCTCGCTGCGCTCCGCCAACGAGATCATCAACAGCGCGCTGTCCCCGTACTCCGACGACCTCGTCATCGCAGCCAAGGTCGGGCCCTTCCGGGACTACACGGGGGAGTGGGGCACCTCGGCCCGACCGGAGGACCTGCGGGGCCACGTCGAGGAGAACCTCCGCCAGCTCGGCCGCGACCACCTCGACCTGGTGTACCTGCGCCGGATGCGCCAGGACTCGGTCGCCGAGCACTTCGGTGCCCTCGCCGAACTGCGCGACAAGGGTCTGATCCGGCATCTGGGCATCTCCGACATCGAACCCCGCCACCTTGCGGAGGCGCAGGCCATCGCGCCGGTGGTGGCCGTGCAGAACCGTTTCGGGCTCGGCTCCCGCAACCCGGTCACCGACGAGGTCCTGCGGATCTGCGGCGAACAGGGCATCGCCTTCGTGCCCTTCTACGCCATCGCCGGGGACGCCGGACCCGAGGGTGCCACCACCGCCCACGACGAGGCGGTCCTCGCCGTCGCCCGGGCGCACGGCGCCACCCCCGCCCAGATCCGGCTCGCCTGGACCCTCGCCCAGGGCCCGCACGTCCTCGCCATCCCCGGCACGGGCAACCCCGACCACCTCGCCGAGAACATAGCGGCGGGCGCGCTGAAGCTCAGCGAGGACGAGCTGGACATCCTGAACTCACTGCATCAAAAGGCCGGTTGAGAGGTCAGACGGCCCACACGCCGTCCTTCATGACGTGCCGCCCGCGCATCTCGTGCTGTCCGTTCAGGGCCTGCACCGTGCGCGGGCGCACCTGGAAGAAGGCGTAGGACGCGCTGTCCCGGCGCGGGTCCCAGCCCGTCTTCGCCATGAAGACGTCGATCGCCTCGGCCGGCACGTCCTGCCCGCCGTAGGTCCGTACATCCCCGTCGATCAGCACGACGTCCCGGGTGTCCCCGAACGCCAGCCGGGTGCGTCCGCCGTCGCGCAGATTGTGACCCGTGGGATTGGTGATCCGGGTGGACAGCCACACGGACTCGCCGTCCCAGACGAACCACAGCGCCACCAGACACGGCAGCCCGTCGGAGTCCGCCGTGGCCACCCAGATGTCCGTCTCCCGCTCCAGCCGGGCCAGTACGTCGTGCTTGCGCTGTTCCAGGGTGCGGCTCTCGGTGATCGTCATGCCCGGGACGCTACCGGCGCCCTCGCTCCGCCGCCTCGGTCCGGCGCCCTACGACCACCGACCGAGGCGCCGGGCGACTCCTGAGCCCTGCCCACCCGATCGGGCCGGCGCCACGGGACAGGTCACACCGTCCGAGGTTCCCCGCAGCCGCGGTTACGTGGTCCTTGGCGGTGCGGCCGGCTGTGTCAGCCGTGCCTGTGTGGGCTGCGGGCCTGTCTGCCGGGTTGGCGGGCCCCGCGTGCTCGGGCGGCGGCTACGTGGTCCTTGGCCGCGTCAGCCGCGCCCGTGTGGGCTGCGGGCCTGTCTGCCGGGTTGGCGGACCTGGCCTGCCCGGGCCGCGGTTATGTGCACCTCGGCCGCGTCAGCCGTGCTCGCGTGAGCTGCGGGCCCGCCTGCCGGGCTGATGGGATTTCGCTTGCTCGGGCAGCGGTTAACGTGGTCCTTGGCCGTGCAGCCGGCCGCGTCAGCCGCGCCCGTGTGGGCTGCGGGCCTGTCTGCCGGGTTGGCGGGCCCGCCTGCCGGAGCTCCGGGCCACGCCTGGCGGAGCCGACGGACCCGCCTGCCGGAGCCGACGGACCCGCCTGCCGGAGCTGCCAGCCCCGTCCACCTCGGCCACCGCACCCCGTCGAGCCGAGCCGACAAGTCACCGCTCCCCGCAGCCGAACCCGGTCCGCCGTGCCCCACCCCGTCCCGATCCCGAGCGCAGGCCCTAACCCAGCCGCTCCCGCAGGAACGGCACAGTGCTCTCCCAGGCGCGGGTGGCGGACTCGGCGTCGTAGACCGGGCGGCCGTCGTTGAAGAAGGCGTGGTTGGCCGGGTAGAGGCGGAGGTCCGGGGTGATTCCGGACTGTTCGCGGACGGCCTCGCGCAGGCTGTCGAGGCTCTCCACCGGGATGCTCTCGTCGAGCTCGCCGTAGTGGCCCAGGATCTCCGCCTTGAGGCCCGAGAAGTCGGGCATCTCGCCCTGGATCACGCCGTAGAACGGCACGGCGGCGCTGACCCGCGCGTCGGCCGCGGCCAGGTACAGCACGAAGCCGCCGCCCATGCAGAAGCCGACCGCGCCCACGGTCTGCGAGGTGACCTCGTCCAGCGACAGCAGATGGTCCACCGCGCCGGAGAGCAGCTCCACGCCCCGGGAGACCGGAAGCGCCTGCATCATCCGCCAGGCCTCGGCGTCCTCGTGGGCGACATTGCCGCCGTACAGGTCCGGGGCGAGGGCCACGAAGCCCTCCGCGGCCAGCCGGTCGGCGACGTCGGCGATGTGGTCGGTCAGACCCCACCACTCCTGGATCACGATGACACCCGGCCCGCTCCCGGACGGCGGCAGCGCCAGATACCCGTGCGCGGTGGTGCCGCCGCTCGGGAAGGTGACGTTCTGGTGGGCGGGAGCCCCGGTCGACTTCGGCAGTTCGGTCATGCTGCTCGACTCCTGTGCGGCAGTCCTGTGATGGGGCGCCGGAGCCATGGCCCGGCGTTGATCACCAGCCTGTCACGCGCGTGCGGGCCCGCCCATGGCACCCCCGCGAGACCGGACTGGCGCCCCTCAAGTTTTACGTATAACCTCTCCCGTCAACCACCCGTCCCGAGAGGCTCCGATGAGACGCGTCGCCCTGGTCACCCTCGTCGTCGACGACTACGACGAGGCGATCCGCTTCTACACCGAGGACCTCGGCTTCCACCTCGTCGAGGACACGCCCCGCCCCGACGGCTCCCGCTGGGTCGTCGTACGGCCGGACACCCGCGACGGCGGTACCGACCTGCTGCTGGCCCGCGCCAAGGGCGAGGTCCAGCAGAGCCGGGTGGGCAACCAGACCGGCGGGCGCGTCGGCTTCTTCCTGCACACCGACGACTTCGTCCGCGACCATGCCCGGATGCTCGCCGCGGGCGTGACCTTCCTGGAGGAGCCCCGTCACGAGCCCTACGGCTCGGTCGCCGTCTTCCAGGACCTGTACGGAAACCGCTGGGACCTGCTCCAGCCCGCCGCCTGACCCTCCCGCCACCCCGTCCGAGGAAGCCCCTGCCATGACCGCTACGCGCGTAGACGTCGACCTGATCCGCCGCCTCCCCAAGGCCGTCCTGCACGACCACCTCGACGGCGGCCTGCGCCCCGCCACCGTGGTCGAGCTCGCGGCGGAGGTCGGCCACACCCTGCCCACCACCGACCCGGACGAGCTCGCCGCCTGGTACTTCGAGGCCGCCAACTCCGGTGACCTGGTGCGTTACATAGCCACCTTCGAGCACACCCTCGCCGTCATGCAGACCCGCGAGGGCCTGCTGCGCACGGCCGAGGAGTACGTCCTCGACCTGGCCGCCGACGGCGTCGTCTACGGCGAGGTGCGCTACGCCCCCGAGCTGAACACCGACGGCGGGCTGGCGATGGCAGAGGTCGTCGAGACCGTCCAGGAGGGCCTGGCCGCCGGTATGGCGAAGGCCGCCGCCGCGGGCACCCCGGTCCGGGTCGGCACCCTGCTGTGCGGGATGCGGATGTTCGACCGGGTGCGCGAGGCCGCCGACCTGGCCGTGGCCTTCCGGGACGCCGGTGTCGTCGGGTTCGACATCGCGGGCGCCGAGGACGGCTTCCCGGCCGCCGACCACCTGGCCGCCTTCGAGCACCTGCGTCGCGAGAACGTGCCCTTCACCATCCACGCCGGTGAGGCCCACGGTCTGCCCAGCATCCACCAGGCCGTGCAGTTGTGCGGCGCCCAGCGGCTCGGCCACGGGGTGCGGATCACCGAGGACATCGTGGAGGGCAAGCTCGGGCGTCTGGCCGGCTGGGTGCGGGACCGCCGTATCGCCCTGGAGATGTGCCCGACCTCCAACCTCCAGACCGGCGCCGCCACCTCCATCGCCGAGCACCCGATCACGGCACTGAAGGACCTGGGCTTCCGGGTCACCCTCAACACCGACAACCGGCTGGTGTCGGGGACGACGATGACCCGGGAGATGTCCCTGCTGGTCGAGGAGGCGGGCTGGAGCGTCGAGGACCTGCGCACGGTCACGGTGAACGCGCTCAAGAGCGCCTTCATCCCGTTCGACGAGCGCAAGGCCCTCATCGAGGACGTCGTCCTGCCGGGCTACGCGCTCTGAAGCAGTCCTCGCAGATAGGCGGCCTGGCCGACGTGCTCCCAGTCGTCGGCCATGACGCTGACCAGCCGGACACCCATGGTCACCGGCGGATCCCAGTTCTCGTCGACGACCCGGTCCAGATCCTCGGCGGTCAGGCCGCGCAGGGCTTCGAGGGTCTGGGCTTGGACGGCGTCGTAATAGCCGGTCAGCAGGGCGGCCGAGTCGACCCGCACCTTGGCGACCTGCGCGGAGGTGTGGCCGTACCCGATGTCGCGGGGCTTCAGGTCCAGGCCGAAGCGCTTCTCCCAGTCCTGCGTCAGCCAGACCTGGTCGAGACCGAAGGCGCCGGCCACATGGTCGTCCTGGACCCGGGTGAGGTGCCAGATCAGCCAGGCGACGGAGTTGGCGTCCGGGCCGGGGCGATGGTGGAGGTCGTCGGGGGTCAGGCCTTCGACGGCGGCGTGGACCTCTTCCTGGATGCGGGTGAACCCGTCGATGAGGATGTCCTTTGCATGCATGACGTCCACCCTCCCGCATCGCGCCGCGTCACGCCTCGCAAAACCCGATCCCGCCTCACGCGTCCGGAATCCAGCTCCCGTGGAGGCCCAGCGGCACCCGCCCGGGCAGATGGATCCGGGCCACCGGCTCGGCCGTGAAGTCCTGGGCCGGGAGAATCACCAGGTCCGAGGCCCCGCGATCAGGGTTGTGGACGTACGCGATCGCATAGCCGTCGTCCTCGGCGGCCCGCCCGTCGCAGGGGTCGGACGGCACGAACACCGCCTCGCTCGCCGCCGCGCCCCGCGGCAGCCGGTGCACCTGTGAGGTGCCGCGCAACAGGTCGTGCTTGATGAGCGCGTTGCTGAACGCCCGGTCGGGAGGCGGGTTGCCGTCGACCGCCTGATAGGCCACCGCCATCTCCGCGGACGCCGCCGAGTAGCCGTAGCGATGCCGACGGGACACCAGCGCCTCGTTGACGCGGGGGAACTCCTGGGGCCGGTCGTCGAGGGTCCGCACCCGCACCCGTCCCTGACGCAGGTCGACCGTCCAGCGGTCCAGCCGGGGGGTGCCCGCCGTGTACGGGCCTCCCGAGCCGTTGCCCGCCACGAGGAAGGGTGCGTCGAAGTTGGTCGTGTCGACGACCAGCTTCGAGCCCTCCTCGTACGCGTTGAGGGTGTGCGAGTAGTACACCGGGTCGACCTCGAACCAGCGGACCGCACCGCCCTTGCGGGGCAGCACACCGATCCGCGCCGGATGCCGGTCGTTCCAGACGTACGGCACGATGTCGCCGCGCTCGGCGCCCGCCGGGTCGAAGGTGACCGGCATGTCGAGGATCACCACGTGGTTCTCGGTGAGCGCGAAGTCGTGGATCATCGGCGCGTCCGCCACCGGGATCTTCGTACTGCGCGCGAGCCGGCCGCTCGGGTCCACGACCAGGTGCCGCACATGGTCCCAGGTCGGGTAGTAGGCGATCGCGTGCAGTTCGCCGGCGTGCGCGTCGAACTTGGTGTGCGCGGTGAACGCGCCCTCCAGCGTGCCCCGGAAGTCGTACGTGCCGACGGTGTTGAGCTCCTCGTCGAGCTCGTACGGCAGCGGCCCGCTCTCCTGGAGCGCGAGGATCCGCCCCCGGTAGGGGATCACGTGGGTGTTGCACGGGAAGTCGTCCGGCGGCACGGGACGCGGGTAGGGCTCGCCGAGCTTCTTCGCCACCTGGGAGGAGCGCACCCAGCGGTTGCGGTACCACTCGGCGCGGCCCTCGCGCAGCCGCACGCCGTGCACCATGCCGTCGCCGAGCATCCAGTGGTGGGCGCGCGGGTCCTCAAGCCCCAGGACGTTGGGGCCGTTGCGCAGATAGCGGCCGTTCAGCTCGCGCGGGATGCGGCCGGTGACCGGCAGGTCGAAGGCCGTCAGTTCCTCCGTGACCGGCTTGAAAGCACCTTCCAGGAACGGGAAGCGGCGCGCCGTCCCGGGTGCCGCCGCGGCGGGCAGCGCACTTGCTCCGGTGCCCACGAGCGCGCCGGCCGCCGTGATCGCCGCCGCGCCCCGCAGTACGTTCCGTCGCGTGGGATCCGTCATCTTCCCTACTCCTGACCGCAGTTGTCCTCGGGAACGGTCATGAGTCTGGTGCGCTGGACGGATCAGGTCACGAGGTGTGGGCCCCCTCCTGGGGTGTACTCAAGCCCCCTGTTTCCAGCAGGGACATCAGCGCCCGGGCCGCCGGGCTCGTGGCCTGGGAGGGCGGAAGCAGGGCGACCGTCTCGTACACGGTCTCGCCGGTGCCCTTGACCGGGAGCGCGGTCAGCGAGTCCCGCTTGTGCCGGAAGTGGCGTGGTACGACGGCCACGCCGAGGTTCTCGTCCACCAGGTCCAGGAGGCTGTGCACGTCGTTGACCTCCAGGGCGACGTTCCGGCGCAGGCCCGCGCCGGCGAAGGCGGCGTCGGTGGTGCGGCGCGGCCCCCAGTCCGGGTGGAAGTCGACGAAGACCTCGCCGTCCAGATCCTCCGGCGTCACGGCCGCGCCGATCGCCGCGAGCCGGTGGCTCGGGTGGCACAGCACGGTCATGGGCTCGCTCGACAGGGGTACGACCCGCAGCTGGTCGGTGTCCTCCAGTGCCGCCCGCACGGCGAAGGCCAGGTCGAGGCGGCCTGCCGCCACCTCCTCGGCGAGCGCGGCCGACCCTGCCTGACGCAGACAGATCTCGACGTCGGGATGCTGTCGCCGGAAGGCGGCGAGCAGCCCCGCCACATGCAGCCCGGCGATGCACTGCTCGGACCCGAGCGCGAGCATCCCGCGCAGCACCCCCTGCACCGCGGCCACCGCCTCGTGCGCCGAACGCACCTGCGCGAGGATCCGCTCGGCCTCGCCCAGCAGCGCCCGCCCGGCCGGGGTGAGCGTCACTCGGCGGGTGGTCCGCACGAACAGCGGGGTCTGCAGCTCCCGCTCCAGCGCCCGGATGGACGCGGACAGCCCCGACTGGGACACGAGCAGCCGCTCGGCGGCCCGGGTGAAGTGCTGGTCCTCGGCGACCGCCACGAAATGCTGGAGATGGCGCAGTTCCATGATTGAGAAGCCTATCCGCTTAATTCCATCGGATTCTTCTGTTGGACCAATGCCCCCAGGTCGCGAAAGAGTGGGCGAAGGATTCGAGGACATCCGTGCCAACCCCTCTGGAGTCGCGTTGTACACCGCACACCCCGACCGCTACGCGGAGATGCCCTACCGGCGCACCGGACGCAGTGGCCTGAAGCTTCCCGCGATCTCGCTCGGCCTGTGGCACAACTTCGGCCCGGCGGACCGCACCGTCGAGACCCAGCGGGCCATCCTGCGCCGCGCCTTCGACCTCGGTGTCACCCACTTCGACCTCGCCAACAACTACGGCCCGCCCCCCGGCGCCGCCGAGTCCGCGTTCGGCGAGGCCCTCAAGGCCGACCTCGCGTCCTACCGCGACGAGCTGATCATCTCCACCAAGGCCGGCTACCTGATGTGGCCCGGCCCGTACGGCGAGTGGGGCTCCCGCAAGTACCTGCTCTCCTCGCTGGACCAGAGCCTGACCCGGATGGGGCTGGACTACGTCGACATCTTCTACTCGCACCGCCCCGACCCGGAGACTCCCCTGGAGGAGACGATGGGCGCGCTGCACACCGCGGTCCAGCAGGGCAAGGCGCTGTACGTCGGCATCTCCAACTACTCGGCCGAGCAGACCCGCGAGGCCGCCCGCATCCTCGGCGAGCTCGGCACCCCGCTCCTCATCCACCAGCCGCGCTACTCGATGCTGGACCGCCGCCCCGAGGACGGCGGCCTCCTCGACGCGCTGGACGAGCTCCAGGTCGGCTCCATCGTCTTCTCCCCGCTGGAGCAGGGCCTGCTCACCGGCCGCTACCTGGACGGCATCCCCGAGGACTCCCGGGCCGCGAGCGACAGCCCCTTCCTGAACTCGGACGCGCTCACCGAGGACCTGGTGGGCCGGCTCCGCGAGCTCAACGACATCGCCAAGGGCCGCGGCCAGACCCTCGCCCAGCTGGCGCTCGCCTGGGTCCTGCGCGGCGGCCGCGTCACCTCCGCCCTGGTCGGCGCCAGCAGCCCGAAGCAGATCGAGGACAGCGTGGGCACGATCGCCAACCTGGACTTCGACAAGGACGAGCTGGCGAGGATCGACGCGATCGTCAAGGCGTGACCGGCGCGGCCGTCCTGACCGCGGGCAGCTGAACGGACCGGGCACCGGCATCAGGCCGGTGCCCAGGCCCCGTTGATCCTGGCGTCCCGATGGCCACAGGGTGATAGGTGCACCCCGCACCTTCACTTGCCGTGGGAGAGCCGCCGTATGACCCAACTGTCCGAACACCTGCGCCAGGCCACACCCGTCGTCGTGGAACGAGGCGAGGGAGTCCATCTGTTCGGCGCCGACGGCCGCCGCTATCTGGACTTCACCGCCGGAATCGGCGTCACCAGCACCGGACACTGCCACCCCAGGGTCGTCGCGGCCGCCCAGGAACAGGTCGCCACCCTGATCCACGGCCAGTACACGACGGTCATGCACCGCCCCTTGCAGCACCTCACCGAAAAGCTCGGCACGGTCCTGCCCGACGGCCTGGACAGCCTCTTCTTCGTCAACTCCGGCAGCGAGGCCGTCGAAGCCGCGCTCAGGCTCGCCCGCCAGGCAACCGGCCGCCCCAACGTGGTCGTGTGCCACGGCGGCTTCCACGGCCGTACGGTCGCCGCCGCGTCGATGACCACCTCCGGCACCAAGGTCCGCACCGGGTTCGGCCCACTGATGGGCGGCGTCGTCATCACGCCGTTCCCGCACGCCTTCCACTACGGCTGGGACGAGGAGACCGCGACCCGCTTCGCACTGCGCGAGTTCGACCAGCTGCTCCAGACCGTCTCCGACCCCGACGACACCGCCGCGATATTCGTCGAACCGGTCCTCGGCGAAGGCGGCTACGTCCCCGCCAACACCGCATTCCTGCAAGGGCTCCGCGAACGCGCCGACCGGCACGGCATCCTGCTGGTCCTCGACGAGATCCAGACCGGAGTCGGCCGTACCGGACGCTTCTGGGGCCACGAACACTTCGACGTCCGCCCCGACATCCTCATCACCGCCAAGGGGCTGGCCAGCGGCTTTCCGCTGTCCGGCATCGCCGCGTCCACCGAGCTGATGCACAGGGCGCGGCCCGGTTCGCAGGGCGGCACCTACGGCGGCAACGCCGTGGCCTGCGCGGCCGCCCTCGCCACGCTCGACGTCGTCGAGGAGGAGGGCCTGGTCGCCAACGCGGCCGCCATGGGGGCCCGGCTGCGCACAGGGCTGGAGGACGTCGCCGCGAAGACCCCGGCCATCGGGGACGTCCGCGGCCTGGGGCTCATGCTGGCCAGCGAGTTCGTCACGGAGACCGGTGAGCCCGACGCCGGGACGGCCGCCCGGGTGCTGCGGGCCGCCGTGGAGGAGGGGCTGCTCCTGCTGCCCTGCGGTCCCTGGGGGAACGTCGTACGCATGATCCCGCCGCTGATCGTCGACGCGGCCGGGATCGACGAGGGGCTGCGCGCCTGGTCGGCGGCGGTGGCGGCGGGCACGACGAGCGGAGGCACCACCTCATGACCAAGGTCGTCGACACCGTCCCCAAACAGCTCCACATCGAGGGAAGTTGGCAGGACGCCACCGAGGGCGCCCGCTTCCCCGTGGAGAACCCCGCGACCGGCGAGCGGCTCTGCGAGGTCGCCGACGCCTCACCGGCCGACGGACGGCGCGCCCTCGACGCGGCTGTCGCGGCACAGCGGGACTGGGCCGCCACCGCACCCCGCGCCCGCAGCGAGATCCTGCGCCGCGCCTACGAGATCCTCCTCGACCGGCGCGAGGACCTCGCCCTCCTGATGACCCTGGAGATGGGCAAGCCCCTCGCGGAGGCGCGCGGCGAGGTCGCCTACGCGGCCGAGTTCTTCCGCTGGTTCTCCGAGGAGGCCGTACGCGTCGACGGCGGTCTCACCCGGACCCCCGACGGCACCAACCGGGTCCTGGTGATGCGTCAGCCGGTCGGCCCCTGTCTGCTGATCACCCCGTGGAACTTCCCGCTCGCCATGGGCACCCGCAAGATCGGCCCCGCGGTCGCGGCCGGCTGCACGATGGTCCTCAAGCCCGCACCGCAGACCCCCCTCTCCAGCCTCGCCCTCGCCGGCATCCTCAAGGAGGCAGGGCTGCCGGACGGCGTGCTCAACGTCGTCACCACCACGGACGCCGCCGGGGTGGTGGAGCCCCTGCTGCGCGGCGGGAAGGTGCGCAAGCTGTCCTTCACCGGGTCCACCCAGGTGGGACGGCTGCTGCTCGCCCAGTGCGCCGACACCGTCGTACGGACGTCGATGGAGCTGGGCGGGAACGCGCCCTTCATCGTCTTCGAGGACGCCGATCTGGACCGGGCGGTCGACGGGGCGATGGTCGCCAAGATGCGGAACATGGGCGAGGCGTGCACCGCCGCGAACCGCTTCTTCATGCACCGCTCGGTCGCCGAGGCCTTCTCCACGCGGCTCGCGGAGCGGATGGCGGCGCTCACCGTCGGCCCCGGGACCGAACCCGCCAGCCAGGTGGGCCCGTTGATCGACGCGGCCGGACGCGCCAAGGCCGACGGGCTGGTCCAGGACGCCGTCCGGCGCGGAGCGGAGGTGATCACGGGAGGGGAAGTCCCGGACGGGCCGGGCCACTTCTATCCGCCGACCGTCGTCACCGGGGTCCGCCCCGAGTCGCGGCTGATGCAGGCGGAGATCTTCGGACCGGTCGCCGCCATCCTCACCTTCGACACCGAGGACGAGGTCGTCGACGCCGCCAACGACACCGAATGGGGCCTGGTCGGCTATCTGTTCACCCGGGATCTCGACCGCGCCCTACGGGTGGGGGAGCGGCTGGAGACCGGCATGGTCGGCATCAACACCGGTCTGGTCTCCAACCCGGCCGCCCCCTTCGGCGGAGTCAAGCAGTCCGGCCTGGGCCGTGAGGGCGGGCGCGTCGGCATCGACGAGTTCCTGGAGTACAAGTACCTCGCCATTCCCGTGGTGGAGGCCTGATCAGCCGATCCGCTCCTCGATGTGCACGGTCACCGTGTCGCCCGCCTCCTTGCCGATGGCCTTCCGCACCTCGGCCTTCACGGGCAGCATGTGGGTGCCGTCGCCGAGGGCCATGAAGGAGCTCTGGAAGGGGTGTCCGTCGATCGTCCCGCGCACCTTCACCAGTCCGCGCGTGCCGAAGAACTCGACGGAGTCGGACCAGTGGACACAGGTCCAGCTGCCCTTCTCCGGGCTCCTGCTGAGGACGGCGGTGAATTCCGCGTCCGCTTTTCCGGTCGTGGCCATGAGGTCCTCCCTCGCCGGTGGCTTCCTCTCCAAGAGACCACCGGCGAGGGGAAAACTCATCGCGGCCGTCCCTCACGCCCCGGCCGGAACGCGGTCCAGAAACCCGAGCACGGTCCTGATCCGGCCGTCCCCGGCCAGCGTGATCACGTCGGAGCCGGCGACGGGCGCCGAACCGTCGGCCTCGCTCACCAGCTCCCAGGAGAACCGCGCGGTGTCGTGATGTCCCTCGACGGTCCCCGTGAGCCGGAAGGAGAAACCGGGGAACCGCTCGTGGGCCGCCGCGATCACCGCGGCGATCTGCTCATGGCCGACCACCTCGGCGAGAGGGTCGGTGTAGCCGCCGCCCACCGCCCAGGCGGCCGCCACGGTCTTCGTGCGGGCCTCCGGCTCCTGGGCGTTCCAGGCTTCGAGGTAACGGACGACGGCGTTCTCGTAACGGTCCGTGTTCGCGGGCATGGGTGATCAGCCTCCATCGAGGTCGTCTGTGCTGGTGGGACCTGGTAACGCCACCCTGCCCGCGCCGCTCGGAACCGTCGATTACTTCCCGGGTAATGATGTTTGATCGTGTACCCGTCACATTTCGGCCAGGGCTGCCGGTGAATATGCCAGGAGACTGGCCGGAAAGGTGTGGTGACAGTGTTTCAGTAGTGAACATACTCAACAGACAGGTCCTTCACATCCAGCGAAGTGCCCGTCACGTACCGCAGTGAGAAACGCGTACCGCACAAGAGCCGCACGGAAAGCGAGGCCCTGCCGACAGGCGATCGGAGCAAGCGGGGGAGTGGATCGTGCACGACGAATTCCTGTGCCATGTCACGGGGTACGGCACCTGCGACGGGCGGCGCATCGGTGTACCCCTCGGAACCTACCGCGCGCCCACGCTCGCCCTCGCCCTGTGGTGGTTACGCGACCGGGCCTCCTGGATCGCGGACCGATTAGACCCCCAGCCGGAGGCCGAGTACTTCCCGGCCGGCGCCCTGGTGCCCGTCGCCGACACCGTCCTCGACGTGCCCGCCGTCATGCGGGCCTGGTGTGCCGACCCGGTCCAACAGGAGCTGGTCGCGGAGGCGTTGGCGGCCGGACGGCTGATCCGGATCGCCGCCGTCGACGACACCACCGAGTACGAACTGCTCGCCGAGTCCGTGGACGCCGTGAGAATGCACCGCACGACCTCGACGCTCTTCACGCCGGTCGCCTGATCGGTTGCCCCAGGAGTCACCAGGCAGCCAAAGGGGTGAATCGGTAGAATTCTGGCATGGCGGAGCGGCCGGTCGCACCGACGGCGCCCGAGCTCGTCCTGGAGACCGACACCGGCTCCACGGTGATGAGCCCGGGCCACGACTACTACGTCGGTCGCGACCCGTTGAGCGACATCGTCATCGACGATGCCCGGGTCTCGTGGCACCACGCGGTGCTGCGACCCGAGGCCGACCACTGGACCCTCGAGGACGAGAACAGCACCAACGGCACCTATGCCGACGGCCGCCGCGTCCACGAGTGGGACGTCGGCCCCGGCAGCGTGATCCGCTTCGGCAGCCCGGCCGACGGCCCCTGCGCGGTCCTGCTGGGCCTGCCCACCCCCGAGCGCCCCTCGGCCGCCGCCGTGTCGATGCCCGGCCTCACCGGCACCTTCCGGCAGCCCACCGCCGTACGTCCGCTGCCCACCCGCACGGTCCGCATCGGCCGCGCCGACGACAACGACCTCGTCATCGACGACCTGGTCGTCTCCCGCCACCACGCCGAACTGCGCGCCCTGCCCGACGGCAGCTACGAGATCGCCGACCTCGGCAGCCACAACGGCACCTACCTCAACGGCCGGCCCGTCACGAGCGCCCCCCTCGGCCCCGGTGACATCGTCGGCATCGGCCACTCGGCGTTCTGCCTGGTCGGCGACACGCTCCAGGAGTACGTCGACACCGGCGAGGTCTCCCTCGACGTCCAGGACCTCACGGTCGCCGTCGACCACGGCCGCAAGACCCTGCTCGACCACGTGTCCTTCCCCGTCGGCGAGAAGTGCCTGCTCGCGGTCGTCGGCCCATCCGGCGCCGGAAAGTCCACGCTCCTCAACGCCCTCACCGGCCAGCGCCCCGCCGACCACGGCACCGTCCTCTACGACGGCCGAGACCTCTACCGCGACTACGCCGAACTGCGCCAGCGCATCGGCCTGGTCCCGCAGGACGACATCCTGCACGCCCAGCTGACCGTCCGCAGTGCCCTGACCTACGCCGCCGAACTGCGCTTCCCGCAGGACACCGCCAAGGCAGAGCGCCGCGAACGCGTCGACGAGGTCATCCGGGAGCTCGGCCTTGAGCAACGCGCCGGGCAACCCGTGCACAGCCTCTCCGGCGGCCAGCGCAAGCGGGTCAGCGTCGCCCTGGAACTGCTGACCAAGCCGTCCCTGCTCTTCCTGGACGAACCGACCTCCGGCCTGGACCCCGGCATGGACCGCTCGGTGATGCACATGCTGCGCGGCCTCGCCGACGACGGCCGCACGGTCATCGTCGTCACCCACAGCGTCCTGAGCCTCGACGTCTGCGACCGCCTCCTCGTCCTCGCACCCGGCGGGAAGATCGCCTACTACGGTCCTCCCGAGGACGCCCTCGCCTACTTCGGCTTCCGGCAGTGGCCCGAAGCCTTCGAGGCCTTCGAACGCGACCAGGACCGGGACTGGGCGGGCGACTTCCGCGTCTCGGCCTTCCAGCACCAGTACGTCACCGAGGCCACCGCACAACCGCGGATGCCCCGCTCGGAACCCGTCATCATCACGCCCCCACCCAGACCCCGCAGCCGGGGCGCCCAGCTCGCCACCCTGATCCGCCGCTACACCGCCGCCCTCGGCGCCGACCGCACCTTCCTCGCCATCATGATCGCCCTGCCCTTCGTGATGGGCGCCATGGCCCGGGCCCTCGCGGGCAGCGAACTCACCCGCGACACCGCCATGAACGCCCTGCTCATCCTGTGCGTCGGAGGTGTCCTCACCGGCGCCGCGAACGCCGTGCGCGAGCTGGTGAAGGAACGGGTCATCTACCAGCGGGAACGGGCCGTCGGCCTGTCCAGATCGGCGTACCTGATGTCGAAAGTGGTCGTCCTCGGCACGATCACGGTCGTGCAGGCGGTGGTCCTCACCCTGGTCGCCCTGCTCGGCGTCGACCTCAACGCCCCCGGCGACGAAGGCGTGTTGCTGCCACCCCTCGCCGAGATCACCATCGCGGTCGCCCTGCTGGCGTTCACGGCGATGATGCTCGGCCTGCTGGTCTCCGCGCTGGTGCGCAAGGAGGAGGTGACGATGCCGCTGCTCGTGCTGCTCGCCATCGTCCAGGTCGTCTTCTGCGGCGCCCTGCTGAAACTCGACGGCGTGCCAGGGCTGGAACAGCTGTCCTGGCTGGTGCCCTCCCGCTGGGCGCTCGGCGCGATGGCCGGCACCATCGGCCTCGCCCGGATCGTGCCCGGCGACCTCACCGGAGACCCCCTCTTCAAGCACTCGGCGGGTGTGTGGCTCCTGAACATCGGCATGCTCGTCGTCCTGTCCGTGCTCTTCGGATACGTCGTCTCCCGGCTGCTGCGCCGCCACGAACCCGCGGTCATGCGGAAGTAGGCGCCGATGACGACCCCCGGCTTCCGGCCCACCCACGTCGTCCCCGGCTTCGGCATGCCCGCCTGGGAGATCCCCGACCCCGCCCGCCCCACCGTCCCGCTCGACCCGCTCCTGCCCGTCCAGCTGGTGGAGCGGCGCGGCGACTGGGCGTACGTCCGGTGCGCCAACGGCTGGTCGGCGTGGGTCGACGGCCGCCACCTGGTCGCCGTACCGCAGGACCCGCCCGTCCCCGAGGCGCCCCTCGCCCGTGCCGCCGACCCTCGGCCCCTGCTGGCCCGCGCCGACGAGACCCTCGCCCGCTACCGGGCCGCCGTCGAGGAACTCTCCGGCGGTCGCCTGGACGGGGAGGGCTTCCACAGCCGCACCCGGGGACTGCGGATCGGGGTGGTCGTCGACGGCGAGCACATGTGGCTGTACGACGCCCAGCACGGCCGCTGGCTGTACGCGGACGGGACCCGGCTGAGCACCTACGCCACCGATGAGGGGCCGCAAGCTGCCGGACCCGCCGGTGGGCACCCGCCGACCCAGGTCGTGACCCACGATGGCCCGTGAGACCAGCCTCTTCTCCGGCCGCCCCTCCGAACTGGTCGGCCGGCAGGTCGCGAGCTACCGCATCGAGCGGGAGATCGGCCGCGGCGGCATGGCCGTCGTCTACCGTGCCCGGGACCTGCGCCTGGACCGTACGGTGGCGTTGAAACTGCTGGCCCCCGAGCTCGCCCGCAACGACACCTTCCGCAACCGCTTCAGCCACGAGTCCCGGGTGGCGGCGGCGATCGACCACCCGCACATCGTCCCGGTCTTCGAGGCGGGTGAGACGGACGGCGTGCTGTACATCGCCATGCGCTACGTCTCCGGCAGCGACCTGCGTCATCTCCTGGACCGCCAGGGGCCGTTGCCGCTTGCGACCGCCCTGCGCATCGCCGCCCAGATCGCCTCCGCGCTCGACGCGGCCCACGAGCACGGGCTGGTCCACCGGGATGTGAAACCCGGCAACATCCTGGTCGCCCGCGGCACCGACGACGACCACCCCGAGCACACCTACCTCACCGACTTCGGCCTCACGAAGAAGTCCCTGTCACTGACCGGGTTCACGACGGTCGGCCAGTTCGTCGGGACCCTCGACTACGTGGCCCCCGAGCAGATCTCCGGACGGCCCGTCGACGGCCGCTGCGACGTCTACGGCTTCGCCTGCGTGGTCTACGAGTCCCTCGCCGGGCACCCGCCGTTCCGCCGCGACGACGACATGGCGCTGCTGTGGGCGCATCAGTACGACGCCCCACCAGCACTCTCCGGGGTACGGCCCGAACTCGACCGGCGGCTCGATCCCGTCTTCGCCAAGGCCCTCGCCAAGAGCCCCGACGACCGCCACGATTCGTGCCTCGCGTTCGTGACCGACCTGCGTTCGGCGGCAACGGGCGGTCACGCGCCGACGCAGGTCGCGCTGAAGGCCGTAGAACCGGAAGAGACATGGCCGAAGCCGCCGCCGCGTTGGGCCGAACCCATCGTCCGCGGGCGCTAGTCAGCCCTGGCCGAGGCCGTTCAACGGCAGCCTGCGCGCCAGTACCTTGCGGTGGCTGATCCGCCAGTCGGCCGTGCCGACGCGGATCACCGTGTCCTCGTACGTCACCGAGCCGCAGGACCCGTCCGCCATCACGCCCAGGCCCTTGGATCGGGCGCGCACGCGGTCGGCGGTCACCTCCTCGACCACCACGTTCGTGACGTGGTGCGCCACCGGATTCCCGGCGCCCAGGGCAAGCGCCGCCTCCTTAAGGGCGGCGAGACCGACGACCTCGCCCTTGCCGAAGTCGGACAGGTCGTGGACGACGTCCGCGGTGAAGACCTCGTCCAGCCGGTCCAGCGCCCCGGCGTCCACCAGGTGGCCGTGCAGCGCGATCAACTCCGTCACGGCCAGGTGGTCTTCCAGCGCCGGCGCCATGTGCTGTCCTTTCCTCGACTCAGCGCACCCTGTCACGCGCAGCGTCACACGTCAGCCGGTTTGATCTCCCCTTTGCGTCGGACCGGCCGGGCCAGCAGCGCGCCCAGGAAACCGGTGACCAGGCCCCACAGCGCGCCGAGGCCGATGGCCGTCCAGAGTTCCGGTTTCAGGAGGAGTTCGCCGCCCAGGTCGCCCCCGAGGTCACCGATGCCGAGCACCGAGAGGCCGTAGTGGGCGGAGACCCGGCCGAGGAGGCAGATCATGAGGACCGTGAGGGCGAGGGCGATCGCCAGGTGCACGGCGTGCTGCCAGGCGCGGACACGGGCGGGGGAGCGGGCCGCCGTCAGGAAGGCCACCGCGAGCAGCAGGAGCGCGTCGATCGCCACCAGCCACCAGACCCGGCCGTCGTGCTCGGCGAGCGTGCCCAGGTTCAGCGAGGCGGTGTCCTTGGAGCGCAGCACCTCGTCCAGTAGATGCGGCATGGGCAGTCCGAAGGGGCCGTCGACCCGGCCGTTCCAGGTGGCACCGAGGCCGATGGTCAGGCCGAGCCAGACCAGGTTCGGCATGCCCAGCAGGATCACCGCGAGGGTCTCGGACGCATGGCCCCGCGTCACGGCGACGACCAGGGCGACGAGGGTGCCGAGGACGACGTACGCGAGGAGCAGGACCACCATGGCGTGCGCGGCCGGCCGCACCGACTCCTGGAACGGCAGCAGCCGGCCCGGCAGCGGGGCCCGGCGGGACACCAGGAGAGCCAGGACCAGTACGCCGACCAGCCACAGCAGGCCGAACAGGACGGTCTGCGGGACGTCCGTGGTGAAGCCGAGCTCGGGCGAGACGCCGAAGAGATCGCCCAGGTCGCCCAGCGTGTCGTTGCCCAGGGAGAGCCTGAACGTCTGGCGGGCCGTGTACGCCAGTGCGAGGAGCGCGAGCAGCCACAGGGCGGCGATCCTCGCGGCCCACCCGACGAGCTCCCGGCCGCCGGCGACCGCCCGGTGCCGCAGCGGGCGCAGGAAGCCCGCGCCGAGCACCAAGGCACCGGTGAGGGTGACAGAGAGCGGGATCACGGTCAGACCGGCCTTGCTGGCGGCGAGCCCTCCGGCGCTTCCCGAGAGCCTGACCGTGCCGCCGACGGCGGTGACGACGGTTGCCGTGACGACCCGGGGGAACGCCTGGTCCGGGAGGTCGGACGCACCCGCACCCCACAGTCCGAGCGCGGCCACGACGCCCATGGCGACCAGGGTGCCCAGAACAGTGGCCACGGCCTGCGCCCAGCCGTGGTGGGCGAGGCCTGCCTGGCCGGAGGGGGATCGCGGGCTCACCCTGTCACGCTAAGCAGCCCCGGGACGGCCCGCCCGCCGAGCGGTCCGTCCGCGTCCGCTTGCGGGCGGCACCGGAGCGGAGCAAACAATGGGTAGGTCGCGGAAATATGCGGCTGAATCGGGGTAATCGCATCGCACGTCGCAGGAATCCCGCGCCGGGAAGAAGAGCTCGTGAGTGTCGAACCGCCGTCGTCGGGCCGCCCCACCGGCCCGCCCTCCGGCCCGCTGTCGGGTCCCTCGCAGCCGCCCTCGGGCCCGCCCTCGCAACCCCCGAGCAGCAGCGGCGGAGCGCACGCGCCGGAACCCCGCCGCCCCTGGTGGAGGTCGGCGCCACGGGTCGCGATGATCGCCGCCGCGGTGGTGGCCGCCGTGGTGCTCGCCGTCGTCCTCACCCGCCCTGACGGCGGCTCGAAGCCGGCGAGCGGCGGCGGCGAGGTCTTCCTCCAGGCCGCCTCCAAGACGGGCCCCGACCCCTTCACCGAGTCGACGGCCAAGGACAGCTCCGCCCCGCCCGTCTCCGCCTCCCCGACCGGCTCCTCCGAGCCCGCGAACGCCGTACGCGGTGTGGACGGCGCCGCCCCCGGTCTCTACGGCGGCACCCGCAACGTCTCCAGCTGCGATGTCGAGAAGCAGGTCAAGGCCCTCCAGGCGGCCCCCGCGAAGAACAGGGCCTTCGCCTCGGTCGCCGGCGTCCGGCCGTCCGGAGTGCCGGCCTACCTGCGCTCGCTCACGCCCCTCCAGCTGCGCATGGACACCCGCGTCACCAACCACGGCTACCGCGACGGCGCCGCCACCAGCTACCAGGCCGTCCTCCAGGCCGGCACCGCCGTCCTCGTCGACGACCACGGTGTGCCCCGCACCCGCTGCGCCTGCGGCAACCCGCTCACCCCGCCGGTCGCCCAGCAGACCACGCCGAAGCGCACCGGCGACACCTGGTCGTCGTACCGCCCCTCGAACGTGGTCGTGGTCGCGCCCTCGGTGACCGTCATCAACGTCTTCGTGATCTACGACCCCGACCGCGACGCCTGGATCGGCCGCCATCGGGGCGACACCGGCCACAAGGACCACAAGACCGACCCGCCCGTACGGCCCTCCCCGTCGGTCAGCGTGTCCACGCCGACCCCGCCGACGACACCGAGCCCCCCGACCGCTCCGAGCTCTCCGTCGCCCTGCGTCTCCGTCTCGACCGGAACGCCGACCGGAACGCCCTCGGGCGCGCCGAGCGCCAACCCGTGCCCACCGGCCCTGACGGCCCCGTCCTCGCCGGCCCCGAGCACTCCCGCGCCGCAGCCGCCCACCAGCGAGTCCCCCGACTCCTCGGCACCGCAGTCACCCCTCGCCTCCGACACCACGCCCGGGACGACACAGTCGGCGTCCCTGTACAGCGAGCCGGTGTCGTAGACGGTGTGACGCGTCCGTGGGACTGCGACGCGCGACTCGGGGTACGAGCACTGGTGCAGCAGCGTCCGGCCAGTCCGGCTTCCGAGAGAGAAACGCATGATCGACCACCTGGACGGGGCAGTGATACCGACTGGTTTCGACGTGCCCGTGGAACCCCTACGGCAAGCGGCCCACTACACCGGGGAGCCGGGATGCATCGCCGAGGCGCGGTCGTTCGCCGCGGACTTCCTCGGCAGGCTCAGAACCGAGTGGTGCGCCGCCATCGGTGCCCGTGCCGAGGACGAGGTGCTCCTCGTGGTGAGCGAACTCGTCACCAACGCCGACCGGCACAGCAACGGACCGTACATCCTCGAACTGGAGGGCACCGACGTCTCGGTCGCCGTCACGGTCTACGACAGCAGCGCCGCCCTGCCCCGCAGGTTCCCGCGGGATCCCGAGCGGGTCGGCCGGCACGGCCTGGAGATCGTGCACGTGCTGGCACGGGAGGTCGCGGCGGAACGCGTGCCGGTGGGCAAACGGGTGCGTGCCGTACTGGGATTCGACGGCCCGGAGTGAACTCGCGGTAGTCAGCCGAACGGGTGCCGCCTGAGGACGGCACCCGCTCTTGGCGCCTGTGTCAGGCGCAGCCCAGCTCGCCCAGCATGCCCTCACGCAGCCGGGTGATGATCCGCTTGATCAGCCGGGACACATGCATCTGCGAGCAGCCGAGCCGCTCACCGATCTCCGACTGGGTGGCCTCCTCCACGAACCGCATGTGGATGATCTGCCGGTCCCGGTCGCTGAGTTCGGCCATCAGGGGGGCCAGCGACTGGAAGTCCTCGACGAGCCGCAGCCCGTCCTCCTCCACCCCGATGAAGTCGGCCAGCACGGCTTCGCCGCCTTCGGGGCCGTCGCCGGTCAGGGCCGCGTCCAGGGACGAGGAGTTGTAGCCGTTCGAGGCGATCTGTCCCTCGATCACCTCGTTCTCGGAGATGTTCATCAGGGTCGCCAGTTCGGCCACCGACGGCTCGCGGTCGAGACGGCTGGCGAGTTCCTCGCGCGCCTTGGCCAGTTCGACGCGCAGCTCCTGCAGGCGCCGGGGGACGTGCACCGCCCAGGTGGTGTCACGGAAGAACCGCTTGATCTCGCCGACGATGTAGGGCAGCGCGAACGACGTGAACTCGACCTCGCGCGACACCTCGAACCGGTCGATCGCCTTGATCAGGCCGATCATGCCGGTCTGGACGATGTCCTCCATGTCGTCGCCCCGGCCCCGGAACCGTCCGGCCGCGAAGCGCACGAGGGACATGTTCATCTCGATGAGGGTGTTGCGCGCGTACTGGTACTCGTGGGTCCCCTCCTCGAGTTCCGTCAGACGCTGGAAGAACCGGCGGGACAGCTCCCGTGCGTCACGCGGGGCGACGGCCCGCGGCTGTTCGACTCCCGGCAGCGGTGTCTCACCCGTCCAGGTCCCGCTGGCGTGCCCGGCGAGCTGTGTCTCCGAACGGTTCACGGCGGTGACGGCGGTATGCATTACCTCTCCCACGAAAGTCACGGCTCGACGTCTGCCTCTTCGGCCTCGGTTGTCTCGGGTCCCGCGAGTTGGTGCACGGCCTTGCGGGTACCCGGAAGGCGCCGACATACGCGTCCCCGGGCCACCGGCCGACCGAGCGCCCGCAGCTCCCTCACCTTGCGCGTACCCGGGGAGTGACGACGCATGCCCGTCGAGTTCGCCGACGGCGCAAAATCGCTGGTGACGCTGTCGATTCCACCGAGGGCGCAACGACGGACCCTTCCCGGGACGGCCCTGGTCCCTAGGCTGAGGCGGTGAGCAACCAAGCGCCGAACCAAGCCCGCGTGATCCCCCTGCGCCCGCCATCCGCGCGCCCCGGGACCGCCCGCCCAGTGTCCGAACGCCCCGCCACGACCCCGCCGCGTCCCCTCGCGCCGCAGGTCCCCGCCTCGACAGAGACCAGGGAGCCACTGTGGCGTGATCTCGTCGGTGACGTCCTGCGCCGCGAGCGCCTCGCCCAGGAGCGCACGCTCAAGGACGTGGCCGACGCGGCCCGGATCTCGATGCCCTATCTCTCCGAGGTGGAGCGCGGCCGCAAGGAGGCCTCCTCGGAGGTCCTCGCGGCCGCCGCCCACGCCCTGGGCCTCGGGCTCGGTGATCTGCTCTCCCTGGCCCAGGGCGAGCTCACCCGGCACTCCGCCCGCGGCCGCGGTCCGGTGCGCGGATCGTCGTACGACGGGATGTGCCTGGCGGCCTGACGCGGGGCCGGCGCCTCAGACCCGCACGAGGCGCCGGCTCACCACCTCGTCGGCGAGCCCGTACGCCACCGCCTCCTCGGCCGTGAACACCTTGTCGCGGTCCATGTCGGCGCGCAGCGTCGGGATGTCGTGGTGGGTGTGCCGGGACAGCACCTCCTCCACCTGGGAGCGGATGCGGACCATCTCCTTGGCCTGGAGGGCGAGATCGGAGATCGAGCCGCGGTTGCCGCCGGAGGCGGGCTGGCCGAGCAGTACGCGCGCGTGCTCCAGCACGAGCCGGCGTCCGGGATCCCCTCCGGCCAGCAGGACGGCCGCCGTGGAGGCCGCCTGGCCGACACAGAGCGTGGAGATCGGCGTCTGCACGTAGGTCATCGTGTCGTAGATCGCCATCAGCGAGGTGAACGAGCCGCCGGGCGAGTTGATGTAGATCGAGATCTCGTTCTCCGGCGCCGAGGACTCCAGATGCAGCAGCTGCGCGATCACGACGTTGGCCACCCCGTCGTCGATCTCGGTGCCGAGGAAGATGATCCGCTCGGACAGCAGCCGGCTGAACACGTCGGACGACCGCTCGCCGTGCGCGGTCCGCTCGACGACGTACGGAATCGTGTAGTTCGCCATGTCAGAGCCCCATCCGTCGCTTGGAGGCGGCCGGGCGGACGTCCGCGAGGGACTCCACGACCCGGTCCACCATGCCGTACTCCCTGGCCTCCTCGGCCGTGAACCAGCGGTCGCGGTCGCCGTCCCGGGCGATGGTCTCGGGCGTCTGGCCCGTGTTCTCGGCGAGGAGCCGCTCCATGGTCCGCTTGCTGTGGTCCAGGTTCTCCGCCTGGATCTCGATGTCGGCGGTGGTGCCGCCGATGCCCGCGGACCCCTGGTGCATCATGATCCGCGCGTTCGGCAGGGCGTACCGCTTGCCGGGCGTGCCGCCGCAGAGCAGGAACTGGCCCATGCTCGCCGCGAAGCCCATGGCCAGCGTCGAGACGTCGTTGGGGATCAGCCGCATCGTGTCGTAGATGGCGAGCCCCGCGTAGACCGAGCCGCCCGGACTGTTGATGCACAGGCTGATGTCGGTGCGGGGATCCTCCGCGGACAGGACCAGCAGCTGTGAGCAGATCCGGTTGGCGGAGACCTCGTCGACCTGGGTGCCCAGCAACACGATGCGCTGGGCGAGGAGTTGGGCGGCCAACTGGTCGTCGAAGCGGGTGGGAGGGGTGTCGCCCTCCTCGGCCCGGATGGAAGTCATGGGCTGTCCTCGTGGTCGTAGGGATGCCGTCGGCTCCACTGTCGACCTCGTAGGACGCCCCGAAGCGGTTTCTCTGCCGGTGGCAGATTCGCCACCGGCAGAGCGGGGTCCCGGTCGGCCACCTGGATCAGTCCGCCGCCCGACCGATGAGTTCTGTGGCGAGGATCAGTCGACACAGATGACGGACGTTTCCACGACCCGTTTCCACGACCCAGGAGGTACGCATGGCCACCGACGGTTTCACCACCTGTCTCTGGTTCGACGGCCAGGCCGAGGAGGCCGCCCACCACTACGTGTCCATCTTCAAGAACTCCAGCATCGGCGAGATCGCCCGCTATCCGGAGGGCGCGCCCCAGCCCGCCGGCAGTGTGATGACCGTCGAGTTCACGGCCAACGGGCACAGGTTCCTCGGGCTCAACGGCGGCCCGGAGTTCAAGTTCACCGAAGCGGTCTCCTTCATGGTGTTCTGCGAGAACCAGGAGGAGATCGACTACTACTGGGCCAAGCTCACCGAGGGCGGCGAGCCCGGCCCCTGCGGCTGGCTCAAGGACAGGTTCGGTGTGTCCTGGCAGGTCGTCCCGGACCGGCTCCAGGCCATGATCACCGACCCGGACCCGGCGAAGGCGGCCCGGGTCACCCAGGCGTTCATGGCGATGAGCAAGTTCGACATCGCGGCCCTGGACAGGGCCTGCGCGGGCGAGTGAGGGCCCCGGCAGCGCAGTTCAGGAGGCACCGATCGCCCGGGTGATCTCCCGGGCGATCCGCAGAATGCCGGGCGAGCGGGCCGGGCAGGGCTTCGGCGTGGACGTCGTGGGCGCCAGACAGAAGTGCAGATAGTCCTTGTCGAGGTGCAGGGCCGTGCGGTCGCGGTCCGGCTCGGTGCAGTAGTCGGGGTGCTCGTGCTCGTAGGCGGTGCACGGCAGGTACTGCGTCCACGCGTAGCGGGCCCCGGCGGCGGCCACCGTCGCGCCCGCGTCGGCCACCAGGTCGCCCGAGGCGTCGGCCTGCTCCTCGTACAGCTCGTTCACGCGCCGGACCCGGTCGGGGGTGATCGGGTCCGGCCCCTGCGTCACCCACACGATCCGGGGCCGCCGTTCGCCCCCGGCCGCCGCGATCTGCCCGGTCAGCCGGCGCAGGTCGGCCCGGTACCTGCTGAAGTACTTCTGCGGCGCGGCGGCATGGCTGATGCCGTCCATGCACCAGGTGTAGTACCACGCGTTGCCCCAGAACTGGAGCACCACATAGTCCGGGTGCAGCGCGCGGACCAGCGCGGCCGCCTTGTCCCGGTCGGGCACCAGCGACTTCTTCCCGGTGCCCTCCAGGTAGTCGCAGGGCGTGGTTCCCGAGTACGGCGCGCTCGTGTACGTCGCCCGCAACTCGCGCCGCAGCTCCTGCCCGAGGACGTCCTGGGCCTCCATGGCGAGCGAGTCGCCGAGGTACAGCACGCGGGGGGCGAGCACCGCAGGGGAGGCGCTCGGAGAGGCCTGGGTGGAGGACTGGGCCCGCTGATGCGTCGTGGCCGCACGGGAGACGTCCGGGGTGGGCGGCGCGGTCTCGGGTCCGTCCGACGGGTCGCCGCAGGCAGCGAGCAGCAGGACTCCGGTCAGCACCCCCACGATCCACGGTCTGCGCATGCGCGACTCCCGGCCCGGTCGCCGAAAAACGGTTCCCCAGGCAAGCACAGCCGGGCACAAGGGGGAAGACGCGCGGCACGAATCAGTCGCCGGACCGTTCCAGGAAGTCCATCAGCTCGGTGAGCGGCAGCGGCTTGGTCAGATGGGCGTCGAAGCCGGCCGCCCGGGACAACGCGCGGTCGGTGCCCTGGCTGAAGCCGGAGACCGCGATCAGCCGGGGCCGCCCGCCGTCCGGCCGGGTCCGCACCGAGCGGGCGACCGTGTAGCCGTCGATGTCCGGCAGTCCCAGGTCGCACAGGACGACGTCGAATCCCTGGGCCTCGGTCGCGGCGACCGCGGCCGTACCGGTGTGCACGGTCGTCACCCGGTGTCCCTGCCGCTCCAGCAGGGTGTGGTAGGTCGCGGCCAGGTCCACGTTGTCCTCCACGATCAGGACGGACAGCTGCCGGGGCGCCGACCGGGCAACCGGGGGCCGGGGGCGCGGCGGGGCCGTGGAGTCGGTCGTCGGCAGTGTCACGGTGAACCTCGCGCCCTTGCCGGGCCCGTCACTGTGCGCGCCGATCCGGCCGTGGTGCAGCTCCGCGATCGTCCGCGCGACGGCGAGCCCGAGGCCCAGGCCCTCCGGAGTGTCGGGACCGGCCGGGGCCGCCCGCATGAACACACCGAACAGCTCCTCGGCCTGACCCGGCTCGAAACCGATGCCGTCGTCCCGTACGGTCAGCCGCGCCTCGCCGCTCCCGGCCCCGAGCTCCACCTCGGTATGCCCGCCGGGCCGGGTGTACTTGAGCGCGTTCGACAGCAGGTTCGTCAGCACCTGCGCGAGCCGCAGCCGGTCCCCGTCCACGACGAGGGGCGCGTCCGGCAGCCGTACGTCGAGCGTGCGGCCGTCGTGGGCGAACAGGCCGCGGATGTCCGCGCAGGCGCCCTCGACGACCGCGCGCACATCGACCGGCTCCCGCACCAGTTCAAGGCGCCCGGTCACCGCCCTGGTGCCGTCCAGCAGGTCGTTGCTCATCCGGGCCAGCGTCCCCAGCTGCCGCTCCAGGACACCCAGCGCCGGATGCCCCTCCGGGATGTCGAGGGCGAGCAGTTCGGTGGCCGCGGTCGCGGCCGCGAGGGGGTTGCGCAGCTCGTGCGAGAGCGTGGCGATGAACCGGTCCTTGGCCCGCTGCTCCTCCCGGAGCCTGCGCCCGGCCGCGTCCAGCTCGGCGTTGGCCCGGCTCAGCTGCTCGTTCACCTCGCGGATCTCCCGGGCCCGCACGAACAGGTCGATCTCCATGCCCTCCGCGCGCATCTGGGCGTCCGCGACCGCCCGCTGCTGCTCCCGGCCCACCTTGCGCAGATGGACGAACTCCGTGACGTCCTCGACCCGGTGGATGATGTGCGTGATGCGCCCCTCGGCGTCCAGCACCGGCGCGTTGACCGGACTCCAGTACCGCTCGGCGAACGCACCCTCCTCGCCCGTAGGGATGTCGTACCGCTGCAGGGCCATGGTGTCGGTACGGCCGCTCGCCACGACCGTCTCCAGGGAGCGGCGCAGATTGGCCACGCCGTCGGCCGACGGGTCCTCGGGATTGTCGGGGAACACATCGAAGATCAGCCGCCCGACGATGCCGCGGTCGGTGTGCGTGGCCGCGAGATAGGCACGGTTGACCTCGACAATGACGAAGTCGGGGGTCAGGACCAGCAGCGGGGAGAGGTTGGAGTCGAACAGGCGCCGGAAGTCCGGGGCTTCGGGCATGGACGGACCTCCAGGCCGGGTTGGTTGGTAGTGGAGTGCTGAGGAGACTCAGGGGTCGAGGCGGTAGCCGTAGCCGCGGACCGTGGTGATGCTCGGTGCGGGGGCGGGCAGTTCGGCGAGTTTGCCGCGCAGCCGGTACACGTGCTCGATCACGGTCGCCTGCTGCTGCCAGGACGAACCCCAGATGCGTTCGAGCAGCTGCTCCGCCGAGAACACCCGGCCGGGCGCGGCGGCCAGCATCTCCAGCAGGGCGAACTCCTTGGGGCGCAGGGTCAGCGGGACACCGTCGACGGAGGCCCTGCGCGCCGCCGTGTCGACGAGCAGGGATCCGGCCTGGATCACCGTCGGCAGGTCCGGCGGCTGCGAGCGGCGCAGCACTGCATGGATACGGGCCACCAGTTCTCGCTGGGAGAACGGCTTGACCAGGTAGTCGTCCGCTCCGATCTCAAGACCCGCCACCCGGTCCGCCTCCGCGGCGCGCCCCGAGACCACGATGACCGGGAGCCGACTCGTGGACCTGAGCGCCCGCAGCAGTTCGAGCCCGCTGCCGTCCGGCAGTCCCAGGTCCAGGACCGCCAGGTCGACGCGGCTCTCGTGGAGCACGGACTTCCCGGCGCGGGCGTCCATGGCCCAGGTGACGGTGAATCCGGCCCGCTCCAGATAGGAACGGCACATCAGTGCGAAGTCGGGGTCGTCCTCGATCAGGGCGAGGTGCGGGCGCATTCCGCATCACCTGGCCCGCCCGGCACCCGCCCGTTGTGTCGCTGATGAGCGGGCGTTGATGCCCAGACCATGTGGCGAAGGTAGAACAGTAAGCAGCACGGTTCAAGGGGGAGCCGCCCGGGGGAGTTCCGGCGCGGACGCGTGCGGCGCGGGGATCGCGAAACCGCCGCACCCGTCCGCGCCGGAGCGAAATGCCTCCGACGCGGACGACAGGCACGACAGCGGGGGCGCGGCGGCGTGTACGAACCTGGCTGGACTCGGCCGTGGCCCTCGGGGCGCCGGCGTCGTCGATCCGCGGTCCGTCCGACTCAGATCCGGTCGGCAGCGATCAGCAGATACTGGAAGCTGCCGTTGCGGTAGGCCGTCAGGAAGGTCTCCTCGATTCCGGTGACCAGGTGGTCGGCCTCCCTGCGCAGCTCCCAGTAGGGCAGGGCCGCCTCCGTGAGGTCCTCCACGTGCACCGGGACCAGCCGGTTGCGGGCCATCGCGCGGAAGTACGCCGAGCGGGGATGGATGTCGCAGATGTAGTGGGCGTTGATGAGCGAGACCTCGCGGGAGGCCTGCCCGTAGGTGTCGTTGTAGCAGCCGGTGATCACCACATAGCGTCCGCCGCGGCGCAGCAGCCGGGCGTGCTCGGCGAACAGCAGGTCCAGTTCGACGTACATGGTCGACTCGTTGTTCCAGGAGGCCGCGTACGCCCCGGAGGGCAGCCCGGTGTCCAGCATGTTGCGGTGGTGGTAGCGCACCCGGTCGTCGATGCCCCGCTTGCGGGCCTGGGCGCCCGCGAACTCGGCCTGTTTCTCGGAGAGGGTGACACCGTCGGCGTGGCAGCCGTACCGCAGATGCGCGACGACACTGCCGCCGCCGCGCCCGCACCCGGCGTCGAAGACGCGGTCCTCGGGGGACAGCGGTCCCAGGCGCGTGGCGAGGAGTTCGGCCTGGGCGTGTTCGAGGCGGTGCAGTTCGGCCGTGATCCGCTCGCGCCGCCGTACCGGATCGGTTTCGTCGAGGACGGAGCGGTCGGCCGCTCCGATGCCGTAGTGGTGGTGGTAGAGGTCGTCGAGCTTTCCGAGTTCGAGGTTGACCGGGTTCTCCTCGGCGTTCCAGTAGTCCGCGACACGGGTCTGGTACGTCGACTGGGCCGGCACCTGGGCTGACGCGGTGCCGGCGTCGGGGGCGATGGTCAACGGTGACTCCTCGTTCCGGTGCGTGTGACGGTGTGTCATGCGAGCCCCGCTCACCAGTAGTTGGGCAGGTGGTAGCGGTGGCTGTTGGTGGCGTGCCACTCGTGGTTGCCGGCCACCCAGTCGGACAGGCTCCGGGTGTAGCGCTCCACGAGCGGTGAGGTGGCGGACAGCAGCGCCGACTCCTCCTCGAACGCCGCCATGATCCGGTTGTGGATCTCGACGGACTTCAGATAGGCGGCCTTCAGCCCGCGCTTGTCGTTGGCGGCGACGACCTGGGGCAGGTTGAGATGGGTCGGGTCGCTCGCCAGTTCCTTGGTGAACGAGTAGAGGTCGTTGACGATCGTGGTGGCGTTGCAGGCGAGCGCCGTGATCCGCTGGATCTCGGGACGGGCGTAGAGCGCCTCGGGCAGTTCGTAGCCGTCGACGGCGTCCACGATCGACAGACAGGGCCGGAAGTTGTTGAACTGCCGCATCACCAGGTACTCCCAGATCCGCGGCACATACCGGGTCTCGGCCCAGGCGGCCTCGGCGAGGTAGCCCAGGTGGAGCCGGGCGATGTCGTGCACGAAGCGGTCGGTCTGGCTCGGGGTGGCGAGGACGGCGTAGTCCCTGAGGGCGAAGTGGTAGGAGCGCAGCGGACCGTCGGCCCGTACACCCTCGCGCCACTCCTCCTCCAGCTCGGGGATGCCGTGGTACGGGTCGATCGCCGACTGGGCCAGGATCAGCCGCCCTCCGAGGCCCCGGCGCGCGCCACCGCGGCCCTCGTCCTCCTCGCAGTAGCAGGAGTCGACGACGTTCTCGGCGAGCAGCAACTCGCCGGCCACCGTGAGGCGTTCGAGATCGGCGGCCTCCGGGTGCTGAAGCACCACGGCCCGGCCGAACTGGAACCCCGAGAAGTCCCCCTTCCAGGCCTCGGGGAACAGATCCAGACGCCGGGCCCAGGCCTCCAGCCTGCGGTCGATCTCCGCGGCCTTCACGGGGTCGGCGGGGGCGACCTGCCGGTACCTCAGACCGGGGACCGCCCCACCGCGCCGCTCGGTGCGCAGCGTGCTCGCGATGTCGGGAGGTCCCGGCAACGACCGGGTGTTCGTCGCGGTCACTCGGCCGTCCGCCCGATCTGGGCGTTCTCCAGGATCCCGACCGCGTCGGGGACGAGGATGGCCATCGAGTAGTAGGCAGTCACGAGGTAGCGGATGATCGAGTTCGCGTCGATGCCCATGAACCGCACGTTCAGGCCCGGTTGGTACTCCTCCGGGATCCCGGTCTGGTAGAGCCCGACGGCACCCTGGTCGCCCTCCCCGGTGCGCAGCGCGATGATGCTGCTGGTGTGCTGCGCACTGACCGGGATCTTGTTGCAGGGGAAGATCGGCACCCCCCGCCAGGCCGGGATCTCATGCCCCTCGACGCTCGCCGTACCCGGCACCAGACCGCGCCGGTTGCACTGCCGGAAGAACGCGGCGATCGCCTTCGGATGGGCGAGGAACAGCTTGGTCTTGCGGCGCATGGCGAGGAGTTCGTCCATGTCGTCCGGGGTGGGCGGGCCGGTGAAGGTGCTGACGCGCTGGCCGTGGTCGGCGTTGTGCAGCAGCCCGAACTCCCGGTTGTTGACCAGCTCCCACTCCTGGCGCTCGCGGATCTCCTCGATGGTCAGGCGGAGTTGCTGCTCGGTCTGGTCCATCGGGTTGTTGTAGAGGTCGGCGACCCGGGTGTGCACCCGCAGCACGGTCTGGGTGAGGGACAACTCGTACTCGCGCGGGGCGAGTTCGTAGTCGACGTAGCCGCCGTCGATGGTCGGCTCCCCGACGTGGCCCGCCTGCACGGGGACGTCGGCCTCGCCCTTGCGGTTCATCGGCAGGCTCTGCCGCCGTGCGTAGGCCTCCAGATGGGCGGCGAGCGAGGGCACCCGCTCGGTGAACTCGGTGACCACGGACCAGGGGAGGGCCAGCACCACGCCCGCGGTCTCGGCCCGGACCGAGCTCAGCCACAGCGGATCGGGCTGCCCTATGGCCTCGTCGCCCATCTGGGCCCCGTCGGTGACGACGCCGACGATCTCCTCCTCGCCGTACTTGCCCTCGGTGAAGCGGGTGAAGCGGCCGTGCACGACGAGATAGGCCTCGATGACCGGCTGCCCGGCCTCGACGAGCACCTGGCCGGCGCGGATCTCCCGGGCCCGGAAGCGGGTCGCGATCTCCTTGAGGACCTCCAGGTCGGTGTAGCCGCGCAGGACGGGGAGCTCGGTGAGCGTCTGGGGGATGACCCGGATGTCGTCGGCGCCGTTCTGCTCGAACTGCACCCGGCCCCGGCCCACCCGCAGCTGGAGGCGCCGGTTGACCCGGTAGGTGCCGCCCTTCACATCCACCCACGGCAGCATGCGCAGCAGCCAGCGTGAACTGATGGCCTGCATCTGGGGTTCGGACTTGGTGGTGGTGGCGAGCTGCCGGGCGGCCTGGGTGCTGAGGCTGGTGAGCGGGGTCTCGGAAGGGGGCTCGGGTTCGTCGACGGCGGGGCCGGTGGCGCTGTCCGGTGTGGACACGTTCCCTCCTGGGAAGTGAGCGGGCTGGCCGTGCGCGTGTACAAGCCAAACAGTCGGCCGGACGCCGGAGCAGGGCGTGAAGGGGGCGACTTCAGGACCTTGAAGGTGTAAACCTCGCTCGTGAGGCAGTCGGTGCGGCACGAGTGCCCCGTGCTCCTCGGGGCTGCGCTTTCCTCCCGATCCGAACCGTTCGACGCGCGGTCCGTCGCGCCCGTGGCTAGCGTGAGGAAACGGACCATCCACCGATACGGGAAGGCCGCTGTCATGGCCGTACAACCTGAGGGAACCCCCTGCTGGGCCGATGCGATGTTCAGCGACGTCGAGGGAGCCAAGAGCTTCTACGGCGACGTCCTCGGCTGGACCTTCGGCGAGTCGTCGTCGGAGTACGGCAACTACACCCAGGCCTACGTGGACGGCAAGGCGGTGGCCGCGGTCGTCCCGCCGATGCCCGGGCAGGAGGGACAGTCGCAGTGGTGCCTCTACCTCGCCTCCCCGGACGCCGCCGCCACCGCCGGCAAGATCCGTGAGCACGGCGGCGAGGTGCTCATGGAGCCCATGCAGGTCGGCGACTTCGGCACGATGTGCCTGGCCCGCGACCCCAGCGGCGTCGTCTTCGGCGTGTGGCAGGCAGGCACCCACGAGGGCTTCGAGGCACCGCCCGAGCAGCCCGGAGCGTTCTGCTGGGCCGAGGTCTACACCCGCGAGCCCGGGAGGTCCGACGCGTTCTTCCCCGCCGTCTTCGGATACAGCTCCCGGCAGATCCAGGACGACGCCATGGACTTCCGCATGTACAACCTCGGCGACAACACCGTCCTGGGGCGCATGAAGATGGGGGACGAGTTCCCGCCCGAGGTACCGGCGTACATCAACGTCTACTTCAACGTCGACAACTGTGACGACGCCGTCGCCCGCGCCACCAAGCTGGGCGGCGTCCTGCGCTTCGGGCCCATGGACTCGCCGTTCGGCCGGTTCGCCGCGCTCAGCGACCCGCAGGGGGCGAGCTTCGCGGTGGTCGACGTGACGACGACCCAGGGCGACATGCCCCAGCTCACCGACGTGCCCTAGCCGGTGCGCACCGCCGTGACCGCCACGGCCGTGTAGCGCATGGAGAAACTCCCGCCCAGCGCGTCCACGGCATCGCCGAGCGCGCTGAGCAGGGCGTCCAGCTGCTCGGCCGGCAGCTGACCGTGGCCGCCGAAGGTGGGCACCTGGTCCAGCCGCTCTCGCGGGTGGAGACCCGGTCCCACCCGAAGCGCCACTCCTCGGGCTCCTCGAATGCGGACGTCCTGCGGATGCCGTCCGCCGCCGTGACGCAGACGCCCGCATAGGCGTCCGGGCCGGTGGTCCGGCGCCAGTCCATCACGAACAGCAGGTCGGGCAGAGCGCGGGCATGGGCCCCGGTGAATGCCTCGGCCACCTCCGGCGCGGGCTGGAAGGCGTTCCAGAAGAGGGCCAGGCGTCCGCCTGGCCGCAGCACCCGGGCCGCCCGGTCCGCACCGGCCACGGGGTCGACCCAGTGCCAGACCGTGCCGGCGACGACCGCGTCGAAGGTCCGGCCCGCCGGCTCCCACTCCTCGAACCGGGCGACCTCGACGGCCAGTCCGTGACGGCGGGCGAACGCGGCCATCCGCGCGTCCGGTTCCACCCCGAGCACCCGGCACCCGCGCGCCCGGAACGCCAGCCCGGCGATCCCGGTGCCGGCGCCCACGTTCACGTGGTTCACGTGGTTCACGGGGTGAAGTGGGCATGTGCCCACTCGACAAGAATCAAGGAGGATGTTCGAAAGAGCGAGGTGGGCCGTGCCGACAGGGATCGCCATCCGTGATGTGCGGGGCGGTCACCGCCGAGCGCGAACTGGGCCGGGTCCCGGCCGACGCCGAAGTGGACCTGCTCGCACCCACGCTGATCGGGGCCGCGCATCTGCTCTTCGCCGACGCGGAGGGCGCGGCTCCCACGGACGAGGAGGTCCGCAGGGTGGTTGCCGCGGTCGTCGCTGTGGTGTGAACGGGCGCCCCTGTGGCTCATGGCATGATCGAGCGCATGCGTGAACGAGTGGTGGCCGCGTGCGACGGGGCTTCGAAGGGAAATCCGGGACCCGCGGGCTGGGCCTGGGTCGTCGCCGAGGAGGGCGAGACGCCGTCCCGCTGGGAGGCGGGCCCGCTGGGCAAGGCCACCAACAACGTCGCCGAACTCACCGCCCTGGAGCGGCTGTTGGCCGCGACCGACCCGGATGTGCCGCTGGAGATCCGGATGGACTCCCAGTACGCCATGAAGGCCGTCACCACCTGGCTGCCCGGCTGGAAGCGCAACGGCTGGAAGACCTCCGCGGGCAAGCCGGTCGCCAACCAGGACCTGGTCGTCCGGATCGACGAACTCCTCGGTGGCCGCTCGGTGGAGTTCCGTTACGTCCCCGCCCACCAGGTCGACGGTGACAAGCTCAACGACTTCGCCGACCGCGCGGCCAGCCAGGCGGCGATCGTCCAGGAACCCGCGAGCAGCGCACTCGGCTCGCCGGAGCCGCCCCCGTCGCCGGACACCCCCAAGACGGACCGCCCCGCCCGGGCCAAGTCGCCCAAGCGGAGCGGCGGTTCGTCCTCCCGTACGATCAAGGCCAAGTTCCCCGGCCGGTGTCTGTGCGGACGGTCCTACGCGGCGGGCGAGCCCATCGCCAAGAACGCCCAGGGCTGGGGGCACCCGGAGTGCCGTACGGAAGCGGCCGGTTAGAGGCCGGTCGGACGGGGTGGTCAGATGACCGCCCCGCGCCAGCCGCCGGTCTCCTGACCGCGCTCCTCGATGAACTTCTTGAAGCGCTCCAGGTCGCCCTTGGTCTGCCGCTTCACGAATCCGAGCTTGTCGCCGACCTTCTCGGTGATGGTGTCCGGATGGAAGTCCATCTGGAACATCACCTTGGTGTGGCCCTCGTCGAGCCGGTGGAAGGTGACCGCGCCGGCCTGCTTGGCCTCGCCGGCGATCGTGGTCCACGCGACCCGCTCGTCCGGGATCTGCTCGGTGATCTCGGCGTCGAACTCCCTGTGCACCCCGTTGACGTTGGTCACCCAGTGCGTGAGCGTGTCGGTGCGCTGTTCGATGCGCTCGACCCCGCTCATGAACTCGGGGAACGTCTCGAACTGCGTCCACTGGTTGTAGGCGGTGTGCACCGGCACGCCGACCTCGATGGATTCCTCGACCTGCGACACGGGTGAATCCCTCCTTCGTCTTCTCGGTGTGTGAGGCGCGGGTACCACACGACCTGCGGGGCAAACCGGCGCAAGACGACCGTCATGCGATGTCGAAGGTGCAGTGGCGCATGGTCTTGCCGAGGTGGACGACATCGGGTGTTCCGGCGGTCGGCGCACAGGGGGAGTCCGGGCGCCTCACGTGAAGACCGTGACGTGATGCGAAGCGGGGGTCCGCCATCTCCCCGACTGCTACTCTGCGTTGCCAATCGACAGCTTTGAGTAATTCTCTAGGGGTGCGCGTGAAGGTCGCCTGCGTCGGCGGCGGGCCCGCCGGCCTGTGTATCTCTCGATCCTGCTGAAACGGCAGGACCCGTCCCACGACATCACTGTCCACGAGCGCAACCCGGAGGGCTCGACCTACGGCTGGGGCGTCACCTACTGGCGCGGACTGCTCGACAAGCTCCACGCCCACGACCCCGAGTCGGCCCGCGCCATCGAGGAGGCCTCGGTCACCTGGAACGAGGGCGAGGCCCGGGTTCGTGATCTGGTCACCCGGCGCCCCAGCGACCTCGGCCACGGCATCGGCCGCCACCGCCTGCTGGAGATCCTGGCCGCACGAGCCCGCTCGCTGGGCGTACGACTGGAGTTCGAGCACGAGATCACCACCGGCAACCTCCCCGAGGCCGACCTGGTCGTGGCGGGCGACGGCGTGCACAGCGCCCTGCGCACCGCGCACGCCGGCCACTTCGGCGCCGAGACCACGGAGGGCCGCAACTGCTACCTCTGGCTCGGCACGGGCAAGGTCTTCGACTCCTTCACCTTCGCCTTCGTCGAGACCGAGCACGGCTGGATCTGGTGCTACGGCTACGCGTTCGGCCCCGAACGCAGCACCTGTGTCGTCGAGTGCGCCCCGGAGACCTGGACCGGCCTCGGCCTCGACGGCGCCGACGAGGCCGACGGGCTGGCCCTGCTGGAGAAGCTGTTCGCCGACATCCTCGACGGCCACCCCCTGATCGGCCGCTCCGCGGGCTCGGGCAGCGCCCAGTGGCTCACCTTCCGCACCCTCACCAACCGGACCTGGCGCCGCGACAACCTCGTCCTCCTCGGCGACGCGGCCCACACCACCCACTACTCCGTCGGCGCCGGCACCACCCTCGCCCTGGAGGACGCCATCGCCCTGGCCGATGCCCTGCGCGAGCAGTCCGAGCTCCCGCACGCCCTCGCCCGCTACGAACGGCAGCGGAAGTCGGAACTGCTCTCCATCCAGAGCGCGGCCCGCTACAGCGCCCAGTGGTACGAGAACCTGGCGCGCTACATCGACCTCCCGCCGGAGCAGATGTTCGCCCTGCTGGGTCAGCGCCACTCGCCGCTGCTGCCCTATGTCCCGCAGCAGCTGTACTACCGGATCGACAAGGCCGCCGGACAGCTGGAGGCGCTGCGCAGGTTCAAGCGCTGGCTCGGGCCGAAGGTCGCGCGCAGCGTGCACGCGAGGGAGCTGTCCTCGCGCAAGTAGCCCTTCGGCTCGGAAACCGTATTGGGTGAATGGCAATTCACCGCTAGAGTGAATTGCCATTCACCCACTGTTTTCGCGGAGCGCCGATGGACCAGCAGGGCCCGATATCCCCGCAGCCCGGAACGAGCCTGCGCAACCGGCTCACCGTGCCGGTCCTGGCGATGTGCGGTGTGCTCATGGCCGTCATGCAGACCGTCGTCGTCCCCCTGCTGCCGGACCTGCCCAGGCTGACGCACTCCTCGGCCGGCGCCGTCTCCTGGATGGTCACGGCGACCCTGCTGGCCGGAGCGGTCCTCACCCCGGTGCTCGGCCGGGCCGGTGACATGTACGGCAAACGCCGGGTGCTGACCGGAGCCCTCGCCCTGATGACGGTCGGCTCGGTGATGTGCGCCCTGTCCTCCGACATCACCGTGCTCATCGCGGCCCGTGCCCTCCAGGGAGCCGCCGCCTCCGTGGTGCCCCTGTCGATCAGCATCCTGCGCGACGAACTGCCGCCCGAGCGCCGGGGTTCCGCGGTCGCGATGATGAGCTCCACGGTCGGCATCGGCGCCGCGCTGGGCCTGCCGTTGGCCGCGATGATCGTCCAGTACGCCGACTGGCACACCATGTTCTGGCTCACCAGCGCCCTCGGCGCCCTGGGCGTGGCGGCCGTGTCGTACGCGGTCCGCGAGTCGCCCGTACGGCAGCCCGGCCGCTTCGACGTACCGGGCGCGCTGGGGCTGGCGGTGGGCCTGGTCTGCCTCCTGCTCGGCGTCTCCCAGGGCGGGCAGTGGGGCTGGGGGAGTCCCCGGGTCCTGGGTCTGTTCCTCGCCGCCGTCGCCGTACTGGCCCTGTGGTGGTGGCGCCAACTGCGCACCGAGCAGCCCCTGGTGGACCTGCGGCTCGTCACCCGGCCGCGCGTGGGCCTCTCCCATGTGGCGGCCCTGCTCACCGGGTTCGCCTTCTACGCCAACTCCCTCGTCACGGCCCAGCTGGTGCAGGCACCGAAGGCCAGCGGCTACGGACTCGAGCTGTCGATCGTGGCCACCGGTCTGTGCCTGCTGCCCGGTGGCGTCACCATGCTCCTGTTCTCGCCCGTCTCGGCCCGGATCTCCGCGTCCCGCGGTCCACGCATCACGCTCGCGCTCGGCGCCGCGGTCATCGCGTGCGGCTACGCGGTGCGCATCGCGGACAGCCGCGACCTGTGGATGATCATCCTGGGCGCGACCGTGGTCGCCACCGGCACCACCCTCGCCTACTCGGCCCTGCCCACCCTCATCCTGCGCGCGGTCCCGGCCGAGCAGACGGCCTCCGCCAACGGCGTCAACGTCCTCATGCGCACCATCGGCCAGGCCACCTCCAGCGCGGCGGTCGCCGCGGTGCTGGTCCACCACACCAGCCCGGTCGGCGGCGCTCCCGTGCCGACCCTGCACGGCTACCTGCTGGCCTTCGCCATGGCCGGCGCGGTCGCCCTGGCCGCGTGCGCGGCGGCGCTGACCATCCCCGGCGACGCCACACCCGAGGGGACCCGCCGGGCCAGGGGCCGCACCCGGGGCGCGCGGGACGAGGCGATGGAGGGAGCATGAGTGCCGTGCGCACAACGCCCCCCACCACCACGCCCGTCCGCCGGGACGCCGAGGCGACGAAGGCGGCCATCCTCAAGGCCGCCCGATACCTCCTGGCCCGCACTCCCCACACCGACATCACGCTCAAGGCGGTCGCCGAACGCGCCGGGGTCAGCCCGCCGTTGATCGTGAAGTACTTCGGCAACAAGGACGCCCTGTTCGCCGGCGTGATGTCCTTCGAGTCCGACGCGGCCGCCCTTCTCGACGCTCCCCTGGACGAGTTGGGCCGCCATATGGTCCGCCATGTACTCACCAGCCAGATCGAGCGAGGCGCCGACCCGTTGGCCCGGATCGCCTTCGCCCCGGTCCAGGGCGAACACGGCGACATCCTGCGCGTCAACTTCCGCACACAGGTGGTGGAACGGCTGGCGCAACGCCTGGAAGGTCCGGACCCGGGCCTGCGAGCCGAACTGGCGGTGGGCACCCTCCTGGGCCTGGGCGTGATGTACGGAATCGCCCGGGGCACCGAGCTGAGGGCAACCGCCGTGGAGGACCTGGTGGACCGCTACGCCCCCACCGTGCAGGCCCACTTGACGCCCTAACGGAACAGGCGGTCCAGGAAGGCGTTGCCGAACACCCCGTGCGGATCGAGCCGGTCCAGCACCCCGGCCGCCTGCCCCCACACCGCCTCACCGAAGGACCCGGGAATCGTCGTCCCGAGCACCTCCTCGTCCTCCCACACGGCATCCTCCGTGTAGGCCCACCCCTTGGACCACTCGACGCGCGTCCCCTCGTAGCCCTCGATGAGGAACTGCTCGATCTCCCGCAGGAAGGCCTCCGCGTACGGCGTCCCGGGCAGCGTCAGGATGTCCAGCCACACCGCCGTGTCCCACTCGGGATGTGACTGCTCCGCCCGCAACGCCGACAGCAGCGCAGCCCGCGCACCCTCCGACTCCACCTCACCCGGATCGTCGAGCCCGGTCACCCGGATCTCCACCGTCCCGTTGACCGGGAACTTCCCCTGCGCGGTGTACGCGGCCAGCCGTTTCCGGTAGAAGTCCGTGAACTCCGAGACCACCCGCTGCACTTGATCCCGGCTCGTCAGCACCGCGTACCCGTTCGCGGTCACCCTGAGCGTCGTCGGCCTGATGTACAGCAGGGTGTTCTTGGACGGCCCCCAGATGTCCGCCGACAGTGTCGCCGTGAGCCCCACGGCCGCCACGTCGAGCTGCGCGTTCCCGAGCACCGGCGCCAGATACCAGGCCGCGTCCGACACCATCCGCCCGGCCAGATCCGCCACCAGCGTCGGCACGTTGTCGGAGAAGGGATAGTTGTACGGCGAGGTCACGCGCCGTGAGGTCAGCGGCTTGGTCGGCGCCACGCTCCACACCTTCAGCCACGGGAACTCCGTGTAGGCGAACCAGATCGCCTCGACCCGCCCCGCCTGCGCCAGGAAGCTCGCGAAGGTCCGCCCGTCACCGCCGGGTGCCGCGAAGAGCTCGGAAGCCGGAATGTCGACCCTGCTCACACACCGCAGATTGCTGTTGGCACCCACCCGCAGCACGACCTCGGTGACGAAGGCCCGGCCGAGATGGGTGAGCAGGGCCGCACTGTCGGCCTCGGCGCGGCTGAAGGTGCGCAGCGCGTACGCTCCGCTGCCCTCGTCCCAGACCACCGCCGTCAGCGACAGGATCCGGTTGCTGAGTGAGCCGTACGTCTGCCCCGGCAGCCGCTCCTCCCCGTCGGCCGCGACCGCGGTGCCGTGGGCGTCGATCGCGAGCGCCCCGCCCAGGGTGAGGTCGCCGGGAGCGGGCGCGGCGGTGACGCCGAGCCCGTGTTCCTCCAGATAGGTCAGCAGGGCCTCCAGCGTGACCCCGGTACCCGCGCGCACCGCGGAGCCGGAGTCCAGGGACAGACCGGTGAGGTGGGAGGCGGTGTCGACGAGGAGGACGGGCGCGTCCGACGCGGTGCCCTCCGTGACGGTCAGCGGCGACCAGCCGTGCGAGGAGCCTCGCGCGCGGACCCGCCAGCCGTGCCGCCAGGCCCAGTTGACGACCTCGACCACCTGGTCCGGCCCCGCCGGCGCACAGGCCCACAGCCCGTCGGCGGTGATCTCGCCGACCCAGTTCCGGTAGGCCGAACGGTAGAGGGCCACACCGGCCGGGAAGTCGGGCAGCTCCTCGGCCGCGGTCGCCGGGTCGGCGGGCAGCAGAATCGGTACGGCGGCCAGCGCGGCGGCGCTCATCAGGAAGCCGCGACGGGACCAGGACGGGTTGTCCTGCGGGTGGTTGCTCACGGAACGATCAGTCACGGGGTCACGGTAGGCGCCCGTTGACACGTGCATGCCTTACGTCGAAACGTGTCACTCGTGTGAGTGAAAAATTCACAGACCCAGGCCCGGAGCAGTCGGTTCCGCGCAGGCCGGCGACGGATGACAGACTGACGCCATGGACGAGCGCACATTCGGCAGGTCTCAGCAGCACGCATCCGTCGTAGGACTCGGCACCTGGCAGCTGGGGGCCGACTGGGGAGACGTGGACGACAAGGAAGCCCTCTCGGTGCTGGAGGCGGCTGCCGAGTCGGGGGTCACCTTCTTCGACACGGCCGACGTGTACGGCGACGGCCGCAGCGAGCAGACCATCGCCGGCTTCCTGCGCAGCAGGCCCGACCTCCATGTCCTGGTCGCGACGAAGATGGGCCGCCGCGTCGACCAGCTCCCGGAGAACTACGTCCTCGACAACTTCCGCGCCTGGAGCGACCGTTCCCGCCGCAACCTCGGCGTCGACCGCATCGACCTCGTCCAGCTGCACTGCCCGCCGACCCCCGTCTACTCCACCGACGAGGTCTTCGACGCCCTCGACACCCTGGTCGAGGAGGAGCGCATCGCCCACTACGGCGTCAGCGTGGAGACCTGCGAGGAGGCGCTGACCGCGATCGCCCGGCCCGGTGTGGCCAGCGTGCAGATCATCCTCAACGCCTTCCGCATGAAGCCCCTGCGCGAGGTGCTCCCCGCCGCCCAGGAGGCGGGCGTCGGCATCATCGCCCGCGTCCCGCTCGCCTCGGGCCTGCTGTCCGGCAAGTACACCAAGGACACGGTCTTCCCGGAGAACGACCACCGCACCTACAACCGGCACGGCGAGTCCTTCGACGTCGGCGAGACCTTCTCCGGGGTCGACTACACGACCGGTGTCGAGGCCGCCGCCGAGTTCTCAGGGCTCGCCCCCGAGGGCTACACCCCGGCCCAGCTCGCCCTGCGCTGGATCATCGAGCAGCCCGGCGTCACCACCGTCATCCCTGGCGCCCGCTCGCCCGAGCAGGCCCGTGCCAACGCGGAGGCCGCGAAGCTGCCGCCACTGTCCGAGCAGACCCTCGCGGCCGTCCGTGACATCTACGACCGGCGGATCAAGGACCAGGTGGAGAACCGCTGGTAGGCCCGTTTGAACGCTCAATTGAGGGTTACCTGGCTTCCATGACGCAGGCAGCCGAGCGCACCGGACGTGACGAGACCGAGGACGAGCGCGCCGACCGCATGTGGGGCGAGCTCATCCAGGAGATCCGCGTCGCGCAGACCGGTGTGCAGATCCTGTTCGGCTTTCTGCTCACCGTCGTGTTCACCCCGAAGTACGACGACCTGGCCCACACCGACCAGGTCATCTACATCGTCACGGTGGTCCTCGGCTCCTGCGCCACGGGCGCCCTCATCGGGCCGGTGTCCCTGCACCGGCTCGTCTCGGGGCGGCGCATCAAGCCACAGGCCGTGCGGATCGCCTCCCGGCTGACCTTCGTGGGCCTGCTCCTCCTCCTGACCACCATGACGGCCGCCCTGCTGCTGATCCTGCGGGTGGCGACCCACGACGACTGGGTGCCCTGGCTCGTCACGGGTGTCGTGGCCTGGTACCTGGTGTGCTGGTTCGGGGTGCCGCTGTGGACCCGGCGCCGCTATACGACGAAATGACGGCGAGCTGCCGGTCGTGCAGCCGTGAGAGCACCAGCACCGACACCGTCGCGCCGATCAGCGCGCAGAACATGTCCCACTGCGTGTCCCAGACATCGCCCTGCGTGGCCAGGAAGGCGTCCGCCGCCTGACCGCCGACCACCGCGGCCGCCCACTCCAGCATCTCGAAGACGGCACTGAACGCCAGACACGCGCACACCGTGAGCGGCGCCAGCCAGCGGCTGCCCCGCAGCGGCGACGTACGGCTGAGCAGCTCCCGCACCAGGACCGCCGGCACGAAACCCTGCACGAGGTGGCCGAAGCGGTCGTACGGATTGCGTTCCAGACCGAAGGTGTCCCGCACCCAGTCGCCCAGCGGGACCTGCGCGTAGGTGTAGTGACCGCCCACGATCAGTACGAACGCGTGGACCGCGAGCAGACAGCACAGCAGGTCGGTCAGCGGGAAGCGGCGCCAGGTCAGCATGATCAGCGGCAGTCCGACCAGGACCCACACGGTCTCCAGGAACCAGGTGGGGCGGTCGCGCGGGCCCCAGGCGGACAGGGCCAGCGCGGCGACCACGACCCAGGCGAGCAGGACGGGCAACGGCCGTCGCACAGCGGTCATGAGGCGCTCCTTCTCGTAGGAGCCCTCATCGTCGGGGAGGGGGACCGACGACGGCATGAGTACGGCTACTCAGCCCGCGTGCGCGGCAGCACCCGTCTCAGCCCCCGTCTCAGCCCCCCGCGATGACCGAGGCCAGGAAGTCGTCGACGCTGACCTCCTCCTGGCCGGGCGGCACGATCTCGCGGGTCTCGCGCAGGAAGGAGGCCAGGGCCGGGGCCCAGGCGAAGACCACGGCGTGCTGGCGGCCCCCGTCGGAGCGGGCGTCGCCGTAGAACTCCATGCGCAGCTCCTCCCAGACGCCGGTCGAGACGGGACTCAGCCGCACGTCCCCGATCCCGACCGGGCCGCACAGCCCCTCGGCGAGCATCTCCCGGTCCAGCCGCCACCGGGCCAGCACCCGGCCGTCATGGCTGAACACCGCGGTGACGGCGAACGGGTCCGCCGCGTCGTACCCCAGATGGGCGAGCACGGGGCAACGGCCCGTGCCGCCCGCCTGCAGTTGCACGACCAGAGTCTTGTGCGCGGTTCTGCGGACGAAGGAGTTCACCAGAAGGCCTCCGGGAAGAGCGACGTGTCGCCCTCTAGTACCCCTCACACGCCGAAGATGCTCAGCCTTCCGGGTGATTCCCCTTCACACCGCGCAAGGACGTGATGCACGCGGCGATGGCCTGCTGGAGTTCCTCCAGCTGCTGGACCATGTCGTCCTCGTAGAAGTCCTGGGCGTCGTCGAAGGTCAGCTCCTCGAAAGCCTTCGTGGCCTTCTGGAGGCTGCTGTAGAACTTCGTGCGCCGCTCCTGGACCCGGAGCTCGGGATCGGCCTCCACGGCCTCGGCGACGAGGGACTTCATGGTGTCGAAGGCCTCGGCCGCCCACTCGCCGGTGTCCTCGTCCTCCTCCAGCTCCTCGAGCAGGGACAGGTGCCGCTCGGCCTCCTGACGCAGATCGACGGGCGCGTCGATGGTCTGCCCGGCCGGCGTCTTGACCTGGCCGGACTCGGCGATCTGGCGGACGTAGCCGATCCGGTCGGCCGCCCTGCTCTCGGTGGCCACGGCCTTCTTCAGGTCGTCCGTGCGCACGACGTCCCGGGCCAGGGATGCCTGGAGTTCCGGGTCCTCCTTGATGCGGTCGAGCAGCGCGCTGCGCGCGGCCCGGGCGGTGGAGGGGTCGGCGAGGATCGCGGCGCGCAGGGCGGTCGGGTTCTCGGCGACCTCCAGGGCCTTCGTCGGGCGGATGCCCTCGGCCTCGGCGGCCTCGGCGATGGCTGTGCCGCGCTCGGAGGTGGCGCTGCTGCGGGAGACGTAGTAGCTGAGCCACACGTCCGAGTCCGGCAGCTCCACCTCCTGGCCCGGCGCCAGCGCCTCGAAGTGCGGGACCATGCCGTCGTCGGCGGCCCGGTCCCAGGCCTTGTAGTACCGCATGACGCGCTCGGGCGAGCAGCCGGCGAGCTCGGCGAACTCCTTCGCGGACACCTTGGGCGTCTCGTCCGCGCTCTGGCCGCCGGGGCGGACGCTGCGCGCCACCATCAGGCCGAAGGTCCATCCGCCGGTCCGAGCGTAGACCCCGAACTCGCGGGCGTCCCGCGCGACGAGGTCGGACAAGGGCGCGCCGGACGTCTTGACCGGGGCCTCGGAGGACGTGTCGGACGGGTCGATCGCTAGGGTCACGGGTGTTTCTCCTGGGCAGGCTCGTCAAGGACCGCACGATGTGCGGTCGGAAGCCTATTGCACCCCCGGGAACCGCCCGGGCAGCCCGGCCCGCTCAGGCGAACGCGTCGCGCAGCGCGGGCAGCAGCGTCTTCTCCGACCAGTCCAGGAACTCAGGTTGCGAGTCGCCGCCGATCTGCACCAGGGCGATCTCGGTGAACCCCGCCTCCGCGTACGGCCGTACGGCCTCGACGAAGTCGTCGGGATCGTCGCCGCACGGGATCGACGCCGAGACGTCGTCCGGGGTGACGAACTGGGTGGCCGACTCGAACGCGTCCGGGTGGGGAAGCTCGGAGTTGACCTTCCAGCCGTTCCCGAACCAACGGAACTGGGAGTGTGCCCGCTTGACCGCCGTGTCCTGGTCGGGGTCGTAGCAGACCGGCAGTTGACCCACCCGCGGCTTGCCCTCGCCGCCGTGCCGGTCGAAGGCGTCGAGGAGGCCCGCCTTGGGCTCCGTGGCGATGACGAGGTCGGCGAGCCGGCCGGCCAGCTCGCAGGACTGCTCGCCCGAGACGGCAAGGCCGATCTGCGGCGGCTCGTCCGGCAGGTCCCACAGCCGGGCCGACTCCACGTCGAAGTGGGTCCCGCGGTGGTTCACATGGCCGCCCCGGAACAGCGCACGGATGATCTCCACGGCCTCTTCCAGCATCTCGTGCCGTACGTCGGCCGACGGCCAACCACCGCCCACCACGTGCTCGTTGAGGTTCTCGCCCGAGCCGAGCCCCAGCCGGAACCGGCCCTCGGAGAGCAGCTGCATGGTCGCCGCCTTCTGCGCCACCACCGCCGGGTGGTAGCGGACGGTCGGACACGTCACGTACGTCATCAGCGGAATGCGCGAGGTCGCCTGGGCGGCCGCGCCGAGCACGCTCCACGCGTACGGCGCGTGCCCCTGCGAACGCAGCCAGGGAAAGTAGTGGTCCGAGGTCACCGAGAAGTCGTAGCCCACCTCTTCGGCCTTCACCACATGGCCGACCAGGTCACGAGGTCCGGCCTGCTCCGTCATCATCGTGTATCCGATTTGCACCATGGAGCCCGAGTCCCCGGTGGCCGCAGGGGAAAACGGGTTCTTCCGGGGCCCTCTCGATCAAGACCGGTGAACGAGGCAGGATGCCCTCATGAGCTCCCTGCCCACCAGCACCCCCGCCGCCCAGGGCGTCGACGCCGCCGGGATACAGGCCTTCCTCGACGCCCTCGAATCCGACCCGCGCATCGAACCGCACAGCCTGATGCTGCTGCGCCACGGCCAGGTCGTGGCCTCCGGCTGGTGGGCACCGTACGCCCCGGAACGCCCCCATCTCCTCTACTCGCTCAGCAAGAGCTTCACCGCGACGGCCGCCGGGTTCGCCGTCGCCGAGGGGGTGATCGGGCTGGACGACCCGGTGATCTCGTACTTCCCGGAGTTCGAGGCCGACATCACCGACCCGCGCAGCCGCGCGATGCTCGTACGGCATGTGGCGTCGATGGCCAGCGGGCATCTGGAGGAGACCTACGACCGTGCACGCGCCCTGGACCAGGAGGAACCGGTCCGCGGATTTCTTCTGCTGCCGCCGGACCGGGCCCCGGGCACCGTCTTCGCCTACAACCAGCCGGCCACGTACACGCTCGCCGCGATCGTCCAGCGGGTCACGGGCCAGTCGCTCTCCGAGTACCTGAGGCCCCGGCTGCTCGATCCGCTGGGCATCGGCGAGGTGGGGTGGATCCGCGGCCGCACGGGCCGCGAGCTCGGCTTCAGCGGGCTGCACGCCACCACCGACGCCATAGCCCGGCTCGGTCTGCTGTATCTGCGGGGCGGGGTGTGGGAGGGCGAGCGGCTGCTGCCCGAGTGGTGGGTGACCGAGGCGACGCGGGCCCAGATCTCGCACAGCCAGGCGGGGGAGGACGGGTGGTCGGACTGGCAGCAGGGTTACGGCTTCCAGTTCTGGATGGCGCGGCACGGCTACCGCGGGGACGGGGCCTATGGCCAGTTCTGCGTGGTGCTGCCCGAGCAGGACGTGGTGCTCGCGATGACCTCGGAGACCGTGGAGATGCAGAAGGTCCTGGACCTGGCCTGGGAGCATCTCCTGCCTGCCTTCGGACCCGATCCGCTGCCGGGGAGGGAGGAGGCCGACGCGGACCTGGCCGACCGGCTTTCCCGGCTCGCGCTGCCGCCCGCCGAGGGCAAGCCGTACCCTCCGGACCTGGCGGCGGCCTACACACCGTACGGCGGTGCGTGCGCCGACCAGCCGACCCTGACCGCGGTCGAGGTGGGCCCGGGCGGTCGGGTGACCCTGGTCGACGACGGCGACCGGCTGGAACTGGGGCCCATGGGCGGGGAGGCCGGCTGGACGGTCGTGGAGGAGCCCGTGCCCGTCGCGGTGGCCGGCGGCTGGACCGACGCGGAGACCCTCGTCGTGGACGTGGCGTTCCTGGAGACGCCCCACCACCTGCTGGTGACGTGTTCGCCGGCGGACCGGACGTTCACCGCGCGCTGGCGCACCCAGCCCCTGCACGTCGGCCCGCTGCGGCGGATGCGGGCACCGCGCGGCTCAGTCTGACGGTACGTCGAAGGTGCTCAGGAAGGTGTCCAGCGCCTCCTGGTTCGCGTCGTCCTTCCAGTCGTCCGCCGGGGCCGTCCAGCGCAGTGAGTAGCCGCGGCCGTCGCCGATGAGGAAGCCGCGGCCGAAGGTGCGCACCCGGGTGCCGTCGACCTCCTCGATCCACTGCATGTCGGCGGCTTCGCGGCCCTGGTAGGTCGTGGCGCGGATGTCGCCGAGACGCTCGTAGCCGGGGTTGTCCCGGAGCCCCGGCTCCACGTCGTCGCGCCAGACGGCCACCGCGTCCGAGCCGACGGCCTTGCTGTAGGTGACGGCGAGCGTGCGCGGGTCGCCGGAGGCGCCGAACGTGACGCGGTAGGCCAGGTCCTCCTGGCGCGAGGTGCCCAGCGCCTTCCAGCCCTTGGGGAGGGCGATGGAGAAGCCCTCGGGGGAGTGGTACTCGCGGTATCCGGGCGGCAGACCCGTGCCCGCGGTGGGGGAGGCCATTCTGGGCGGTGTCGGGGTGGGCGAGCCGGGCGGGCTGGAGCTCTCGTCGGTGCGGTTGCCGGGCGCGGCGGCCGTGGCCGACTCGGAGGGGGAGGTCGGTGCCGGAGCGGAGGGCGTCGCGGAGAAGGAGGCGGGCGGGGCGGGTGCCTCGCCGGTCGTCGCGGAGTCGGTGCCGGGCAGGGCGTTGGTGACGGCGAGGACGGCGGCGGCCACGGTGACGACGGCCAGGGCGGTGCCCGCGACCAGGAGGCGGCTGCCGCGGCCGGAGCCTTTGACGTGCAGGACGCTCAGGCGGGTCCTGGGTGGTTCCTCCGGCGAGAGGGCGTCGGGGTCCTCGTTGAGGACACGGACGAGGGCGTCCCGCACGGCCGCCCGGGTGAGCCGTTCCCGGGAGTTCTTGCGCAGCAGCCCCTGCACGGTCTGGGTGAGCGGCCCGGCGCGGACCGGCGCCCGCAGCGGCAGCCGGTCGACCCCCTTCAAAGTGGCCGCGGGACGGTCGCGGTCACGGAAGGGGGGACGCCCCTCGGCCATGGTGTAGAGGATCGCGCCGAGCGCCCACAGGTCGGCGGTCGGCCCGATGCGCTCGTCGCGGGCCTGCTCGGGTGAGGCGTACGACGGCGCCGAGAGCCTCGGCGCGAGCGTCGCGCCGGCCAGACCGAAGCCCGCGACCACGACGGTGCCGTCGTTGCGCACGAACACCTGGCACGGACTGAGCTCGCCGTGCGTGATGCCCTCGCTGTGCGCCGCCTCCAGCACCTCGAGGAGCTCCAGCCCGATGTGGGCCGCCCGCACATGGTCGAACGTCCCCTGCTGGGTGAGGAGATCGCTGAGCGGGATGCCGTCGACGGGCTCGGTGACGGTCCACAGGACGCCGTTCTCCACGACGGCGTCGACCACCGCGGCGATCCGGCCGGGCACCAACACCCGCATGGTCTTGGACATCCGGACCACGCCGGTCGCGGTCCTGAGCGCGGTCTCCTCGTCGGTTCCGACCGGAAGCCCGATCTCGGTGAGCAGGCAGGGGCGTTCGGCCGTGACGTCCTCGCCGTACCAGCACGCCCGGTTGGTCTCCCGGTGCATGACGTCCAGGGGCCGGTACCGCCCGGCGACCAACCGGTGTGTGGAGACGTGCGCCTTGACCATGCTCATCCCTCGCTGAACCTGAACCCCGGGCTCTCGACTTGCACAGAGGTACGGCGGGTGCGGCGGGGTGCGTTCAATCAAACCCTCAACCGATGGAATCCGCTTTCCGGTTGCTCCTATCTGACTCTTGAGTCAGTAAAACGGCCAGGTGGAGGACCGGAGTTGAACATCTCGCTCAGCGCAGTCCGAACCGCTCCGCCCATGCCATGACGTCGGCGGTGGTCGCGTTGCCGCCGCACACGACCAGGCCCAGCCGGCAGCCCTTCCCGACCCGTTCCAGGACCCTGCGGGCGGCGGGCAGCAGACAACCGGCCGCCGGTTCACCCCACACCTTGGCGTGGTCGGCGAGGTCGAGACACCCCTGCACCGCCTCCCGGTCGGACACCACCAGGACCTCGCTGACCAGGGCCGCCACCTGGTCGTACGTCAGCCGGGACACGGACGGAGCGCTGAGGGTGGAGACGACGGAGGACAGCGGGACCGGCACCGGCCCGCCCGCGGCGAGCGCCCGGGACATCGCCTCGGCGCCCTCCGTCTCCACGCCCCAGACCCGCAGTCCCGGCCGCCAGACCCGCAGTCCCGGCCGCCGGGCCCGCAGCGCCGCCGCGCCCCCGGCGATCAGGCCGCCGCCCCCGACACTGACGAGGACATCGGTGACGTCGTCCGCGTCCTCGGCAAACTCCAGTCCGACCGTGCCCTGCCCGGCGATCACGACGGGATCGTCTGGAGTACCGGTCGCACCAACTCACGGCAGCGGTCGAGGACTTCGGGAACAACGAGCGTCGTCACCGCGTGGCCCCCGTCCCGACGCCGAACTCCTCCTGGGCCCGTGCCACCATCTCCTGCGCGTGTCGCAGTCCGGACCGCTCCAACACGCGGGCCAGATCGTCCAGTTCGGCCGCCGGACGGAGCGGGGCGGGTTGCCTGTGAGGCGCAGATCACTGCCTGGGGTCTCAGTGCTGCTGTGCCTCAGTGCTGTTGTGTTCAGGGCTGTCGTGCTCAGTGCTGTTGTGCTTTTTGCGGGGTCGCCTCGCTCGGCCGTACGACGACGTATCCCGAGCCCTGCAGCATCAGCTGCACCGACTCGCCGGAACCGCCGCGCAGCATCGACCCGATGGACTGGGAACGGTGCAGCGAGGTGTTGAGGCCCGCGGTCCAGCCGACGACCGCGTCCGTGTCGACGTACACCGGGAACTCCGGCGAGACCGGGATCACCAGCGGGTCGCCCTCGCACACCAGGCCGAGCCTGCCGTGGCCGGTGAAGACGCTGTTGAACAGGCCGCCGCCGGCGATGCCCGCGCCCTTCACCGTCGAGATCTGGTACGCCAACGAGGCGTCGAAACACAGGACGTTGCGCCCGTTGACCGTGAACTCGTCGCCCGGTTCCACGTCGACGATGAAACAGTTGTGGGCCTCGTGCGCGAACCAGGCCTCGCCCTGCCCGCGCACCGCCATCAGTGGTAGCCCCTCGCCGGTGACGGCCCGCTTGAGCATGCCGCCCACGCCCTGGCCCTTGCGCTCGAACTGGAGATTGCCGCGGTAGGCGACCATCGCCCCCTGGCGGGCGAGCATCTCGCCGTGCACCGCGTACCTGATGCACTTGGAGTTCTCGACCGTCATGCCCGGCGCCGTGGCCGGCTGCACCATGTGCTCACTGGAAAAGAGGTCACCCTTCATGAGGGCATCCTGGCCCGGAGGGGTTCCTTCCGCCAAGATCGCGGCCCGGGTGTCGTGTCGGCGTCCGCTCAGGCGCCGAACAGCTGGGTCCAGTACGTGGCCGCCGGGCCGCCGCCCGCGAAGCCGATCCCGATGTGGGTGAAGTCGGGCTTGAGGATGTTGGCGCGGTGCCCGGGGCTGTTCATCCAGCCCTCGACGACCTCGGCGGCCGAGCGCTGGCCGCACGCGATGTTCTCCCCGATCGAGCGCCGGGTCGAGCCCGCGGCGGCGGCCCGGTCCCAGGGCTGGGTGCCCTCGGGCGAGGTGTGGGAGTAGAAGGCGCGGACCGCCATGTCGGTGCTGTACGCCTGCGCGGCCCGGGCGAGGAGGGGATCGACGGCGAGGGGCGGCAGTCCGGCCCTGGCGCGCTCCCGGTTGGTGAGGGCGACGACCTCGTCGGCGGTCCGGGTCAGTTCGGCGGGCGTGAGCGGCCTGGCCCACAGCACCGTCCAGTACGTGTCGCCGGAGCGGGCGTACGCCATCCCGGTGTGGAGGAAGGAGGGGTCGAGAAGTGTGTGCCGGGGCTGTTCGGTGCGCAGGCAGTACTCGACGAACTCGGACGGATCGCGCGGACCGGAGACGAGGTGCTCCCCGACGGTGATGTACGTGTATCCGGTGGCGGTGAGCCGCTGGTGGACGGAGACCCCGTCAGGGCCCTCCGTGCCGAGGCGCCGGGCGGAGGCCATGGCGTTGGCGTGCGCGCGAGCGGCGTCGGTGAGACGGGGGTCGAGGGCGACCGGGGGCGAACCGGCCGCGGCGCGCGCGGAGTTGACCAGGGTGAGGAACCTGGCCAGGTCGGGGGAGGGGCTGGGAGGATGGGGTGCGGGCGCCGGGTGGGTCGGAGGCGGCGGATATGCCGGGGATGCCGGGGAAGCGGGAGCTGGGAGGGCCGGACGAGGGGCCGGAGGTGCCCCAGGTGCCGCGGCCGACGCGGAGTGCACCGCTGCTGTCGGAGCGTCGTCAACGACATCCACCCCGAAGTCCCGGGCCAGCCCCGCCAGTCCGTCCGCGTACCCCTGCCCCAGCGCCCGCAGCTTCCAGCTGTCACCGCGCCGGTAGATCTCCGCGAGCAGCAGTACGGTCTCCTGGCGGGGCCGGGGCGGCGAGAACCGGGCGAGCCGGCGACCGTCCGCCCCGGTGAGCTGGAGCACCGGGGCGGGCAGGCGGCCCAGGGGAGTGCCGGGGTCGGCCGGGCTGACGACCACCGTGACCCTGGTGGCACCGGCGCGCAGGGCCCGGGGCTCGACGGTCAGGGTGGGGCCGGAGAGCCGGGCGCCGGGGGCGGAGGGCTGGTTGTAGAACACGAAGTCGGCGTCACCCCGGACTCTGCCGCTGTCGTCGGTCACCAGGGCGGACACGTCGAAGGGGCCGGGCACCCGTACGGTGACGGCCCCGTCGGGGAGGGGCAGATTGCCCCCGGGGACCAACTCGCTCATCGTGCCGCCCTGGTGTCGTCGCTCGCTGAGAGGAACGGCCACCGGGGCGCGGGGGTTCCCGACGGCCGGTCACAGCCCGCCGACCGCCGACCGCTGAATGCCGCCCGCCGACGCTTGCTGCCGACGCCTCCGCGGGCCACCTGCCTGGCCATCATCAACGACGAGATCGATCAGAGCCTCGCGGTCTGGCAACCCGCCTGGGCTGTGCGGGGCTGGAAGTGCGCTCGGTCTGGAACCGTCCGCCCCGCCTGCTCGGCGACGGCCAACTGGTCCGGATACGCGAGACGCTGGCCCCCCGCTGTCATCCGCCGCCCGCCGCCGACGGCTCCCCGGGCCCCTGCCGCCGGCCGCCGAGCGCCCGCCACTGACCGTCGCCCGCCGGCCGCCGCGAGCGGCAGCAGTCCGCGCGTGGGGGCCAGCCATAGGCCACCCACCGCCGACCCCCTCGCCGCCTGCCGTCCGCCCCACACGCCTGCTCGTCAGCCCACCCGCATGCTTGGCGCTTGCTTGTCAGCCCACCCCGCACGCCTGACGCCTGCCTGTCACCCCGCCCCCCCACGCCGCCAACACCCGCCGTCCGCCGCCCTCAGTCCAGCCCGACTCCCGGCGCCACATCCTCGTGCCGCTCCACCGGCGCGCTGCCGCGCGGAGCGTACGCCGGTCTGCCGCGCGGAGCCTTTGGCGGCTTGCCGCAGAACGTGGAGTCCAGGGTGCGCAGCATGGTGTTGAGCACCGTTCCGTTGTTGGACGTGTTGGCGACCGCGGCCAGACTCCGCTGACCGTCCTTCGTGGCGAAGGCATACGTGTAGAAGCCCTGCACGGCACCGGTATGGCCGTAGACCGAGACACCGCACGACAGGTCCCGGCGCCGCAGCCCGAGGCCGTATGCCTGACCGGTGCCCGACGGCACCCACCTCTTCATCTGCGCCAGTTGGGTGGCCGAAGTCAGCCGCCCGCCGAGCAGCGCGGACAGGAACGTGTCGAGATCCCGGGTACTGGAGACCAGTGCGCCCGCGCTCTGCGCCCACGACACGGTCTGCTCGGTCGCGTCGACCAGCGGGGCGCCCGCCTGGTCCGGGGTGAGGTAGCCGCGGGTGTGCCGGCCGGGGATCTTCATGCCAGGGTGCACATAGAAGGTGTCACCCAGCTCCAGCGGCTCGATGATCCGGTTCTGGTACTCGGTCCGCACCGGATTCCCCGTCAGCTTCTCGATCAGCATCCCGGCGACGACGAAGTTGGTGTTCGAGTACGAGTACACCGCGCCCGGCGCGCTCGTGCGCGGCCGCCGCAGCGAGAGGTTCACCAGTTCCCTGGGGGTGAAGACCTTCTTGCGGACCGCCTCGAACCCCGGAACCGTCTTCGCGAACATGTCGTTGGTGTAGTCGTGCAGCCCGCTGCGGTGGCTCAGGACATGCCGCACCGTGATCCGGTCGTCGGGCAGCAGCCCCGGCAGATGGCGGTTGACCGGCGCGTCGAGGGTCAGCCTCTTCTCGTCGACCAGTTGCAGCAGGACGACCGCGGTGAAGGTCTTGGTGACGCTGCCGATCCGGAACCGGTCGGCGCCGTCCATCGCTCGCCCGGCCTGACGGTCACCGATGCCCAAGGTGACCCGGGAGACCGTGCCGTGGTCGTCGATCCGGGCCGTCGCCCCCGGCGCGCCCTGTCCCAACGCCTGCTGCAACACACCGCGCAGACCCGCGAGATCCGGCGCGGGCTCCCGGGGCGCGGCATGGGCGGGGGCCGCGAGGACGGACAGCAGAACCGTCCCCGCCAACGTGCCGCCGAGCATTCCTGCTGATGTCATCCGGCTCTTCTCCTTGACTGATCACAGCAACGGCACAGCCAATCCTGCTTCTTTTATTGACGTCGGAAAAGAATCTCCCTAAGTTCCCGGCCATGCGCCCGACCCCTCGCGCCGAGACATTTCCCGTCAACACCCCTGCCGCCTCACAGGTGTTCACCACCGTCCTGTCCCACGGGCCCCTCGCCCGTCTGGAGGTGGCCCGGCGTGTCGGACTGTCACCGGCCGCCGTCACCAAGGCGGTCCGCCCCCTCATCGAGGCCGGATACCTGATGGAGGGCGCGGACGAGGAGGCCCGCCCGGCCCTCGGCCGGCCCGCGAACCTCGTGCGCGTCGACGGCGGACGGGCCCTGTTCATCGGTGTCAAGGTCACCGGCGACGAGATCATCGGCGTCCTGACCGACCTGTGCTGCCGTATCCGCGCAGCCCGGCACCTGCCGCTGTCCGACCGCGAACCCAAGACGGTGCTCGCGGGCATCGCGGAACTCGTCCAGGAACTTCTGGCCGAGTCGGACGGCTCCACCGCCCCGGTGCTGGGCCTCGGGATCGCCGTCTCCGGTGACGTGGACCGGGGTGAGGGCACCGTCCGCTACTCGCCGTTCCTCGAGTGGCAGGACGTCCCGCTCGCCGAACTCGCCGCCATGACCACGGGGTTGCCGGTCACCGTCGACAACGACGTACGCGCCCTGACCGTCGCCGAGCAGTGGTTCGGCGCCGGAGCGGGCCTGTCCGACTTCGCCCTGGTGACCGTGGGCACCGGCATCGGATGCGGCCTGGTGGTGCACGGCCGGGTCGTCGCCGGAGCACATGGAGTGGCCGGCGAGATCGGGCACGTGACCGTCGACCCCGCCGGCCCCCTCTGCCACTGCGGCAACCGCGGCTGCGTCGAGGCCATGGCGGGGGAGGCCGCGATCGTCCGGCAGATCCGCGAGGCCACGGGCGCCGAACTCACCGGCGCCGACCAGGCCCTGGCGCTGGCACGCGAAGGAGTCCCCGGTGCCCGGGACGTCTACACGCGCGCTGGGGAGGCGATCGGCCGGGGCATAGCCACCGTCGCCAACCTCTTCGGCCCCGAACGCGTGATCATCTCCGGTGAGGGACTCGCCGCCTACGACCTGTTCGCCGAGCAGATCCGCGACGCCTTCGTCGCGGCCGCGTTCGGCTCCGCCGCCCAGTGCGACGTCCGTATCCGCCCGCTGCCCTTCGACGAGTGGGCCCGCGGAGCCGCCGCCACCGCCATCCAGACCTTCATCGCCCCGAGCCGCTGAACACCCCAACATCCCCTGGAGGTACGGCCCATGCGGTCATCCTCGTACTTCGCCCTGCCCGCCGGAGTCCTGCTGGTGCTCGCCCTGACCACGGTCGCCGTCCCCACGGCCCAAGCCGCCGACACCCCGGCCGCCGTGCCCACCGCCGACACCCCCGCGCCCGCCCTCGCCGCCAAGCCCTACATGGGCTGGTCGAGTTGGAGCATGCAGTCCTCCAAGTACCCCGGCCTCAACCCGGACGGCGACTACAGCTACCTCACCGAGGCCAACGTCCTGAAGCAGACCGACGCCCTGGCCGCCAGGCTGAAGAAGTACGGCTACGAGTACGTCAACATCGACGCCGGCTGGTGGATGGACAAGACCTGGAAGCCCGGCTTCGACCAGTACGGCCGCCAGAAGCCCGACCCGGTCCGTTTCCCCAGCGGCATGAAGGCCGTCGCCGACCGCATCCACGCCAAAGGCCTCAAGGCCGGCATCTACCTCCCGGCCGGCCTGGAGAAGGGGGCGTACGGCGACGGGAGGACACCGATCTGGAACGCCGACGGCTGCACCACCGCCGACATCGTCTACGGCGACCTGCGCACCACCAACGGCTGGGACAGCGCGTACAAGCTCGACTTCTCCAAGCCGTGCACGGCCAAGTACATAGACTCCCAGGCCCGGTTGATCGCCGACTGGGGCTATGACTTCCTCAAGCTCGACGGCGTCGGCCCCGGCTCCGGGAAGAGCGGCGACCAGTACGACAACGTTGCCGACGTGGCCGCCTGGCATCGGGCGACAGCCGACACCGGCCGCCCCATCCACCTCGAACTCTCCTGGTCCCTCGACATCGGACACGCCGCCGACTGGAAGAAGTACTCGCAGGGCTGGCGCGTCGACACCGACGTGGAGTGCTACTGCAACACGCTCGTGAGCTGGGAGAACTCCGTCGACGACCGCTGGGACGACACCCCGGCCTGGACCCGGCACGCCGGACCCGGTGGCTGGAACGACCTCGACTCCCTCGACGTCGGCAACGGACAGATGGACGGCCTCACCAAGGCGGAACGGCAGAGCTACGCCACCCTGTGGGCCATCGCCAAGTCGCCCCTCTACACCGGCGACGACCTCACCCGCCTCGACTCCTACGGCCTCTCCCTGCTGACCAACCGCGAGGTCATCGCCATCGACCAGGGCCCCAACCCGCCCGCCCAGCCGGTCACCCCCTCCGACCCGCAGCAGGTCTGGGCCGCGAAGAACACCGACGGCACCTACACCGTCGCCCTGTTCAACCTTGCCGACGCCCCCGCCGCCGTCACCGCCGAGTGGACCACCCTCGGCTTCACCGGCAGGGCGGCCGTCCGGGACCTCTGGAACCACGAGAACCTCGGTACCCACAAGAACAAGATCACCCAGCCCCTGCCGGCCCACGGTTCGCGCCTGTTCACTATCACCCCGCACAGCACCGCGGTCGCCCTCACGGGCTACGAGGCCGAGTCGTCCGCCAACACCCTCGGCGGCAACGCCTCCGTCGCCGACTGCTCCGCCTGCTCCGAGGGGAAGAAGGTCGGCAACTTGTACCTCGGCTCCAAACTGACCTTCAACGACGTCCTCGTCGCCAAGGCCGCCACCTACCAGATCAAGGTCTCCTACATCAGCGGTGACGCCCGCTCGGTGGACGTCTCGGCCAACGGCGGCGGCGCCACCCGCCACAAGCTCCCCGCCACCGGCGACTGGGGGACCGTCTCCAGCGTGTACGTGCCCGTGACGCTCAAGGCCGGCGCCAACACGATCACCTTCGACAGCGGCACCGGCTACGCACCGGACATCGACCGGATCGACGTACCGAAGTCGTCCTGAGCACCCCGACAGGATCCGCCATGACCACCGACCCGTCCAGACGCAGCGTCCTCGCCGTCACCGCCGCGACCGGCGCTCTCACCGTCCTGCCCCAGTTCACGGCGGCCGCCGACCCGCCCGCCCCCACAGGCGGTTCACGCCATCGACTCCGGTGGCAGGCCCCCGCCGACAACCTCCGCCCCCTCCAGCGGCGGCAGCAACGGCACGGCCTTCGACCTGTTCGACATCTACGAGGTGGAAAGGGGCCGCGGAATCTTTCAGATCGACGCCAACCTGGGTACTCCTGCCGCGATGATCGAGATGCTGCTCTACTCCCGCCCCGGCCACCTGGAACTCCTGCCCGCCCTGCCCGACGCCCGGGCCGCCTCCGGCTCCCTGTCCGGAGCGAACGCCCGCGGCGGATTTGTCGTCGATCTACGCTGGCGGGATGGGAAACCGACCGAAGCACGGATCCGCAGCGTCGGCGGCCGCACCACGACGGTCGCGTACGCGGGAAGCACCCGCACGGTGACACTGAAGCCGGGTAACACCGTCACCCTGAAGGGCTTTGGTCGATGAGGCGCCGGATCACCCGCGGGGCCCGGCTGCTTGCCGTCACCGTGGCGGCCGCCGCGCTCCAGGCCACGCCCGCACCCGCCGTCGTCAGCCCGCCGGACGGGGTGATCACCTGGGGCACGAGCGCCTACCGCATCGGTCTGGCGGACGCCGACCGCGGCTATCGCATGGTCGTGCACACCAGCGTCGGCGGCCGGGACCCGCGCATCCGGCTCTCCAATGCCTTCGGGGACCAGCCGGTGACCTTCGACAGCGTCTACGCCGGCCTCCAGCTGAAGAACGCCGATCTGGTGCCCGGCACCAATCGCCGGCTCACCTTCGACGGGTCGTCCTCCGTCACCGTGGAACCCGGCGCCACCGCCTACAGCGACCCACTGCCCGGGAAGCTGGCCGCCGAGTCGAACCTGGTCGTCAGTGTCCACACCCCGGGCGGGGCGGGCCCGGTCACCGGCCACTGGATGGCCTTGCAGACGTCGTACTCCACCCACGGCGACCACACCGCCGAGGAGAGCGGCACCCACTGGACCGAGACCGTCGGATCCTGGTTCTACCTCGACGCCGTCTCGGTGCGCACAGCCGCGGCCACCGGTGCCGTGGTCGCGCTCGGCGATTCCATCACCGACGGCTGGCAGTCCACGACCGACCGAAACCGCCGCTGGCCCGACTACCTCGCCCGCCGGCTCCAGAAGGCGCACACCACGGTCAAGGGCGTGGCCGACGAGGGGATCGCCGGCAACAAGGTGCTGGCCGACGGCTCCGGACCCAGCGCCCTGAACCGGCTGGACCGGGACGTCCTCTCCCAGCCGGGCGTGCGCACGGTGTTCCTCTTCGAGGGCGTCAACGACCTCAAGGCGCACACCGGTGTCACCGCACCGGACCTGATCGGCGGTTACCGCCAGATCGTCGACCGGGCGCACGACGCTGGGAAGTGCGTGGTCGTCTCCACCATCGCCCCCTTCAAGGGCTGGCCGGAATGGGACCCGGCCGCCGAGGCCGTACGCCAGGAGGTCAACGCGTTCATCAGGAGCCACCGCGAGGAGTTCGACGCGGTCACCGACTTCGACCGCATCCTGCGCAGCCCCTACGACCAAGAGCGGATGCTGCCCGCCTTCGACGGCGGGGACCACATCCACCCCAACGACAAGGGGATGCAGGCGATGGCCGACGCCGTCGACCTGAACAGCCTGAACTGCACACGGCACTGAAGGCCGGTCAGCCGTCGGCCGCCGTCTCCGGGGTGATCAGCCCCTGCCGGTAGGCGACGGCCACCGCCTCGGTACGGCTCGCCGCGCCCAGCTTGGCGAGGATGTTGGAGACATGCACGCTCGCCGTCTTGCCGGTGATGAACAGCTCCTCGCCGATCTGCCGGTTGCTGCGACCCCTGGCGAGCAGCCGCAGCACGTCCTGCTCGCGGGCGGTGAGCAGGGACGCGGTGGGCGGGGCGTCGGCCAGCCGACCGCGCCTGATCAGCTCGTCCACCTGCTCCAGGAGCACCTTGGCGCCGAGCCGGGCGAACACCTCGCGAGCCGCACGCGCCTCGGCCGCGGCCTCCTCACGCCGCTCGGCGGCGAGCAGGGCCTCGGCGTACCGCAGCCGGCAGCGCGCCGGCTCGTACACGTCACCGAAGTCGAACGCGGCGACCGCCTTCGCCCAGGCCTCCACGTCCGGCCCCGACACGGCCCGCGTCCACTCCGCCTCGGCCCGCGCCAGCCACGCCTGCCCCTCCGGGCCCTGCGGCACTCCGCCGTGCACGGCGAGGGCCCTGGCCGGCTCCAGCAGTTCGGTCGCGGTATCCGCCCACCGCCGCGCTCCTTCCTGGTCTCCCTTCAGACGCAGATCGGTGGCCCGGTCGGCGACCGCGGACAATGCGAGGGCGGCCAGCCGGACGGTGACATGGGGAGGCGTGCCCGTGTCGTCGGTCAGCGCCGCGACGGTGGATCGCATCCGCTCCACGGCCTCCTCCGCATCGCTCCGCAACGCCGCCGCCTCGGTCAGCGCGATGCCCGCGACGAGCGTGGCCATCCAGTCGAACGGCCCCTCCAGCAGCGTCCGCGCCCGGTCGGCGGCCTTGAAGTCACCGCGCGCGAGGGCCACGTAGAGCGCGGGGGCGACCCTGTAGCCACCGGACGCGGGCAGCACCTCGGCATCGGTGCTCGCCGCCCGGACACACTCGTCCCAGCGGCCCAGTGTGTACAGCACCACCAGATGGAGATAGCGCATCTCCATCGGATACGGCGACGACAGCAGCCCGGCCCTGCGAGCGCGGTCCAGTCCCTCCGTGATCCAGGGCAGACACTCGTCCAGGTGCCCGGACTCGAAGGTGCCGATGGCGAGATTGAACAGGGCGCGCACCTCCACCGGCGCGTTGCCCGAACTGCGGGCCAGCTCCCGCGCCCGCCGCAACCGCTCCCGCCCCTCCACCGAGCGACGGCCGTCGCCCTCGAGGACCGCCAGGGAGATCAGCAGGTCCGCCTGGGCGTCGATCACGCCCATCTCCTCCGCCCTTGCGAGGGCCTGGCGCGCGACCCGCAGCGCGGTCTCGTTCTCCCCGACGTGGCGGGCCGCCAGCACATGTGTCGCCGCGGCCCACACCCAGGTACGGGACGGGGGATCGGCGGGGATCATGTCGAGCGCCTCGCTGCTGTAGGCGAAGGCCGCGGTGAGGTTGTCGACGGTCATCAGGTTCCCGGCGAGCGTGTAGCGCACCCGGGCGGCGAGTTCGGAGTCCGCCTCCTGACCGACGCCGGCCATCGCGGCCCGGGTGAGCGAGACCGCCCGGTGCAGTTCGCCGGTGTGCGCGGCCGCCGCCGAGGCCCGCAGCATGAGCCGTACCCGGTCGACCCCCTCACCCGTGGGCCGCGCGGACGCCTCCACCGCCGACCACAGGTCGAGGGCCGCCTCCAGGTGCCGTAGCTCCTCGGCGGGCGCCCCCACCCGCAGCGCGTGGTCGGCGGCCTCCAGCGAGGCGGCGAGGGCGGGGGCCAGATCATGGCTCTCCCGATAGTGATGGGCCCGTTCCGCCGCGCTCTCGGCCCGGTTCCCCCGCCCGTCGAGCAGCCGGGCGAACGCCCCGTGCAGCCGCGCCCGCTCACCCGGCAGCAGGTCGGCGTAGACGGCCTCACGGGCCAGGGCATGCCGGAACGCATAAGTGTCCCCGTCACCCGGCACCAGCACCTGCCGCCCGATGGCCTCCCGCAGCGCGGCCTCCAGCTCCTCCTCGGGCAGTCCTACGGCGTCCCGCAACAGGTCGTGCTCGACCCGCCGCCCGGCCACCGCGGCGGTACGCAGCACCTGCTGGGCGGTGTCGGAGAGCTGCTCGAACCGGATCAGCAGCACGTCGGCGAGCCCGCTGGGCACTCCACCGTCCCCACTACCGGTGGCGGCGAGCAGTTCCTCGGCATAGAAGGCGTTGCCCTCGGCCCGCTCGACGATCCGCCTGACCGTGGTGTCCGGCAGCGGCCCTTCCCGCAGCGCCCGCACCAGCCGCGCGACCTCGGCGTCGCCCATGGGCCGCAGCTCCAGCCGCTCGACGGCGGGCAGCCGCACCAGCTCGGCGAGCAGCGGACGCAACGGGTGACGCCGGTGCAGGTCGTCGGCCCGGTAGGAGGCGAGCACCGCCAGCCGATGCGTGGGCACCCCGCCGGCCGCCCGCTGCAAGATGCCCCGGCTGAGCAGAAACCGCAACAGATCCCGTGACGACTGGTCCGCCCAGTGCAGATCCTCCAGGACAAGCAGCAGAGGAGCGATGTCCGCCAGATCGGCGAGCAGCCCCGCGATCCCCTCGAACAACCGAAGCCGCCCACCGGAATCCCCTGGAGAACCCCCTCCCAGCAACCGCTCCACGGCCGGATGGGACGAGACGACACCGGAGAACCGCTCATCACCTGCCAGTACCCCCAACACCTCGGTGAACGGCAGATACGGCAGCCCGACATCCCCGAGGTCGACACAGTGCCCGGCGAGCACGGTCATCCCGCCGGCAGCCGCCCGTCCCATGACTTCGTCGAGCAACCGCGTCTTACCGACCCCGGCGTCCCCGGCGACGAGCACAGCCCGAGCCTCCCCGCCCCGGGCCCTTTCCAGCACCCCGGAAAGCCGGTCAAGCTCGTCTTCACGCCCGATGAGAGGCGCACTGATGGAGATCTGCGACACGCATACATCCTGGCACTTGGCACTGACAGCGGCGTGATCTGCCCAGGGGCGCGGGGCTGTGTCAATATGCGGCTCCGCCGCGGGGGCGCGATCAACCACACACGACCCGCACCCGCCGTCGCACCGATCGTCCCGAGCTCTCAGGCGCTCATCGCCGCAACACCCGCGCCCAATCAGCCGGCACCCGCCCCTCCGGGCCAGGCGCCGGCTGCCCCACCGGATGACTCCCCGGCGCAGCCAACTCCGGCCCCGCCTCGAACATCTCACCCGTCTCGAAGTTCCAGAACCACTCCTCACCCGGCTCGAAGCTCTGCACCAGAGGATGCCCGGAATCCCGGAAGTGCCCGGTGGCATGCTGCCCCGGCGAGGAGTCACAGCACCCCACGTGCCCGCACTGCGCACACCGCCGCAGATGGAACCACCAGCCGCCCGCCGCGTCGCACTCCACACACCCGTCCCCGCTCGGCGGCACGCTCGGGTCGATCCCCTTGACGTCGGTCATTCGGACTCCTCGGTCGTGTCGTTGTCCACGGCGGTCAGCGGAAGCAGCACCTGGAACCGGGTATCGCCCGGCGAGGACTCCACCTGAAGCGTCCCGTGGTGCTTGTTGACCACGATCCGCCAGGAGATGTCGAGCCCGAGCCCCGTGCCCTCACCCACGGGCTTGGTGGTGAAGAAGGGGTCGAAGATCCGCCCCCGGATGTCCGGCGGCACTCCCGGCCCGGTGTCCCGGAACTCCACGAGCAGCCGGTCGTGTTCGAGAGCCGTCCGGACGGTCAGCGTCCCTTCGCCGCCCACGCTGTTGATGGCCTGCACCGCGTTGTCGATGAGGTTCGTCCACACCTGGTTGAGCTCGGCCGGGTAGGCAGGAATCCTCGGCAGGGCCCGGTCGTACTCCTTGACCACCTTGATCTGCCGCCCGATCTTCCCGGACAGCATCAGCAGGGTGCTGTCGAGGAGTTCGTGCACGTCGGCGACCTGGTACGGTGCCCGGTCCAGCTGGGAGTACTGCTTCGCCGCGTCGACGAGATGCGAGATCCGGGCCGTGGAGTCGTTGATCTCGTCCATCAACAGCTCGGTCTCGACGGTGTAGTTGAGCCAGCCGATGGCACTCGGCAGGAGCTCCTCGTCCAAGGCGGCCGCGACCTGGTCCAGCCAGTCGACGTCGAGGCCGGCCTGCACGAAGGTCGGCGCGATCCGCCAGCCCTCCTGGATGCCGTGGTCGTCGAGCCAGTCGCTCAGCGTGTCCTCACGGTCCGACGCCTCCAATGGGCTCAACGTCGGTGCCTTCGCGACCCGTTCGGCCGTGCGCTCCTGGATGTCGATGAGGTTGGCCATGACCTCGGGTGCGTAGTTCCCCTGCGCGATGACGGCGAGCTTGTGCCGCATCTTGCCGACCCTTTCGCGCAGGGTCGCCGTCGCGCGCACCGCCGCCGCGGCCGGGTTGTTGAGCTCATGCGTGAGCCCCGCGGACAACGAGCCCAGCGCCAGCAGCCGTTCGCGCTGCCCGACGGCCCGCTGGAAGGCCTGCGAACCGAGGAAGAGCCCCTCCAGGAGATGGAC
>NZ_JBEZKG010000028.1:0-106865 GCF_040651535.1 Streptomyces sp. NPDC048420
CCTCGCCCCAGCCGAATGACCGGAGACGGGGTATCAACATATCTGGCGTTGATTTTTGGCACGCTGTTGAGTTCTCAAGGAACGGACGCTTCCTTCGTACTCACCCTCTCGGGCTTTCCTCCAGGCGCTTCCCTTCGGTGTTTCAAACTCTATCAGTGTTTTTCCGGCCCTCTGACCACCATCCTGCAGGCATGCAGAAGTTGATCCGAGATAGGGTCTGACAAGTTTGGTTGCTGCCAGGCGCGGACGCTCGATCGCGTCGCTCGGCCTCAAGCAGGAGTACGACTGTACACGGGGCCTCGGAGGCGGTGCAAATCCATTGGGCTGGTGGTCTAGACCACCAGCGGGTATCTTCCATGCGGAACCCTCACTTCATCTGACATACGCTGCTGGACAGAGCCGTCCGAGACAGGCAGTGACGGCCCATATACGCAGCTCCACCCCTGGGAGGCTTCCCATGACCACCGTGACGTCCCCTCTGGCAGGACGCGCCATCGGACTGGCCGCCGTGCCTGATCCGGTCTTCTCCGGGGCCATGGTCGGCCCTGGTACGGCGATCGACCCCGTACGTGAACCGTCCGAGGCCGTCGCACCCGTCGACGGAGTGATCGTCTCTCTTCACCCGCACGCGTTCGTCGTCGTGGACGAGCAGGGGCACGGCGTACTCGTCCACCTCGGCATCGACACTGTGCAGCTCAACGGCGAGGGTTTCGAGCTGCTGGTGAACAAGGGCGACACCGTCACCCGGGGCCAGGCTGTCGTGCGTTGGAACCCGGCTGCCGTCGAGGCCGCCGGCAAGTCCGCGGTCTGCCCGGTCGTGGCTCTGGAGGCCACAGCCGAGGCCCTCTCCGAACTCCGTGACGACGGCGACGTGAAGGCCGGCGACAGTCTCTTCCTCTGGAAGTGACGTCGGTGCCGTCGTATGACGGCAAGTAGTGACGACAACCATCGCGGCGGCGGGACCCGCCGCACTATCGGAGACGGGTGAGATGGAGACAACGCTGCGAGGCGTCGGCGTGAGCCACGGTGTGGCGATCGGCGAGGTTCGGCACATGGGAACGGCGGTGCTGGAGCCGCCTGCCAAGCAGATTGCGGCGGAGGAGGCGGAGCGCGAACAGGGGCGCGCCCGCCAGGCCGTGGAGGCTGTGGCGGCCGACCTGATGGCGCGCGGCAATCTGGCGGGTGGCGAGGCCCAGGCAGTGCTCGAGGCGCAGGCCATGATGGCTCAGGACCCCGAGCTGATGGCGGACGTGGACCGGCGTATCGCCGTCGGCAGCACGGCCGAGCGTGCCGTGTACGACGCGTTTGCCGCGTACCGCGAGCTGCTGGCGAACGCCGGTGAATACCTCGCCGGACGGGTGGCCGACCTCGACGACGTGCGGAATCGGATCGTCGCTCGTCTGCTCGGGGTCCCGATGCCGGGTGTCCCGGACAGCGACGAGCCGTATGTTCTGGTGGCGCGTGATCTCGCCCCCGCCGACACCGCTCTGCTGGACCCGACACTTGTCCTGGGTTTCGTCACCGAGGAGGGCGGGCCGACCAGCCACAGCGCGATTCTGGCGCGGGCGCTCGGTGTGCCGGCCGTCGTGGCACTGCCGGGTGCCGGTGAGCTCGCCGAGGGCACGGTCATCGCTGTCGACGGCAGCACCGGCGACATCTTCGTGAATCCGAGCGACGAGAAGAAGGCCGAGCTGGAGGCCGCTGCCGCCGCGCGGAAGGCCGCGCTCGCCGCGTCGACCGGCCCGGGTGCCACCGCCGACGGCCACAAGGTGCCGCTGCTGGCCAACGTCGGCGGTCCGGCTGACGTACCTGCCGCGGTCGAGGCGGGGGCCGAGGGTGTCGGTCTCTTCCGCACCGAGTTCCTCTTTCTCGACGACAGCAAGAACGCTCCGTCGGAGGAGAAGCAGGTCGAGGCCTACCGTCAGGTCCTCGAGGCGTTCCCTGAGGGGCGCGTCGTGGTCCGTGTGCTGGACGCGGGCGCGGACAAGCCGCTGGACTTCCTGACGCCGTCAGACGAACCGAACCCGGCGCTGGGTGTGCGTGGGCTGCGGACTCTGCTCGACCACCCGGACGTGCTGCGCACGCAGCTGACGGCGCTCGCGAAGGCCGCCGCGGGCCTGCCGGTCTACCTCGAGGTCATGGCCCCGATGGTGGCGGACCGCGCCGATGCCAGGGCGTTCGCCGACGCGTGCCGGGAGGCGGGACTGCGGGCGAAGTTCGGCGCGATGGTGGAGATCCCCTCGGCCGCGCTGCGGGCGCGGTCGATACTTCAGGAGGTCGAGTTCCTGTCCCTGGGGACCAACGACCTCGCGCAGTACACGTTCGCAGCCGACCGGCAGGTGGGTGCGGTGTCGCGGCTGCAGGATCCGTGGCAGCCCGCGCTCCTCGACCTGGTCGCGCTGTCCGCCGAGGCGGCGAAGGCCGAGGGCAAGAGCTGTGGTGTCTGCGGCGAGGCCGCGTCCGACCCGCTGCTCGCCTGTGTGCTGACCGGTCTCGGGGTCACCTCTCTTTCCATGGGTGCGGCGTCCATTCCTTATGTCCGGACGGCGCTGGCGAAGTACACGCTGGCGCAGTGCGAGCGTGCGGCCGCTGCCGCGCGGGCCGCCGACAGTGCCGAAGAGGCGCGCGACGCGGCTCAGGCGGTGCTGTCGGGCGAGTAGCCGGACCGAGTCGGCCGACCGAGGTTCCGTAGAGGGCGCTCCACCCGCGGGTGGAGCGCCCTCCGCGTGTTCAGTGGTTGTGGCGCGGTGCCTGTCCTTCCAGGCCGAGGTCGGGCGGCACGCAGTAGTCGACGTCCGATTCCGGGGAGATCAGGTCGCCGTTGTCGATGTCGGTGCAGTAGGCGTCGAAGACTTCTCCGGCAGTGAGGGGTTCGAGGCCGTCGCCGCGCAGGCGCCAGCCGTAGATGCGGTCGGTGATTCCTGGGGTGGTGGTGCGCATGACGAGTCCGCCGGGGCACTGGGTGGCGATGCCGAGTGCGAGGACGGTGGTGAATTCGAGGGCCTCGGCCTCGTCGAGTCGTACGGCCCCCTCGGTGTTCTCGTCGGAGTGGAGGACGGAGACGAGGGTTTCCGGGGTACCGGTGATGCTGCAGACGAGGTGGTGTTCGCCTGGATGGGCGGTGTCGAGGATGCGGACGAGGAGGTTCGAGGCGCGGGTGAAGGCCGCGCGGCCGATGTCCTCCCCGCAGGAGCCACAGGCGCCGAGGCGGGCGAGGAGTGTGGTCGCGTATTCCCAGGTGGCTTGGCGGACCGCTTCGTCCACGAGGGCCGGCACCAGGTCGGTGAGGGGCTGGCCCTCATAAGGGAGTGCCGGTCCGGTGGTGGCGAGTTCCGCCGTGAAGCGTGTGCGGCTCGACGGGATGTCCGGGTTCAGGCCCGTCTCCTCGCAGAACTCTGCGTACTCCAGTGGGTCGAAGAGGGCAACGGTGGTGTGGCTGCCTTGTGCGGCGCGGGCCCTCAAGAGGGCTTCGACCTGTTTCAGGTAGGTCGCGTGGTCGTCGAAGGTGAAGCTTCGGTAGCGCCGCATGGCGCGGAAGTCGTGTTCGTCGGTGAGCAGGCCGATGGTGCCCGCGATTTCGCGGCGCAGGACGCGTCGCATTGTCTGGTGGTCGGTGTGCGCCATGATTTCCCCCTGTGCGCAGTCGATCAATGCTCACTCACAGTAACCGGCGGCACTGACAACGCGGTCCGGGTGGGGGTGTCCGGATCAGCTGGTGCTGGATTCCGCAGGTCAGGGCGATGGAGCGCCGACTGCGGCCCATCCCGCCGGGTCGGTGGCGATGGTTGCGGTGACCGCGAGTGTTCCGAAGGTGTCTTTCGGCGGCCGCGAGGCCCTCGTGCTGCCGGTGCGGTCGCACCAGGGAGTTCGCCGTCTGGTCGTGGACCGGGGTGCTTCAAGGCGGTGACGGTATGGGGGCGGGACGGGGCTTCTCCGCAGCGCGCATGTGGATCACGATCGGCGAGGTGGAGCCTGCCGACGCGGCGCGGTCGGCCTCGGACTTCATCGACGTACTCGGTGAGTCCGAGGCCCCTACGGGTGGTTGCCCCCTCATGCGCGTTTGCGGGCCAGGTCCTCATAGAAGTGCAGCAGGTCGAGATTGTCGATGGAGCCCGCGTTGACGGCCTTGTCCAGCGGGGTGCCCTGGAGGAGGCGCTTGACCGGCACCTCGATGCGCTTCCCGGTCAGGGTGTGCGGGATTCCGGGTACCTCGATGACCTCGTCGGGGATGTGGCGGGGCGAGAGGTTCTCGCGGATGGTCTGCTTGATGCGGTCCAGGAGGGCCTGGTCCAGGGCCGCCCCGGGGACGAGATGCACGAACAGCGGCATCCAGTAGCCGCCGTCGGGTTGTTCGATGCCGATGACCAGGGATTCCTTGATCTCGGGGAGCCGCTCCACGGCCTCGTAGATGTCGGCCGAGCCCATGCGGACACCCTGCCGGTTGAGCGTCGAGTCGGAGCGGCCGTGGATGACGACCGAGCCGCGTGAGGTGACGGTGATCCAGTCGCCGTGTCGCCATACGCCGGGATAGGTGTCGAAGTAACTGTCGTGGTAGCGGCTGCCGTCGGGGTCGTTCCAGAAGTGGATCGGCATCGACGGCATCGGGTTGGTGACGACGAGTTCACCGACTTCGTCGATCAGGGGATCGCCGCTGGGGTCCCAGGACTGCAGGTCGGTGCCCAGGCCGGCTGCCTGGAGCTCCCCGATGTACACGGGCAGGGTCGGCACGGCGCCCGCGAAGCAGGAGCACACATCCGTGCCGCCGCTGACGGAGGCGATCCACAGGTCCGCCCCGCTCTCCGCGAACTCGTCGTGCAGCCAGCGGAAGCCGTCGGGCGGGAGCGGTGAGCCGGTGGTGGCCACGCACTGCACCTTGGAGAGGTCGAAGTCGCGCGCGGGGTGCACGTCTGCCTTGCGGCAGGCCATGACGTACGCGGCCGAGGTGCCGTAGAGCGTGGCGCCCGTGCGTTCGGCGACCCGCCACTGGGCGCCGGTGTCCGGGTAGCCGGGGCTGCCGTCGTACAGGACGACGGTCGTGCCGGTGAGGAGGCCGGAGACGAGGAAGTTCCACATCATCCAGCCCGTGGAGGTGTACCAGAAGAAACGGTCCTCGGGGCCGAGGTCGCAGTGCAGGCCGAGCTGCTTCAGGTGCTCGACGAGGATGCCGCCCTGGGACTGGACGATCGCCTTGGGCAGGCCGGTCGTACCCGAGGAGTAGAGGACCCACAGGGGGTGTGCGAAGGGGACCTGTTCGAATACCGGCTCCGTGTCGGCGCTGGTCAGGGCCGACCACTCCAGGGCGCCTTCGGGGGCCTCGGTGCCCAGGAGCGGAATGTGGACGACGGCACGCAGGGAGGGCAGTTCGCGGCGGAGTTCGGCGACCGTCTCGCGGCGGTCGTGCTCCTTGCCGCCGTAGCGGTAGCCGTCGACGGTGAACAGGACCACCGGTTCGACCTGCTGGAAGCGGTCCAGGACGCTGCGGGCGCCGAAGTCGGGGGCGCAGGACGTCCAGACGGCACCGACGGCGGCGGTGGCGAGGAGGGCGACCACGGCCTGCGGGATGTTCGGGAGGTAGCCGCTGACGCGGTCTCCCGGCTGTACACCGAGGGCGCGCAGCTCGGCGGCCAGGGAGCCGACCTGGCGCCGCAGCTCGGACCAGGTCACCGGGCGCGGCTCATGGATCTCGTCGACGTACAGGAGGGCCTGGTCGTCCGCGCGGGTCTCGGCCGCGCGCAGGGCGTGTTCGGCGTAGTTGAGGGTGGCTCCCGGGAACCATTCGGCGCCGGGCATCGAGCGGTCGCCCAGCACGCGCGCGTAGGGCGTCGAGAACCGTACGTCGAACCACTGGGTGACGGCTTTCCAGAACGTCTCCAGCTCGTCCACGGACCAGCGGTGGAGGGCCGCGTAGCCGCCTTCGGCCGGGGCTCCGTGGTGTTCGGCCGCCCAGGCCTGGAATCTGGTGACCTGGGAACGGGCGATGCGCTGCGGATCTGGCTGCCAGAGCGGCTGAGGGTTCAGGGTCGGCATGGGGCGGCTCCCGGACTGTGCGCGTCGTGTGCGTCTCCCGCGCACGGGCTGGGGTGTGCGCGTGAGCGGCTGACAGGGACGATGCCATGTGATCAACTTCTACGCCAGGGTGCGGCCCACATAGTCCGTGTCGTGAAGATGTGGTCCCGGCACGGGTGAACGGCAGTTGAACGGCACGCGCGCGTGGGGCAGTGAGTGGCAGGGTGAGCAGCATGAACGGTCGTGACCTGGTGCGTTCGGTGAAGGCGGTTGGTTCCGTGGGGGCGCCCCAAGGGTTGCGGACCGTCCGCGCGGCATGGCGCAGGAGGCGTATCGACGCCACCGGGCTGCCGGCGCGAGGGGCCGAGCGCGCGCGGGTGCCGGGTCCGGTCCAGGATGTCGAGCCGGGACCCGGCGGAGGTGTCGTCCGGTTCAGCCGCTCCGAGCTGCGGATCGTCGTCGCGGTGAACGGGGCGGTCTTCTGGGGCTGGGACGATGCCGAGCCCGAGCCGTCGTACGCGCTGGTGGGCCGCTGCCCGGAGCCGGATCCCCGGGCGGTGCTCGAGCCGGACAAGGACGGCGGCTGGCGGGTCGTGGCCGAGCGGGCGACGGTCGTGGTGTCCCGGCACGGCGCGGTCGAGGTGCGTACGCCCGGCGGGGTGACCCTGCGCCGGGATCTGCCGCCCCGGTGGTGGGAACCGGTGAACGGCGGCGCGGCGCGCTGGATGCAGCGGTCGGAGGTCGGTGCGGACGCGCGCTTCTTCGGGCTGGGGGGACGGGCGTCGGGGCCGCGGCTGCGGGACGGAACGTATCGGCTGTGGAACACCGATCCCGGGCGGGCGTTCGGGCCGGGTGACGATCCGCTGTACGTCACGATGCCGGTGCAACTGGTGGTGGCCGACGCCGCCACCCACCTCGTGTTCCACGACACGTCGTGGGACGGCACCGTGACCCTCAGGGAGGGCGAGGAGGGAGCCGGGTCCGGGCACGACCGGGCGGGGACGAGTGAGCTGCGGATGGACGGCGGCCCGCTGCGCTGCTGGGTGATGGTGGGCACGCCCGCGCGCGTGCTGCTCGCCTGGGCCTCGCTGACGGGTGCGCCCGCCTTGCCGCCGTCGTGGGCGCTCGGCCATCATCACGCCCGCTGGGGCTTCGGCAGCGAGCAGGAGGTGCGGCGGATCGTCGCCCGGTACCGGGAGCACGGTCTGCCACTCGACGCCGTCCATCTCGACATAGACCACCTGGACGAGCACCAGGTGTTCACGGTCGACCAGGAGCGCTTCCCCGAACTCCCCCAACTGGCCGAGGAACTGGGCAGGGACGGGATCCGGCTGGTGTCGATCGTCAACCCGGCCGTCAAGGCCGCGCCCGGCAACGCCGTCCACGACAGCGGAACGGCCGAGGACGCCTTCGTGCGGGACGCGTCCGGGCGGCTCGTGGAAGGGGTCGTGTGGCCCGGGGAGGCGGTCTTTCCGGACTTCACGCACGCGCGTGTGCGGGCGTGGTGGGGTCGCCTCTATCAGGAGCGGCTCAAGGCGGGGTTCGCGGGCTTCTGGCACGACATGAACGAACCCACCTCCTTCAACGCCTTCGGGGAGTCCACTCTGCCGCGATCGGCCAGGCACGCCCTGGAAGGCCGGGGCGGTGACCACCGAGAGGCCCACAACGTCTACGCGCTGTGCATGGCCCAGGCCGGCTACGAGGGTCTGCGTGAACTGGTGCCCGAAGAGCGGCCCTTCCTGTTCTCGCGCTCCGGATGGGCCGGCATGCAGCGCTACGGCGGCACCTGGTCCGGCGACGTGGCCAGCGGGTGGCCCGGTCTGCGCGCCTCACTGTCCCTGGTCATGGGGCTCGGGTTGTGCGGGGTGCCGTACTCCGGGCCCGATGTGGGCGGCTTCGACGGGAACCCGTCACCCGAGCTGTATCTGCGCTGGTTCCAACTCGGCGCGTTTCTGCCGCTGTTCCGTACGCACGCGAGTCTGCGTGCGGGACGCAGGGAGCCGTGGGAGTTCGGGCCCGAGGTACTGGAGCACGCGCGCGTGGCGCTCCTGGAACGTCGGCGGCTGCTGCCGTACTTCAGGACGCTCGCGCAGTTGGCCCGGCGTACCGGAGCCCCCTATGTGCGCCCCTTGTGGTGGTCCGCGCCGGAGGACCGCGCCCTGCGGGACTGCGAGGACGCCTTCCTGCTGGGTGACTGTCTGCTCGTGGCACCGGTGCTCGATCCCGGCAGCGACCGGCGTGCGGTCCAGCTGCCGCGGGGCCGCTGGTACGACACGGCGACAGAGCGGGTGTACGAGGGGCCGGGGCAGGTGCTCGTCGACGCTCCCCTGTCCAGGATTCCGGTGCTCGCGCGCGCGGGTGCCGTCATCCCGGTGCGCAGCGAGGACGGCGGTCTCGAACTGGAGGTGTGGGCGCCCGCCCGGGGCCGGAGCGGAGGTGGGCTGGTCGTCGAGCATGCGGGCGACGGGTGGGACGAACCGGAGATCGAACGCTACGTCGCCCGCTGGGAGGGCCGGAAGGTGGTCGTTCAGCGGGAGGGTGAGGACGGCCTGAGCGAGCCGTCCCACCCGGTGCGGCTGCGCGGGCTCGGAGCGCGCTGAGTCTCAGACGTAACGGCCCTCGAACCAGGCCCGTGCGGCCAGTGTGTGCAGGGGGAAGGCGAGCTCCTCCGGCCTGCGCAGGAGGTGCCAGCCCTCCGTCTCGTCGGTGGCGGCGGACTGCGGGAGCCCGTCGGCGGGACGCTCCGGCAGCACCCCGAACAACAGCAGGTGCCCGTCGGTCGAGCTGAGCGCGTCGACGAGCCGTACGTCGCGGCTCGCCGCCTCGATGCCGGTCTCTTCCTTGAGCTCACGGACCAGGGCGTGCCGCCAGTCCTCGCGGTGGTCGATGAATCCGCCGGGCAGTGCGATGCCTCCGCGCGCGGGAGCGATGGTTCGGGTGATGACGACCAGGGCGGTGCCCTGGGTGTCGTACACGGGCTGGAGTGCGACGGCGACCGGCAGGGGGTTGCGGTAGGCCACGGCGTTGCAGACGGGACAGGTGCGGGGCCAGCCCGCGACGCCCTCTCCGTAGGGCGCTCCACAGCTCGAACAGTGGGAGCCGGGCGCGGAGTTGGGGATGGAGTGCTGGGTTTCGGACACTCGGCGGACTGTATCCGATCATCGGTGGGTCCGGTTCCGTTGGGTCCTCTGCCTCTTTGCGGCCGCCCGTGCGACACTTCTGACGTACCGTCAGATCCAATCCGGGGAGGGGTCTTGCCACGTACGCGCACACCAGTGGTCGTCGGGTGGTTCGCCGGCGAAGGAGACGAGTTCACGCTTCTCGGCACGCGGTGCTCCGCCTGTTCCTCGGTCTACTTCCCGCGTGAGGACGGCCATTGCCGCAACCCGGTATGTGCCGGTGGAGATCTGGCGGAGATTCCCCTTTCCCGCCGGGGTCGTGTCTGGTCCTACACGGACGGTCGGTATCGACCGCCGTCACCCTATGTGACCGATCCGGAACTTCCGTGGGAGCCGTACACGTTGATCGCTGTGGAGCTGCCCGCCGAACGGATGGTGGTGCTGGGGCAGGCGGCTCCGGGGGTGGCCGTCGCCGATCTGACGGTGGGCGCGGAGGTGGAGGTCGTCCCCGGGGTGCTCCATGAAGACGACGAGACGGTCTGGACGACGTGGAACTGGCGGCCGACGGGGGTGACGGCGTGACGGGGGACGTGGCGGTGCTCGGCGTGGGCATGCACCCCTGGGGCAAGTGGGGGCGGGGTTTCGTCGAGTACGGCGTGACGGCGGCCCGCGCGGCGCTGGCCGACGCCGGTCTGGAGTGGCGGGACATCGGCTCGGTCGTCGGCGCCGACACCGTGCGGGGCGGGTATCCGGGCTATGTGGCGGGGGCGACCTTCGCGAAGGCGCTGGGCTGGCAGGGGGCCCGTGTCACCAGCGTGTACGCGGCGTGCGCGTCGGGAGCCCAGGCGGTGGCCGCAGCGCGGGCGCAGATCCTCGCCGGTCTGGCCGACGTGGTGCTGGTGGTCGGTGCCGACTCGGCACCCAAAGGGTTCTTCCGGCCCGCGGGCGGCGACCGGCCCGACGACCCGGACTGGCTGCGGTTCCGAGTCCTCGGGGCGACCAACCCCACCTACTTCGGGCTCTACGCGCGCAGGCGCATGGCCCTGCACGGGGACACACCGGAGGACTTCGCGCAGGTCAAGGTGAAGAACTCCGCCATGGGCGCACTCAACCCCTACGCGCGCTACCGGAAGCGGGTCACCGCGGAAGAGGTCGCGGCCTCCGCCGTGGTGGCCGATCCGCTGCGGCTGCTGGACATCTGCGCCACCTCGGACGGCGGGGCCGCGCTGGTGCTCTCCAGCATGGAGTTCGCGCGGCGACGGGGCAGGGCCGAGCCGGTGCGGATCAGGGCGGTGTCGACAGTGACGCCGACGTATCCGAACACCGTGCTGGACCTGCCGGACATCGCGACGGACTCGGCCGTCGCGGTCGAGCCCGCCGCCGACACCTTCCGTGCCTCGATCGCGCGCGCGGCCTACGAGGAGGCCGGTGCCGGGCCGGAGGATCTCTCGCTGGCCGAGGTGTACGATCTGTCGACCGCCCTGGAGTTGCAGTGGTACGAGGATCTGGGGCTGTGCGGGGAGGGCGAGGGCGCGAAGCTCCTGCGTGAGGGGGCGACTGCCCCGGGCGGGCGCATACCCGTCAACATGAGCGGCGGGCTCGCCTCTTTCGGTGAGGCGGTCCCCGCCCAGGCGATCGCCCAGGTCTGCGAACTGACCTGGCAGTTGCGAGGCGACGCGGGTGACCGGCAGGTTCCGCACGCGCGCTTGGGGATCACCGCGAACCAGGGGCTGTTCGGGCACGGGTCGGCGGTGATAGCCGTGAGGTGATCCGGGGAAAGGGGTTACTCATACGCTGCGTGAGCGCCCCGGAATCCTGCGTGAACGTCTCATGAACTGGGCTTGGGCGGGTACGAAGGGCGCCATCATGCTCCCGTGCGCTCCTGGACGGACACTCTCCGCTTCGCCTTCCAACCGGTGGTCAATCTGGCCACCGGCGGCGTGGCCGGGCTGGAGGTGCTCGCCCGTCCCGAGGCCGGCGACATCCTGGCCGAGGCCCGCCGCGACCCCGAACTCGACGGACAGCTCACCGTGTTGGCGGTGCGGGCGGCCGCGCGCCGGGAGACGCTGCTGCCGCTGCACGTCAACGTGTTCGCGGGCACCCTCGCCGACCTGGGCGGGCTGACTCCGCTGCACCACGCGGTACGCGAGGTGGGGCGGCTGCCGTGGGAGGTCACGATCGACGTGGGTCCGCCGTACACGCATGTGCCGCATCAGGCACTGCTGGAGGCGATCGCCGAGTTGCGGGCACAAGGCTTCCGGATCAGCGCGGACGGGGTCGGCGACGGGGACGTACCGCTGAGGCTGCTTGTCGACATGTCGCCCGACGTCGTGAAGCTCGACGGGTCGCTGCTGGTGCGGCCTTCCGCGGTACGGGCGACGCGGACGCTGTGCGACGAGCTCGGGGCGCTGCTGTGCGTCGAGGGCGTGGAGACGGAACTGCAGTACGCGGCGGCCCTGTCTGCGGGCGCGCAGCTCGCGCAGGGCACGCTGTTCGCGCCGCCGTCCCGGCTGCCCGCGGCGGAAGTGTACGTTCCGCCCCGCTCCCCCGGTGACGCGGCACCACCGCGGTCCTGGCCGTCGGTACGCGAGTTCGTGCGCCCCGCCGCGCTGTTGCCGGCCACCGCGTCCGCGGGACAGGTGCGGGCGCTGCTGACCGGGTCTCCCGACGTGTCGGGGGTGCTGCTCGTGGACCGGAACGGGGTGCCGTTCCGGTCGGTGCACCGGTCGCGGTTCCTGCTGTCGATGTCGGGCCGTTACGGACACGCGTTGTATGCCGACCGGCCCGCCGCCAAGCTCGGTGACCCGCCGCGGACGGTGGGGATCGACGCCACCGCCTGGGAGGTCCTGGACGTGGTCGCCGTCGGCGCCCGGGACCGTACGTCGGACGACGTGGCCGTGGTCGACCGGTACGGCCGCTGCGTGGGCGTCGTACGGCTCGCTGATCTCGTACGGGCGCTGGGCGATACCCGGGTGGAGGAGGCGGCCGGTCTCAACCCGCTGACGCGGCTGCCGGGTTCGGACGCGATCACGGGTGAGGTGGACCGGTGTGTCGCGGCCGGGCGGACCTTCGCCCTGAGCTGGCTGGACGTCGATCACTTCAAACAGGTCAACGACGGGGCCGGGTTCGCGGCGGGCGACGAGCTGATCCGGTCGGTGGGCCGGGCGCTGCAGCACGCGGCCGCCGACACCGCGCGTGTGGGGCACATCGGCGGGGACGACTTCCTGGTCCTGACGGACCCGGAGGAACTGGCCCCGCTGGCCGCCTCGGTGCTCGACGCGCCCTGGACAGCGGGCGGGCGGCCCGTGACGCTGTCGCTGGCCACCGTGGTGTGCGTGCCGGGGAGCGTGGCGGACCACCGGGAGGCGGCCGCGTGTCTGGCACCGCTGAAGAAGGCCGCGAAGGCGCTCAGCGGGGCGAGTTGGGTCGTGGGGCGGGCGGGGCTGCCCGGGCACGAGATCCGGCGCGGAGCGGGCACGGAGGCCACTTCCACGGGGTATGCGGTGGCGGAGCCGGGGAGGGGCTGAGCGTGTGTCTCGGCCGGGGCGAGCAGAGCGCGTGTCTGAGCCGGCACGAGGTTGAGCCCGTGCCGGGGGGGAAGGCGGTGAGTGCGTGTCGGGGCTGGGAGGGGCTGAGCGTCTGTCGGAGCCTAGATGAGGCAGGGAAGACGCCGAGCGTGCGCCGGGGGCTGGGGCTGCGGAGGGGCTGAGCGTGTGTCCCGGCGGGGGCGAGGCTGAGCGCGTGCCGGAGCCGGGAAGACGCCGAGCGCCTGTCGGAGCCGAGGCGAGGCTGAGCCCGTGCCGAGACCGGGAACACGCCGAGCCCGTGCCGGAGCCGGGAACACGCCGAGCGCCTGTCGGAGCCGAGGCGAGGCTGAGCCCGTGCCGAGACCGGGAACACGCCGAGCGCGTGCCGGAGCCGGGAACACACCGAGCGCCTGTCGGAGCCGGGAACACACCGAGCGCCTGTCGGAGCCGGGGTGAGGCTGGGAAGCTGAGCGTGTTTCGGGGCCGGCCCGGTCGGCCCCGCGCATGCCGATCGAGGACGCCCTCGTACGACGGCCCGCGGTTCCGTCGTCCCTTCCCAACCGTTGTCGTCAGCGACCTTGACGCCCCCCGGGGCCCGGTGAACACTTCCGGTGTCAGTCGACATCGCCGTACATTCTCGGCGTATCCAGGCACCACGCCGCGCGGGCCCCCCACAGGCCAAGGCTCATACCCCCACGGGCGATTCGGCTGCGACGGCACGCTCGTCGCGGACGCCGGGCGGGGCGCGGGATCCTCCCTGCCCTCGGCAGTTCGCCAAGGGAACCGCAACCCTGCACGGAGGACCGGGGCGGGAACGTCCCGGGCCAGGGCCTAGGAGCCGCCATGAGCAACGGAGACGTATTTCTCGGCGAGGTCATCGGTACGGCGATTCTGATCCTCTTCGGCGCCGGCGTCGTCGCCGCCGTCGTACTCAACTACTCCAAGGCGAAGGATGCCGGCTGGGTCGTCATCGCGTTCGGCTGGGGCTTCGGCGTACTGGCGGGGGCGTACACCGCCGCCCCGCTGTCCGGCGGGCACCTCAACCCCGCCGTGACCCTCGGAATCGCCGTCGACACCGGGGACTGGGACCAGGTTCCCGTGTACATCGCCGGGCAGATGGTCGGTGCCATGCTCGGGGCGGTCCTGTGCTGGCTGACCTATTACGCGCAGTTCCAGGTCAACGCCGAGGAGGAGATCGCCCAGCCAACGCTCGGGATCTTCTCCACCGCGCCCGCGATCCGCAATCCCGTGGCGAACCTGATCACCGAGATCATCGCGACGATCGGCCTGGTCCTGCCGATCCTGGCCTTCGGCCTCACCAAGGGACTCGGCGAGTCCGGTACCGCGGTGCTCGTCGTCGCCTTCCTGGTGGTCGGCATCGGTCTGTCGCTGGGCGGGCCCACCGGATACGCCATCAACCCGGCCCGTGACCTGGGCCCGCGCATCGTCCACACCCTGCTGCCGATCCCCAACAAGGGCACCTCGGACTGGGGTTACGCGTGGATCCCGGTGGTGGGACCGCTGATCGGCGGAGCGCTGTCCGGGGTGATCTTCAACGCAGCCTTCTGAAGCCCGGCCTTCTGAGGCACAGCCTTCTGAAGCACGTCCTTCCGAGACACGGCCATCTGAAGCACAGCCCTTGTGAAACGCAGCTCGTGCAGGAACTGACGAAGGGGACGTCATGACGGACAAGTTCGTCGCCGCTATCGACCAGGGCACCACCTCCAGCCGCTGCATCATCTTCAACCAGGACGGCGCGATCGTGGCCGTCGACCAGCGCGAGCACCGCCAGATCTTCCCCAAGCCCGGCTGGGTGGAGCACGACGCCACCGAGATCTGGTCCAAGGTGCAGGCCGTGGTCGCCGGGGCGATCGCCAAGGCCGGACTGCGCGCCGACCAGCTCAGCGCGCTCGGTATCACCAACCAGCGTGAGACGACGGTCCTTTGGGACCGCGCGACGGGCAAACCCGTACACAACGCGATCGTGTGGCAGGACACCCGCACCGCGGCCCTGACCAACCAACTCGGCGGCACGGACGGGCAGGACCGGTTCCGCGAGCAGACCGGGCTGCCGCTGGCCACCTACTTCTCGGGGCCGAAGGCGGCCTGGCTGCTGGACAACGTGCCGGGCCTACGCGCGCGTGCCGAGAACGGCGAGATCGCCTTCGGCACCATCGACTCCTGGCTGATCTGGAACCTCACCGGCGGCACGGACGGCGGGCAGCACGTCACCGACGTGACGAACGCCGGACGCACCATGCTGATGAACCTGGAGACCCTCCAGTGGGACCAGTCCATCCTGGACGCGATGAGCGTGCCGGACGCCGTGCTACCGGAGATCAAATCCTCTGCCGAGGTCTACGGCACCGCCGTGGGCCAACTCGCGGGTGTGCCCGTGGCGTCGGCACTGGGCGACCAGCAGGCCGCGGTGTTCGGACAGGCCTGCTACGACGTGGGCACGGCGAAGAACACGTACGGCACCGGCTCCTTCCTGCTGCTCAACACAGGCAACCGGCCGGTCCCGTCGAAGAGCGGGCTGCTGACCACCATGGGCTACAAGATCGGCGGTGAGGCGCCTGTCTACTGTCTGGAGGGGTCCATCGCCATAACGGGCGCCCTCGTCCAGTGGTTCCGCGACCAACTCGGCATCATCCGCAACGCCGACGAGATCGAGTCCCTGGCGGCGAGTGTCGACGACAACGGCGGCGCGTACATCGTGCCCGCCTTCTCCGGTCTGTTCGCGCCCTATTGGCGGTCCGACGCGCGTGGTGTCGTCACGGGGCTCACGCGGTACGTCACGAAGGCGCACCTCGCGCGGGCGGTCCTGGAGGCGACGAGCTGGCAGACCCGTGAGGTCGTGGACGCCATGTACCAGGACTCCGGGGTGCACATCACCACCCTGAAGGTGGACGGCGGCATGACCAAGAACAACCTGCTCATGCAGCACCAGGCGGATGTGCTGGACGTACCGGTGGTGCGGCCGAAGGTCTCCGAGACCACGTGTCTGGGCGCCGCGTACGCGGCCGGGCTCGCCACAGGCGTGTGGAACGACCTCGACGAGCTGAAGTCCCACTGGCAGAAGGACGTCGAGTGGACGCCGGACATGGAAGCGTCCGTCCGGGACCGTCAATACCACAACTGGCGCAAGGCCGTGGAGAAGAGCTTCGGCTGGGAGGACGACAGCGGGAACTAGGCACACACGCGTGGCGCCCTGAAGCCGCGGCCCGTACCCCTGTCGGCGGGGGTACGGGCCGCACCCGCCTCAGCTGGTGACGGTCTGACGGCGTCGCGCCGAGTACGCCATGGCGTGCTGGACGACTCCGACGAGAACGTCCTTGACCGACTGCTTGTCCCGGGCGTCGCACAGCACGACCGGTACGTCCGCGTCGAGGTCGAGGGCCTGCCGTACGTCCTCCTCCGGGTAACGGATGGCTCCCTCGAAGCAGTTGACGCCGACGAGGAAGGGTATGGAGCGCCGCTCGAAGTAGTCGACGGCGGCGAAGCAGTCCTCCAGGCGACGGGTGTCGGCGAGCACGACGGCTCCGAGGGCCCCCTCGGACAGCTCGTCCCACATGAACCAGAACCGTTCCTGTCCGGGGGTTCCGAACAGGTACAGCACCAGGTCCTCGCGCAGGGTGATGCGCCCGAAGTCCATGGCGACGGTGGTGGTGCGCTTGCCTTCCACACCGCGGGTGTCGTCGACCGGCCGGCCCGCCTCGGTGAGCAGTTCCTCGGTGCGCAGCGGCCTGATCTCGCTGACCGCGCCCACGAACGTGGTCTTGCCCACGCCGAAGCCGCCGGCCACCAGGATCTTGAGCGTGACGGGCTCGACCGGGGGCTTGCCGCGCTCAGAACGCCCGAAGATCATTGGTCTCTTCTCCTGCTTGCTGGGGGTGTTGAGGCGACCGCGGGCCATGGTCTCCGCCGCCGGGGGCTCGATGACGAGCACGTCGCGAGGGCGGGCGTCCGCCGAGTTCGGTGACCGTGGTCCCAGCACCGTAGGGTAACCGGACGCGCCGCACTGGTGGGCAAGCGCTTGTGAGTGGCCAGGCAGCCGTGGGGGGTCGCGCGACGATGCCGGTGAAGGTGGCGCCTCTGTCGGCAAGGAACTGCCAGCCAGTCGTCACGTCCGTCTCCCCGATCGCACTGCTCGGCACCGTGTCCGCGGGCTGGTGGCCGGCTGTCCGCGGACGATCGTCGACGATCGGTCAGATCATATCGGCAGGGGGATCGGCGCCTGCCGCGGACCGGTGGCCGATCCCCACGGACGCCGTCCGTGAGCGCCTCGCGGCACTGACGGAGCGGCCCCCGGACGGTCGGGACGGGTGGTCACAGGGCCCTGAGGCCGTTGATCACATCGCGCAGGATGCTCTCGTCCGGGAGCTCGGCGGGCGGCACCGGCCGGTTCACATGGACCCACTCCGAGTCGACGAGATCGCCTATGAGGACCCGTACGACCCCGATGGGCAGGTCGAGTTCGGAGGACAGCTCGGCGACCGACTGCGGGGTGTCCCGGCACAGATCGACGATGTCCACGTGCTCAGGGGACAGCGAGTGGTCCCCGTCGGGGTCGTCCGTGTGGGGTTCGGCCACGACGACCGCGATGAGGTCGAGACGGTGCTGGCCGACACTTGTGGTGCGGCCGCGCGTCATGGCGTACGGACGGACCACCGGTCCGGCCTCGTCGTCGAACCAGTGGCTTCTTCCCTGACCGTCTGTGCTCATGCCATCTCACTACCCGCCCTGAGGCAGATCGGTGCGCGGGGCGGCCCCGAGATGTACACCGACCCGCTTGACCAGGAGCGTCATCTCGTACGCGACGAGGCCCACGTCCGAGTCGGCGTCGGAGAGGACGGCAAGGCAGCTTCCGTCGCCCGCGGCCGTCACGAACAGGAACGCGTCGTCCAGCTCGACCACGGTCTGCCGGACGTTGCCCGCCTCGAAGTGCCGGCCCACACCCTTGGCAAGGCTGTGGAACCCGGACGCCACGGCGGCGAGGTGCTCGCTGTCCTCGCGGGTCAGGTCCTGGGACACACCGGTCGGGAGGCCGTCGCTGGAGAGCACCAGGGCCTTGCGGATGCTCGCGACACGGTCCACCAGGTCGTCGAGGAGCCAGTTCAGCTCGCCGGACTTGTCGGTCGCCTTCGGTGCGGTCATCGACCGTCCCCCTTAGTCGTTCGTTGTGGTGCTGTGCCGCCTGGCGTGTCGTCACCTGCGGCGTTCTCCTCGCGGCCACGCTGCCAGCCGCGCTGGAGCGAGGCCATTCGGCTGCGTACCTCGTCGGCGTCCCGTTCGGCGGGCTCAGCCTGGTTCTGGGGGCGCCGCTCGGGGCTCTGCTTGAGCTGCGGGGCCAGGTTGGCCTGTCGTACCCGGCGGGGCAGCGGGGCGGTGCCGGAAGCGGCGTCCTGCGGCCCCGGTGCGGCGCCCAGGGGCGGCCTGGCCGAGCCGGACGCTCCAGGGGCGGAGTCGCCCCAGCCGGGCCGTACGACGCCACCCGGGGCGGAGTCGGTCGGGCCACCCCTCCCCAGGGCGCCAGGAGCGGTGCCGCCGGCGCCGAGAGCGGGCGTGTCCGGCCTGCCGGTGGCCCCGGTGGCGGAGTCCTCCGGACCCGTACCGCTCGACGCGATCTCGGCACGCCGGGTGCGCCGGGGCAGGGCGGGAGCGCCGGGCATCCCGCCGAGTTCACGGCTCGGTGACGCCGGAGAGGCCGGGGACGCCGAAGAGGCCGGGGCCTGCGTCAGCTCGTCGAGACGGTCGGCCACGCCGGTGCCCCGGCGCAGGGCCGCGGCCCGGCGACGGCTGGGCAGCGTCGGGGGTTCGGAGCGCGCGGGCACCGGGCCCACCGCGGGCGTCGCCTGCGTCCGGGACGTACCCGGGCCGATCGCCGGTGGCTCGTCGCTGTCCTCGCGGCCCGGACGCTCGTCGGTGACCGGGCGTCCGTGGGAGCTGACCAGCTTGGGAGTACGGCGGAGCGGCAGCGACACGGGGGCGTCCGGACCGTCGCCGCCGATGCCGGCCCCGTCGATGTCCGTGGCCCCGTCGTCGGCCTGGGCCAGTGAGCGGCGCGGACGGAACAGCCCGCCGCGCTCGCTGTCCTCGGAGTCGAGCACATCCGGGAAGTCGTTCAGGGCGTCCAGGTCGACGGGCGCCTCCAGTTCGACCGGGCCGTTCAGGATCGCCGGAGGCCTACCGGGCAGATGGGCCGGCCCACGGGTCAGCGACACCCGCTGCGCCTGCTCCAGTTCGGCCTCCTTCGACGGCTGGGGCCGGTCGAGGCGGAAGCCGATGCCGTTGGTGTCGGGGATGTCGTCGGTCAGCAGCGCGTCCGGGATGAAGACCACGGCCGTGGTGCCGCCGTAGGGCGAAGGCTGGAGCGAGACGCGGACGTTCTGCCGCTGGGCGAGCCGGCTGACCACGAACAGGCCCAGCCGGTCGGTGTCGGACAGCTCGAACTCCGGTGTCTCGGCGAGCCGGAGGTTGGCGTCGAGCAGCGAGTCGGCGGCCATGCCGAGGCCGCGGTCGTGGATCTCCAGCGTGAAGCCGTTGGCGACCCGCTCGCCCAGGACCTGGACGGCGGTGTGCGGCGGGGAGAACACGGTGGCGTTCTCCAGGAGTTCGGCCACGAGGTGCGTGAGGTCCGCGACGGCCGGTCCGGTCACGGCCACCCGGGGCAGCCTGCGGACCTCGATGCGCTCGTAGTCCTCGACCTCGGCGACGGCGGCGCGTACGACGTCCATGAGCTGGACGGGTTTGCGCCACTGCCGGGAGGGCGCGGCGCCGGAGAGGATCACGAGGCCCTCGGCGTGCCGGCGCATACGGGTGGTCAGGTGGTCCAGGCGGAACAGGTCGGCGAGTTCGTCGGTGTCCTCGGTGCGGCGCTCCATGGTGTCGAGCAGAGTGAGCTGCTTGTGGAGCAGGACCTGGCTGCGCCGGGCGAGGTTGACGAAGACCTCGGAGACACCGGCGCGCAACTCGGCCTGCTTGACGGCGGCTTCGACGGCGGCGCGCTGGAGGGTGTTGAGGGCCTGGCCGACCTCGCCCATCTCGTTCTTGTCGTACTCCAGGCGCGGGACCTCGGTCTCGACGTCGACCTGTTCGCCCACCGAGAGGCGGCGCATCACGCTGGGCAGTCGTACGCCCGAGGCCTCGTGGGCCTCCAGGCGCAGCTGCCTCAGGTCACGGATGAGGGTACGGCCGACGCGCACGGACAGCACGAGCGAGAAGAGCAGGGCGATCAGTCCGAGGATGCCGACGGAGGCTGCCTTGACGATGACCCCCATCGCGTCCGGGCGGACCCGGTCCTGCAGGCGGTCGCCGGCCTGGTCGTCGAGCTTGGCGAGTTCGTCGAGCGCACCGCCCGCGGTCGCGTCCCAGCTCTTGGCGCTGACTTTGTTGAAGGTGCCGGGCTCGGCGGCGACGACGTCCTGCTCGGCGGAGCGCAGTGGAGCGGTGCCGGCGTTCTTCCAGAAGCCCTCGTAGCGCTCGCGTTCCGCCGTCGGCAGTACCGCCAGGCTGATGTCGTACATCAGGGTGCGTTGGGCGACGAGGTCGGACACATCACGGATCTCGTCGTGGTCCAGTTTCCCCACCACCAGGGCGGAGCTGAGCAACGCGTCCTCGCGGGACAGCATTTCACGGGCCCGGGTGATGTTCACCAGGGCGCGGGCCTGCTTGTCGAGTTCCACGCTGTCGGCGCCGTCGAGCGTGGCGAGGAGGGTGTAGCTGGGGTCGACGAGCCGGTTGTACTGGTCGAAGGCCTGGAGGCGGGAGACGGTACCGTCCTCGACGCCCCGGCGCAGCGCGTCGATGCCGTCGAACGCGTCCAGGACGGCGGTGAGGCGCTCGTCGTCGTCCTCGTCCAGACCATCGCGGACATCGGGATCGTGCGCGTTCTGGCGGAACTTGGCGATGGCTTCGTCGGAGGCGTTCCGCGTGCTGCGCAGCGCGGACAGGGCGTCCGACGCACGTGGGTCGGCGAGGTAGATCAGGCTCTGGCGTCGTTCCTGCTGGAGCACGCGGACCGTGTCCTCGGCGGGGTAGCCGAGTTTCTCGGTGACGGTCGACACCTGGAACAACCGGGTGACCTCACGTCCCGTCAGCACCGTGGCGAAGCCCCACACCGCGATCAGGGACACCAGCGGCACGAGAAGCAGCGCCACGATCTTCCGGCGGATCGACTTCCCGCGAAAGCGCATGGCCTCCCCCAGCTCGACCCCCGCCGGCCGGGGGTACATATGTACGTCAACAAACGGCGCGAGCCTACTACCGACGCACACGTAACTCGAAGCTCCCCCCGGAACCTGAACTTCCGCTCCGAGATCCAGACATGGGGAGTTGTCCTCCCATTACGGGAGATTGCCTCCTGGGTTCCGCCGGTCCGCGCCCGACCGGAACCGATCGGCCAGGGTGGGTGGTTGGCTGGATTTTTTCGTTTCTTTGACGTGGGGAGGGAATCTTGAAGGGGTCTTGTTCGTCCTTCTCTTCGGGAAATGGCGGTGGATTCGGCCACAGGAGCCGCATCTGCAACTGGGCGGCGTAAACCAGCGCAAGCCGGGCAGCCACCTTGAAGCCCGGTCCACGGACACCGGGACGATAGGTCTGCCGGCGGTGGGGAGTGACACGGTGATGGGCACGGCGGAACGACAGGAGGCGCCGGGCAGCGGCGGTGGGCCGGCGCGTGCGACGGCGGTGCGGCGCCCCGAGGCGTCGGCTCACGACACTCCGGCGAGGACGGGCGCGCCGAGCGGCTACGGCGCGGTCCAGGAGGGGCCGTACCGGCCATTGTGGGTCGAGGAGCCCGCGCGCAGGCGCCGACTGCCGGATCCGGTGCGGACCTCCGCGGTGCGGGCGGTGCTGATCATCGCCGTGACCCTGCTTCAGGCCATGGTGGCGTTCCTGTGCACTCTGGCCGGATCCTGGCTGGCGTTCCCGATGGTGCTGAGCAGTGTGGCCAGCACAGTGGTGGCCACATGGGGCGCGCTGGACGTCTGGGTGACCCGTCAGGTGTGGAACCAGCGCCACGGCGTGGTGTCGACCCCGAGCAGCACGGCGCGTGCGCTCCGGCGTGAGCGGCGCAAGGCGCGACGGGCCGCGCGCGTCGCTGCGCGGGCACAGGAGCGGATACGGCGCCAGGGCGGCGGCACCGGGCAGTTGTCGCACCCCTGAGTCCAGAACGGGTACAACGACCGTCGTCCAAGGATTCCGGGGTACGGAGCGCGGGCGACCGCGGGCTCGTTGTGATTGATCGCGCCCGCGCGGCGGAGCCGCATATCGACACGGCCCCGCGCCCCTTACGGGGCTACCGGTGCCGGGCGTTTGAACATACGCGTCGCCGTGATCTCGCTGTGTCCCGCCTCGCCTGCCTGGGGCTGTTGAGGCAGGCCCGGGCGGAGATGTTCCTCCACGCTGATGTACTTCAGGCCGGCCCTGAGGTCTGCGTCGTTCCGCAGGCGGATGACCAGGGGGAACTCCGCCAGCGCTGTCGTGTCGAACAGGCCGGTCGTGTAGAGGAGTTGGACGCCCAGGGCGTCGGACACAGCGCGCTGGAGTTCCAGCAGGTACGTCGCGTTGGCACGGCCGATCGGGTTGTCCAGGAAGAGCGTGCCGGCGTGCCGGTGCTTGTCCCGGCCCCGGTCGTTGGACCGCAGGGCCGCCATCGTGCAGTACAGGGCGATGGCCGCGGTGAGCAGCTGTCCGCCGGAGAACACGTCGCCCATCTGTCCCACGGGCACGCGCTCGGCGCGCAGTACGGCGTCCGGCTTGAGGATCTCGACGGCGACGCCCTTGGGCTGGAGCGCGGCGCCGACTCCCCTCAGCAGCAGGGACATTCCGTCGCGCCGCAGGTCGGAGTTCTTCTTCACCGCGGCCCGGGTCGCCTCGTCGATGACCTCGCCGAGCCGCTCGGTGAGCGTGGCCTGGTCGGGCTCCTCGAAGCGGATCCGGAGAAACTCCTGCCCGGACCACTCCCCCAGCCCCTCGGGCAGCCGGGACAGCCGCTGGGCGGACCTGAGGGTGGCCAGGGCGGACTCGACGAGCCCGCGCAGCCGGTCCACGATCGAGTCCCGGTTCCGCTCCAGCTGTGACAACTCGTCGGTGAGCACCCGGAGTCGGGGCGCGAAGGCGTCCGCCCACTTCTGCGCGTGGTCGGGCAGCGCGGACGCGGGCAGCTCGCGGATCTGCTGCCGGGCAGGCGTGCGGACCTGTTCGTAGCGCGTGGAGTTGGCGTGCCGGACGAGCACGTCACTCGCCTCGCGCACGGCGGACTCCGCGGCCGAGAGGTCGGCGGCGCAGCCGCGCAGCGACCTGCGGGCCTCGGCGGCGGACTGCCGGGCCTCCTCGGTGCTGCCCGGATACGGCTCCGACTCCTCCTGCTCCTCGTCCGAGACGTGCTCGCGCAGCAGGTCGCGGAGCATCGCGGCGATCTCGTCGAAGCTGCTCGCCGCGTCCTCGGCGGCCCGGTGGGAGCCGAGCAGCTCCGCGTGCGCCTCCCGGGCCTGTGTCAACGCCTCGGTGCGGGAGGCGAGTTCGGCGGTGGCCGTACGCAGCAGCGCCTGTGCGTGCTCGGCGTCGCGGGGCTCCAGCTCCTCCGTCAGTTCGGTGTGCGCCTCGCCGTCCTCGGGCGCGTGCCGCTCGGCCTCGCCGCGCAGCCGACCGAGTTGCTCGCTCGCGGTCGACATACGGGTCTCCAGAAGCTGCACCAGCTCCTCCGCACGAGCGGCGGCGGCCTGCCGGGAAGGCCCGTCGGAGCCGGCGGGCGACTGGAGCAGCTGCTCCGCGCGCGTGCGGACCTTGTTGCTGAGCCGGTCCAGGTCGGCCAGGGCACCGCTCTCGTCGCTCTCCGCCCGGGCCTGCTCGGCCCGCAGATCCGCGCCGACACCGACCTTCTCGTACAGCTGCGAGGCGGCCCGATAGGCCTCACGCAGGGCGGGCAGGGACGTCGTGGAGGCGCCCGTCCCCGCGTCCGTTTCCGGTACGTCCTCCGGGGCGCCCGCGATCTCCGCGCGCTCGGCACGCAGCGCACGTGCGGTGCGGCGGGCGTCGTCGGCGGCACGCTGGGCACCGCGCCGGTCCTCGTCGGCCGCGCGGGCGCGCTCCAGGCAGGTCTGGGCGCGTGCCTCCGACTCGGTGGCCTCGTCGGCCAGTTCACGAAGCTTCACCTGCCAGCCGGCCCGCTCGCGCAGCCGGTAGGCGAGCCCGGCGAGGGCGTCTGCGGCGCGCCGGGCCTTCTGGGCGGCCTCCTGGCGCTCGTCCCGCGTCTGCGCGGCCTCGGCGGCCGCTTCGTCGGCCTCGGCCCGCACGGTGCGTGCCTCGGTCAGCTCGGCCTCCGACTCCTCGGCGAACGCCCGTGTGTCCCGGGCGGCCTGCGCCAGTTCGACGAGCCTGCCGGAGGGGCAGCCGGTGCGCCACGAAGCAAGCCGGGCGGCCAGCTCGCGGTCCTTGCCGAGCCGCGCCGCGAGCGACCGGATCTCCTCGTCCCGCTCACCGGCCCGCGCGCGCAGCGCCTGACGTTCCTCGTCGGCGGCGTGCTCGTCGTGCATGGCCGGGTTCGGCGGTACGAGGAAGACGTCGCCGCCCTCCGCGTCGGGAGCCGGAGTCGGCGCCAGCAGCGCGGCGGCCGTACCGACGGCCACCGCGGAGCGCGGGAGCAGTGCCGCGTCGTTCAGGGCCTCGCGGGCACGCGCGTGCGTGGCGGGGTCGGTGATGATCACGCCGTCGACCAGTTCGGGCCGGGCGGCCAGCACGCGCGCGTGGTCGGCGGGGTCGACGGCCTGGGCGAGATAGCGCCAGCCGGGCAGCGCGGGGATGCCGTGCTCGCCAAGGAACTCGACCGTGGCCAGCACGTCGGGGCCCGGCGGCAGCAGGCCCCCGTCACCGAGCGCGCCGAGGATCCGGGAGTCGTCGGCAGCGGCCGTACGCAATTCGAAGAGCTGGCGTTCGGCGGAGGAGACCGAGTCGTCGAGCAGTTCGCGCAGTTCGTCGGCGAAGCGGTCGAGGTCCTCGGGGGTGAGACCGCCGTCGGCGAAAGCCCCCGTGGAGCCGACGTGCGGATCGGCGCCGCTCCCGGCCCCCTTGCGCCCGGTGGCCCCGTTGGTCTGCGTGCCGTCGGTTCCTGCCCGGGGGCCCGGTACTCCCCCGGAGGCCCCGGTCAGACTCAGCAGCTCCGCGAGCCGCTCCTCCCCCGCGAGCCCCTCGGCGAGCCGGCGCTCGGACTCGTAGGACCGCTCGGCCGCCGTGGCCGCGTCCTCCGCGCGGGCGGCCGTGAGTTCCGCGCGGGCCTCGGCGGAGGCCGCTTCGCGCGCGTGCTCGCTCGCCCGGTGCGAGGCCTCGCGTGCGGTGTCCCAGGCGGCGACCGCCGTCTTCTCGGCGTCGCTCGCGGCGAGGGCCGCGCGGGCGGGGTCGGCGTCGGGCGCGCTGTCGTCCAGCCAGCCCGCGCGAACCGCTTCGGCGGTCTCCTGCTCGACCTCGCTCAGCCGCTGACGCAGGTGACCCACCTCGCTGCGGGCGCGCTGCGCCTCGGTCGCGGCCGAGGTGGAGTCCCGATACGCGGACTCGCCGGCCTCCTGGAGAGCGGCGGACCTCTCCTCCTCCTCGTTGGCGAGGGTCTCGGCGCTCTCTGCGGCCGCGTGCAGGGCGCGTACGAGATCGACGGCGGCCTTGGCGCGGGCGGCGAGCGCGGGGGCCGCGTCCCGCTCGGCCTCCTGGATGGCGGCGGCCACGCGCGCGACCCGGTCGGCGGCGGCGCGGTGGCGCAGTACGGCCTCAGCGGCCTGCCAGGCGGAGTGCAGGGTGCGCGCGTCGGCGAGCTCGCGTTTCTGGGCGGCTGCGGACTTCTCGGCGGCGGTGAGGGCCAGGGAGGCGTGCCGGTAGGCGAGTTCGGCGGCGATCAGGGCACTGCGTTCACGGCCCGCCTCCGCGTGGGTGACGGCGTAGGCGGCAGCGGTGACCCGCTGGGCCAGGTCCGCGGCCCGCACCCGCTCCTGGACGCCCCGCGCGGACAGCCGCCGGGCCAGGGTGCGCGTACGGCGTTCGGCGCCCGCGTGGATGTCACGCGCGCGTGAGCGGGCCTCGGCGGCCTCGACGATCCGGCCCAGCAGGTCCACCGACCCGGCGGTGAAGTCCCGTTCGGCGATGAGTTCGGCGCGCCGCCCCAGCTTGTTGCCGAACCCGCTGACCAGGTCGGCGAGCCCGTCGGTGTCGCGGGTGTCGGTCACGGCCCGCAGCAACAGGTCGGTGAAGTCCGAGTCCTTCTTCACCGCGAAGAGGCCGGCGGCCTCGCCCTCGTCGGCGTTCATCTCCCGCTGGTAGCGGAAGAGTTCGGGGTCCAGGCCGAGGTCGCCCAGGTGCTCGATCCACCGGTCGTGGATCTCCTCCCAGTGCACCTCCAGATGCGGATACGCCTTGCCCGCCTCGGTGATGGCGTCCCGGAAGCCCTTCATGGTGCGGCGACGGCCCCGCGCGGCCGACTGGCCCTCGGCGGGCGGCCGTACGGCGGTGGACTCGGCGACGGGAAGGTTGTCGAGGCTGAGCCCGGGGCCGGGCCGGAACGAGTACCAGGCCTCGGCGAACTTCCGCGGGTCGTTGGAGACCTGGCGTCCGCGCCACTCGCTGACCTTGCCGACGACGACACACTCACCGGTGAGGGTGTGCTGCCACTCCAGGGCCACGTGCCCGCAGTCGTCCGCCAGCAGGAACTTGCGCAGCACACCGGAGCTGGCGCCGCCGAGCGTGTTCCGGTGGCCCGGCAGCATCACCGAGAAGATCAGCTTGAGCAGGACGGACTTGCCGCCGCCGTTCTCCAGGAAGAGGACCCCGGCGGGCGCGGGCCGGCGCGGCGGCCCGACGGGCTCCTCCTCGAAGAACTCCGCCTGGGTGGGCGCGGGGTCGGGCACTTCCGCGCCGACGCCGCGCAGGTCAAGCACGGTGTCGGCGTAGCGCGCACCGGCTGGGCCGATGGAGTAGAGGCGGACCCGGGACAGCTCGTACATGGCGGACTCTCGTAAGTCTTCGGCAGATCAGGGAAGTTCAGGAGTGGAACGGCAGCCCGGCATCGGCCGCCAGCTCCAGGTCGTCGCCGTCCTCGGGTGGCAGCAGCGTCGGCGTGCCGTCAGTGACCGGGACGACACCCAGCTCCAGCAGCTCGGCCATGGCGGCACTTCCGGCCATGTCCCGCACCTGGAGCTGGTAACGAGCCGTGGTCCGGTAGGTACCGCCGTTGTCGTCCCCGGTGCGCTGCAGGAATCCGGAGTCGGTGAGGAAGGCGGCGGCCTTGCCCACGATGCCGGTCGTGGACCCGGCGAGCCGGCGCGCGTCCTTGGTCGCCCCGGCGGCGCTGCGTCTCGCCCAGATCCGCCAGGCCGCCTCCAGGCCAGGAGCGTCCGTGGCCGGGTCGGTGTTCTCGCCGACCTCCTCGGCCCGCTCCTCCAGACGTCGGCAGGCCTGGCGTACGAAGGCGTCGACACCGTTGACCGAGACGCGCCCGATGTATCCGTCGTCGGCGAGGTCCTCGGGTCGGGGGAACGCCATGGCGGCCACGGCGAGATGGGCGAGGCCGTGCAGGAACCGGTCGCCGCCGTCGGCGGACGTACGACGCGCGTAGTCCCCCATCCGGACGGCGAACACGGAGTCCTCGGCGGCGGTCACCGCCATCCCCGTGCGCGGCGACACTTCGAGGACGACCAGTCCGAGTCCGGCGGCGACGGCGTCGGCGAGCCGGGCGAACGGCGGATCCTCCCGGTAGCGCCGCAGCAGCTCCGTGTACTCCTGGTCCCGCGCGGGCTGCAGTTTGGGCTGCAGTCCGAAGGCGACGAGCCGAGCGGCGTCGGCGGCGTCGGCGGGGGTGACGGCGGCGGGCGCCGACGGGGTCGGGGCCTCCACGTCGCTCCACTCGACATGCTCACTCACGGCTGTGGCTCCTTGTCACGTTCTCGCTCACTCATGCTGCTTGCGCCCGGCCCGACCTCACTCATGCTGCTTCCGTCCGGTCCGCCGCCATCCCCACGGCGTCCAGAAGGGCGGTGCCGACGATGAGGTCGGCGCCACCGAAGTCCGGATCGTCCAGTTCCGTCCCGTCGTCCACGGCGAAGAGCAGCTTCTCCTCGCCCTGCCGGTAGGCGGTGCCGACGGCGGGGCTGGCCGCGTGGATCGCCAGCAGGACCACCAGGTACGCCAGATCGAAGCCACCGGCCCTGCGGGCCTCCGCGAGCAGCCCCGAGAGCCGCCGCGGCGCGTCCGCAGGCAGGTCCAGCAGCTCCTTCGCGGACGCCAGCTGCTCCTCGCTGAACCTGCTGTCGTCCGGCGTGGCGATGAGGTCCGGCTCCGGCATCTCCGCGCCCAGGTGCTCCCGCTCCATGGGCGGCGTCAGCAGTATGTCGACGAGATCGCCGACCCGTACCGACACCGGTGTGCGCAGTCCGGTCCCGCGCGCGAAGAACGCGTCGGTGACCCGGGTGGCCTGCTCCAACGGCAGGGGCAGCACCGGCGCGAAGAGGTGGCCGTACAGATCTGTCCCCGATGTCGTCATCGGGGTGGCGAAGGCCTGCCGGTCCTGTTCGGCGCGGAACAGCGGTCCCGCCTCCAGGAGTCGTGACTGGAGCTGGGTGTGGCGTCGGATGCAGTCCTTGACGATGTCGACGAGCTCGGCGGCCCGCCGCTTCTGCTCGGGGTCCTCGGACTCGTCCCGCGCCTTGCGGATGTTGGTGAGGATCGCGTTCTCGTGGCGGTACCGGTCGGCGACGTGGTCGAGGGCCTCGGCGATCATGTCGGGCACGGAGTTGAGCCAGTCGACGGCCCGGACATTGCGCCGGGTCGCGTCCAGCGCCCTGCGCAGGGTCTCGGAGTACTGCACGGTCCGGTACCGGGCCTGCTCGGCGGCGAGTTGGGCGTCGGCGAGACGCCCGCGGCTGATCAGCACCTCCAGCTTGACCTCGGCGGCGATCTGGGCGCTGGTGACGTCGGTGTCCAGGGCGCCGACGAGGACGTTGACCGCCTCGTCGGTCGTACGGAGGTACACCGATCCGCCGGGGCCTGGGACCTCCTCGATCAGCTTGAAGTCGTAGTCGCGCCGGACATAGGTCCCGTCCGGCGCGAACGTGCCGTAGACCGCCCGGAAACCGCGGTCGACGCTGCCGACGTTGATCAGGTTCTCCAGGACCCAGCGGGCCACGCGCTCGTGCTCGGCGACGGGCCGCTGCGGGGCCTGGGCGGCGATGCGCGGGATGAGGCGGGCGACGATCTGGTCGTGGTCGGCGCCCGTGTCGAAGTCCATGTTCAGGGTGACCAGGTCGATGGCGGAGAGGGCCACCTCCGCCATGCCGTACACCGAGTACTCACCCGCGAGGTTGGCCTTGCGGGTGTCGAGGTCGTGCAGGGGCGCGGTGCATGCGAGCGCGCGCAGCCGCCGCGCCAGTCCCTCGTCGGCGGCCGGGCCCGGTGCGGGGCGCGGCCCCGCGCTGAACTGGGGCGGAACGCTGTCCGTCGTCGCAGGCGAAGTCACGGTGCACAGACTAGGTCCTCGGTCTGACAACTCCCCAAACGCCGCGGGTCGCCTCCGGCGGTTGGACGGGCGACTACCGGTTGTTTCGTCGGCTGCCCGCCGGTGGGGGCTTTGTCGCGCAGTTCCCCGCGCCCCTAAGCGTCCTCACCCACTCTTCGCCTGTACACCTCGACTACTCGCCGCAAAGAGTCCGAGAGGTACACGGCGAGCAGCCTTTCCGCCTCCTCCCGGTCGCCCGCCTGAAGCGCGCCGAGGATCTGCTGGTTTCGCGCCAGATACGGCTCGTGCAGCCGACGCGGGTCGTCCACGACATGGAAGGCCAGGCGGAGTTCGGCGAAGACGCTGCGCATCAGTTCGTCGGTGCGGTCGCTGCCCGCCAGGGCGACGAGTTCCCGGTGGAAGTGGATGTTGGCCGTCCCCAGCGTTTTCCAGTCACCTTCGCGCACCGCCCGCCGGCCCTCCTCGACCGCGTCGGCGAGCGCGTCCAGGGCGTACGGCGGTTCGCCGAGGCCTCGTACGACGGCACACTCGACCAGCGCGCGCGTGCGGTAGATGTCCTCGACGTCCTCGACGGCCAGGACCCGCACGAAGACGCCCCGGTTCAGCTCGTGAACCAGCAGGCGTTCATGGGTGAGCAGCCTGAATGCCTCGCGGAGGGTGTTGCGGGAGACCCCGAGCGCGCCTCCGATGCTGTCCTCGGACAGCCGGGTGCCCGGCGGGAAGTAGCCCTCGGCGATGCGGCTCCTGAGGATGTCCGAGACCCGCTCGGCCGTGCTGGTGCGGCCCAGGAGGGCGCGATCGTCGGCAAGTCCGCTCAGTTGCTCTGCCATGCCCGGAATTCAACAGCAGACACGAGAACGAAACAACAGGGGTATTGAAGGATCGTTCAACGATCCTCTACGTTACTGAACACCGCACGGCTCAGCTCCGCACCCTCCGTCCTCCCACTGCGAGGTGCCCATGAGCACGACCCCGCCCCCACAGGCCCTGTCCGACGACCCCACCGCGACCCAATCCCCCGCTGAAGACGGGACCTTGGGTTGGTTCCGAGCGCTCGGCCCGCGCGGCCGGCGCGCCTTCGCCGGCGCGTTCGGCGGCTACGCCCTCGATTCCTACGACTACTTCACGCTCCCGCTGAGCATGGTCGCGCTGGCCGCGTACTTCGGCCTGGACAGCGGCCAGACCGGGCTCTTCACCACCGTCACCCTGCTGGCCTCCGGCATCGGCGGAGCCCTCGCGGGAGTGCTGGCCGACCGGGCCGGCCGGGTCCGGGCACTGATGATCACCGTGATCACCTACGCGGTCTTCACCGTGGCGTGCGGTTTCGCACCCAACTTCGAGTCGCTGCTGGTCTTCCGCGCCCTCCAGGGCCTCGGCTTCGGAGGCGAGTGGGCGGTCGGCGCGATCCTGGTCGCCGAGTACGCGAGTTCGAAGCACCGGGGCCGCACCCTGGGCGCGATCCAGAGCTCGTGGGCCGTGGGCTGGGCCCTGGCGGCGATCATGTACACGCTGGTCTTCTCGGCCTTCGACGACGGCACGGCCTGGCGCGTGATGTTCTGGACCGGCGCGCTGCCCGCGCTGCTCGTCGTCTGGATGCGACGCCGGGTCCAGGACGCCCCCGAGGCGGTGGCGGTCCGCGAGAAGAGCGCCGGGAAGGGCTCCTTCACGGCGATCTTCAAACCGGACCTGCTGCGTACGACGATCTTCGCGGGCCTGCTGTCCACCGGCGTCCAGGGCGGCTACTACACGCTCGCCACCTGGGTGCCGACCTACCTGAAGACCGACCGCGGCCTGTCGGTCGTCGGCACCGGCGGCTATCTGACGTTCCTGATCTCCGGCGCCTTTCTCGGCTATCTGACCGGCGGCTACCTCACCGACCGTCTGGGCCGCCGCCGCAACATCTGGCTCTTCGCCCTGCTCTCGGCCGTCTGCATCGTGGCGTACGGCAACATCCCGGACGGCGCCAACACCCTGCTCCTGGTGCTCGGCTTCCCCCTCGGGTTCTGCATGTCGGCGATCTTCAGCGGCTTCGGGTCATATTTGAGTGAGCTGTACCCGACGGCGGTGCGCGGCTCCGGCCAGGGCTTCACGTACAACGCGGGCCGCGCGATCGGCGCGGTCTTCCCGACCACCGTCGGCTTCCTGGCCGACAGCTGGGGCACGGGCGGGGCGCTGGTCTTCGGTGCCATCGGCTACGCCATCGCCGCACTGGCCCTGCTCGGACTGCCCGAAACGCGTGGGAAGGAACTCGCGTGAACCGTACGGAAGACCGCACGCCGAACCTCATGGCCGAGGACCGCCCCCTGACCCTCGTCGACGAGCACGCGCACGCGTGGAGCCCCGCGCAGGCCCGCACCCGCTTCCGCGCGGGCCTGACCGGCCCCACCGCCGGAGTCGCGGCCGGCCACACCCAGGTCAACCTGATCTCGGTGCCCGCCGACTGGGCGTACGACATGCTGCTGTTCTGCCAGCGCAATCCCAAGCCCTGCCCGGTCCTCGACGTCACGGACGCCGGGGACTGGACCACCGTCCTCGCGGACGGCGCCGATCTGCGCACCGACCTGCCGCGCTACCGGGTGTGGGAGAGCGGCGAGCTGGTGGACGAGCCGACGGACGTGCGCGCCCACTGGCGCGACGACCTGGTGTCGTTCCTGATCGGTTGCAGCTTCACCTTCGAGTGGGCACTTTCCGAGGCGGGTGTGCCGATCCGGCACATTCAGCAGGGCCGGAACGTTCCTATGTATGTGACCAGTCGACAGTGCCGTCCCGCGGGCCGGCTGCACGGCCCGATGGTCGTGTCCATGCGCCCGGTGCCGCCGCAGCACCTGGCAGCCGCCCTGCGGGAGAGCAGCCTGCTCCCGGCCGTGCACGGCAGCCCTGTGCACTGCGGGGATCCCTCGGGGCTCGGCATCGACGACCTCGGCCGACCCGACTTCGGCGATCCGGTGGACGCCGAACCGGACGACATCCCGGTGTTCTGGGCCTGCGGGGTGACCCCGCAGGCCGCGGTGATGGCTTCCCGCCCGCCGTTCGCCATCACCCACGCACCGGGCCAGATGTTCCTGACGGACGCCCGCGACGAGCAGTACCGAGTGGCCTGAGAGCCCTGGAAGGAGACACGAGACGTCCATGACCTCGATCGATCTGAACGCCGACCTCGGCGAGGGCTTCGGCCGCTGGCGACTGACCGACGACGAGCAGCTGCTGTCCGTGGTCACCAGCGCCAACGTGGCCTGCGGGTTCCACGCCGGGGACGCGGTCACCATGCGGCGGGTGTGCGACCTGGCGGCCGCGCGCGGGGTACGGATCGGCGCCCAGGTGTCCTACCGGGACCTGGCCGGGTTCGGGCGGCGCGCGATGGACGTGCCGTCCGCCGAGCTGACGGCCGAGGTGGCCTACCAGATCGGCGCCCTGGAGGTCTTCGCACGAGCGGCGGGCACACGCGTGTCCTACGTCAAACCGCATGGCGCGCTCTACAACCGGGTCGTGCACGACGAGGAGCAGGCCGCCGCGGTCGTCGACGGTGTGCGCCTCGCGGACGCCGCCCTGCCGGTCCTCGGCCTGCCCGGCTCCCGCCTCCTGGAAGCGGCCGGGAAGGCCGGCCTGCCCGGAGTCACGGAGGCCTTCGCGGACCGCGCCTACACCAACGAGGGCACACTGGTGCCACGCGGCCAGGAGGGCGCGGTGGTCACCGATCCCGACTCGGTCGTCGAACGCTCGCTGGGCCTGGCCCGGGACCACACGGTCGTCACCCGCTCCGGCGCCCGCATCGAGGTCGAGGCCCGCTCCCTCTGCCTGCACGGCGACACTCCGGGCGCGGTGGAACTGGCCCGCCGGGTCCGTGAGCGGCTGGAGACCGCCGGCGTCCGGATGGAGGCCTTCGTATGAGGACCCTGCCGGTCGGGGACGACGCCCTGCTCGTCGAGGTGGCCTCGGGCGACGAGGCCCAGGCACTCCACGCCGAGCTGGTGCGCCGCCGCGCGGAGGGCTCGCTGTCGGTCCGCGAGATCGTCCCCGCGGCCCGTACGGTCCTCCTCGACGGCCTCGCCGACCCGGCACGCCTGGCCGCCGAACTCACGGCCGCCGAGGTGCCGCCCGCTCCCGCACGCGCGCGTGCCGCGATCGAACTCCCGGTGCGCTACGACGGCCCGGACCTGGCCGACGTGGCCGCGCTCTGGGGCGTCTCCCCCGAGGAGGTGGCCCGCGTCCACGCCGGAACCGAGTTCACGGTCGCCTTCTGCGGATTCGCCCCCGGCTTCGGCTATCTCACCGGCCTGCCCGCCCGCTACAACGTCCCCCGCCGGGCCACCCCTCGTACGGCGGTCCCGGCGGGCTCGGTCGCGCTCGCGGGCCCGTACACGGGCGTCTATCCGCGCTCGTCACCGGGCGGCTGGCAGCTCATCGGCACCACGGACGCCGTTCTGTGGGACCACGCGCGGGTGCCGGCCGCCCTCCTGTCACCGGGAACCCGGGTGCGTTTCGTGAGGACGGCATGACCGACCGCGCCCTCTCCGTCGTACGGTCCGGAGCACTGACCACCATCCAGGACCAGGGCCGACCCGGCCACGCCCACCTCGGCGTACCCCGCTCGGGCGCCCTCGACGGCCCCGCGGCGGCCCTCGCCAACCGGCTGGTCGGCAACCGCCCCGAGGCAGCCGTCCTGGAGACCACGCTCAACGGCTGCGCGCTGCGCCCGCGTTCGACCATCACCGTGGCCGTGACCGGCGCTCCCTGCCCGGTGACGGTCGACGGCCGACCGGCAGCCTGGAGCGCGCCGGTACGCGTACCGGCAGGGGCGCTCCTGAACATCGGAACGGCTCTGTCAGGGGTACGGAGCTATGTGGGCGTCTCCGGCGGCGTCATCGTGGAGTCGGTCCTGGGCAGCCGCTCCACGGACCTCCTGTCAGGCCTGGGCCCGACCCCCCTCACCGACGGTGCGGTACTCCCCCTGGGCACGCCGACACCACTCCACACGCGCGTGGACGCGGCCCCGCAGCCCGCGCCCCCCGCGGAGCTGATCCTGCGCGTCATGCTGGGCCCGCGTGACGACTGGTTCACACCGGAAGCGGTACGCCGCTTCACGACCCGCACATTCCGGGTCTCATCAGCAAGCAACCGCATCGGCCTGCGCACGGAGGGCCCGGCCCTGGAACGCGCCCTGATGGGCGAACTCCCCAGCGAGGGCATGGTCCTGGGCGCGGTCCAGGTACCGCCCGACGGCAGACCGGTGGTCTTCCTGGCCGACCACCCGACGACCGGCGGCTACCCGGTGATCGGAGTGATCCGCGAGACAGACCTTCCGGCAGCAGCTCAGGCGGTACCAGGAACTCCGGTGCGCTTCACAGAGGTAGGCAGGCGGTAAACGCACTCAGGCCGCCTCGGGCCGTTGCTCCGACACGGACAACGCAGCCAGCGCCGCGGACACCGCATGCGCGGTCCGCAGATCCAACCGCCCACTCGTCCCTCGAGCCCGATGCCGCATCTCGGCAACGGCCAGCGTCACGAGCTGGGGCAGCAGATCGGTACAGCGCCGCACCACCCATCCCGTCCCCGCCGTGGCCAGCCACCACAGACTCGCCGACCTGGTGGGCACAGGAAACTCCGGCTCGACCGAGGGAGCGGCGCCGACCGTCACCCCCTGCTCCGCCAGCAGGGCATGAAACCGCACCGCCAACTGCCGATGCCCCCGCTCACTGGGATGCAACCGGTCCGAGCTCCACATCGCCCGCTCGGTGGTCCAACTCCCCTCGGCGGCATGCAGATGCACCGCCCCGTACCGCTCGGACAGCGCGTGCACCACGGCGTTGACCGCCCGCTGCCGCCGAGCCAGCGGACGCGCCAACGCACCGGGCAGCCCGAGCATCGTGCCCGGGTCGGGCAGACACGCCGTGAGCAGCACCGCGCCCTGTGCGCGGAAGGCGGCATAGACCGTGTCGAGCCGTGCGGCCACGGCATGGATGTCGAAGGTGCAGCGCAGGGTGTCGTTGACGCCGACGACGACGGAGACGACATCCGGTCGCAGGGCGAGCCCCACGGGCAGCTGGCGCTCCAGCACATCCCTCGTCTGCGCCCCGCTCACCGCGAGGTTGGTGAAGTCCACGTCCCCCGTGGAGAGCCCGTCGGCGAGCAGCGCGGCCCAGCCACGCCACCCGTCCCCGACGGGGTCCCCCACGCCCTCGGTGAGCGAGTCACCGAGAGCGACGAAACGCGGGCCTCTCATGACACGTCCCCGCTCATGACACGTCCGTTCACGGCATGGCCCCGCTCATGCCACGCCTCCGTGCACGGAACGCACGGAACGCCGTACGAAGACCTCCGCGTCGTGCGCGGCGAGGAACGCCCGGACCGCCGTGTCCCACCCGAAGCACTCGGCACGCGCGCGTGCGGTCTCGCGGCGCTCGTGCTCGGGGCGTTCCAGCAGCACGTCCACGGCGTCCGCGAAGGCCTCCCCGCGGTCGGCGGCGACGGCTCCGGCTGATCCGATGACCTCCGGCAGCGCGGAGGAGGCGCTCACCACGACCGGCGTGCCGCACGCCATGGCCTCCAGCGCGGCGAGCCCGAAGGTCTCGGCCGGCCCAGGGGCCAGGCACACGTCGGCGGAGGCCTGGAGCGCACCGAGCAGCCCCCGTTCGGAGACGTGCCCGAGGAAGGTGACCGGCAGCCCGCGCTCCCTTGCCCGCTGTTCGAGACGCGGCCGCAGTGGCCCGTCCCCAGCCACCACGAGCACGGCCCGTCGACCTCGTCGTACCAGGGACTCCAGAGCGTCCAGGGCCGTGCTGGGCCGCTTCTCGACGGACAGCCGGGTGCACGTCACGAGGAGCGTCTCGTCCTCGCGCGCGTACCGCGCCCTGAGTCCCGCGTCACGCAGTGCCGGGCGCCGCTCGACCAGATTGACGCCCAGCGGGGCCCGTACGACATTGCGCGCGCCGATCCGCACGAACTCCCGCTCGGCGAACTCGGTGGTGCACACCACGCGCGCGTACGTGTGCGCCGTACGGACGTTGAGGGCGTCGGCGGCACGCCGGGCCGCCGTCGCCGACAGGCCCCAGGTGCGCAGGACACCGTCGGCGGTCTCGTGGGAGACCATCACGGCGGGGACGCGGGCACGACGGGCCCATTTGCCGGTCCACCTGAGGGTCGTACGGTCGGAGACCTCCAGGCGGTCGGGTGCGAGCTCCTCCAGGAGCCGGGCCACGCGCCGCTTGTCGGCGAGGACCCGGTAGCCACCGGTGCCGGGCAGCAGTGGGCCGGGCAGGGTGATGATCCGTCCCTGCTCGGTCTGCCGGTCGCTCGCCCGGTCGCCGGGCACGATGAGCACGGACTCGTGCCCGGCGGCCTGGTAGCCCTTGCCGAGCTCGCGCAGGGCGGTGCGCAGACCGCCCGAGGCGGGGGCGACGAAGTTGGCGAGGCGGACGATCCGCAGCGACTGTCCGCTCATGCCGCCACCGCCGTCTTCCGGCCCGCGAGCACGGCGGCGTAGTGGCCGATCAGCTGGTCGCCCACGGCCGCCCAGGTGCGTCCCTCGACCATGGCCCGCGCGGCGGCGCCGAACGAGGCACGCATCTCGGGGTCGGCGGCGAGGGACCGCACGGCGTCCCGTACGGCGGCCGGGTCGCGCGGCGGGACCAGGAACCCGGTGCGCCCGTGGACGACCAGGTCCAGCGGTCCGCCGGCGGCGGGCGCGACGACGGGCACACCGCTGGCCATGGCCTCCTGGACGGTCTGGCAGAAGGTCTCGAAGGGGCCCGTGTGCGCGAAGACGTCGAAGGAGGCGAAGATCCGGGCCAGTTCGTCACCCATGCGGCGGCCCAGGAAGACCGCGCCGGGCAGGACCTGCTGGAGATGCGGCAGGCTCGGCCCGTCGCCGACCACGACGACCTTGACGCCCTCCAGACGGCAGGCGTCGGCGAGCAGCTCGATGTGCTTCTCGGGGGCGAGACGGCCGACGTATCCGACGATCATCTCGCCGTTCGGGGCGAGTTCGCGGCGCAGTGCTTCATCGCGCAGTTCGGGGCGGAAGCGGACGGTGTCCACCCCGCGCGGCCACAGCTTGACCCGGGGCACACCGTGCGCCTCCAGGTCGTGCAGGGACGCGCTGGACGGGGCGAGGGTGAGGTCGGCGGCGGCGTGGACGGAGCGGATGCGGCGCCAGGCGGCGGCCTCGCCCGCGTGCACGTAGGTGCGGGCGTATCCGGCGAGGTCGGTCTGGTAGACGGCCACGGCGGGGACACCGAGCCGGGCGGCGGCGGCCATGCCACGGACGCCGAGGACGAAGGGGCTGGCCAGGTGGACGACGTCGGCACGGTGCTCGACGATCGCCGCGGCCACGCGCCGACTGGGGAGGGCGACGCGGACCTGGGGGTAGCCCGGGAGCGGGAGGGAGGGGACACGGACGACGGGGCACGGCGCGAGGGCGTCCACGCCGGGCCCGGGGCCGGACGCGGTGGCCGGCGCGACGACGAGCGGAAGGTGACCGCGATCTACGAGGTGCCGGGCGGTCTGGAGCGCGCAGTGGGCCACGCCGTTCACATCGGGGGGAAAGGATTCGGTCACTATGACGACACGCATACGGCTGTTGTCGCCGCGCCGGACGTGGCCACGTCAACGTGGATCTTTCCGAACGAGGAACGTCCCGTGAGCGTTCCGCTGCACACCCGGGCAGGTCAGGCCGCGTCCACGCATACCTGACCCGGGGGTCACCCCGAGTTCATCCGGCGGGCGTGACGGTGCCCACCGGTTCACCTCCGGGGCCGGTTTCACATGGCGGCCGTGTCCGGTCCGATGCGGCTGCGCACCACGGTCTGCACCTCGGTCTCCTCGGCCGGATCGGCGGCGAGCCTGCGCAGTCGTTCCACGACCCGGGCGTCACCGGTCTCGGCGTGCCGGGCGGCGATCTCGCGAGTGGTCTCCTCGCAGTCCCAGAGGCACTCGACGGCGAATCCGGTGGCGAAGGAGGGGTCGGTGGCGGCGAGCGCGTGGGCGGCGCGGCCGCGGAGATGGGAGGACGCCGTCTCCCGGTAGATATGGCGCAGCACGGGGGCGGCGCAGGCGATGCCCAGCCGTCCGGTGCCGTCGACGAGGGTCCACAGGGTCGGCGCGTCGGGGCCCTCACCCCGTACGGCCTCCCGGAGGGCCGCGAGCACCAGGTCCCGGTCCTGGACGCCGCCCAGGCAGGCGAGCATGCGTCCGGCGGCGGCGCCCAACGGATCGGGCCGTCGGGCCCAGCCGCGGGCCCGGTCGACGGCGGCGATACTGCGCATGCGTTCGAACGAGTCGAGCGCGGCCTCCACGACGGCTGTCGAGCCGGTGACGACGGCCGCCTCGATCAGGTCGAAGGCCTCGGGATCATTGCTGTCGGCGAGATAGCGCAGGGCGGTGCAGCGGGCCCCGTCGGTGCCGTCCTTGGCGGCCGCGAGGATGTCGGGCCGGTCCTCGGGGCCTGCGACGGCGGTCAGGCAGCGGGCAGCGGGCACATGCAGCGCGGCCCCCCGCTCGACCCCTTGCTGTGCCCACTCGAAGACGGCCTGCACGCTCCACCCCGGTCGGGGCCCGGCGGGTCGCATCTGGCGTTGCCAGCGGTCGAAACAGCCGGCCTCCTGAGCGGCACGCACACGGGTGGAGACCGATTCGCGGGGATCGTCGGCCCACAGCCGCCATGGCCTCGGCTCGAAGGCGTCACGGACGGCGGCGGCCAGCTCGGCCTCGCCCTCCGGATCGGTCGCGAACCGCGCGAGTACGGGCGCGGCCAGGGAACGCAGGCCCGCGTCATCGTCGCGCAGCGCCAGTTCGTCCAGCGCCCAGGCCCAGTTGGAGCCTGAGGCGGCGTACCTCCGCAGCAGTTCGAGCGCGTCGCGCCTGCCATAGGAGGCGAGGTGGCCGAGGACGGCGAGGGCGAGGCCCGTGCGTGACTCCTCGGTGTCGAAGACGTCGTCCACCTCGAAGAGGTGCGCCTCGATCTCGTCCAGCTCGCCGTTGAGGTCGAGGTAGAGACGGGCGTAGTAAAGGGAGCGGTTCTCCACCTGCCAGTCGTGGCGGGGATCGCGCAGCACGCAGTGGTTCAGGGCCGCGAGCGCCTCGGCGCGCGGGGCGGTGAGCGCGTGCAGCGTGCCGTCGCCGCGGCCCCGCTGAAGCAGGCCGAGCAGCGTACCGCTGGGCGCTATGACCGGATCGAACATGGGAAACAGCCTCACATCAAGCGTCGACGCAACCGGGGACGTGCATTACCTGGCCGCGTGACAACACGTCGGGGCGCCCGCCGTTTCCTGCTTGCTGCAAGCCATCTTCCTCTGCCTCTCGTCGGTGGCCCATGCGGACCGTTTCACGGTCCACGCGGTGCGGCATCACCTGCCCAGCCATCCCGTCCGTGAACCACGACGTCATGATGACTCGGCACTTACATCTGCCGCGACCGAAATTTCGGCGGCCCTGTACCGCCTCCCCCGTTTTCCTTGTTTTCGCTGGTCAGAACAGACGGATCAGTGTGCGCCGAACAAGTCGAGCAGTTCGGCCCTGCCGAACATCCGGGCCGTGTCGACGGCCGAGGGGGTGCCCTCGGAGGGGTCGGCGCCGCCCTCCAGCAGAGCCTTGATGACGTCCGCGGAGCCCTTGAAGACAGCCCCGGCGAGCGGTGTCTGACCCCGGTCGTTGACTCCGCCCGCAGCCGCCCCACGGGCCACCAGCGCACGTACCGCGTCCGCGTGCCCGTGATAGGCGGCGAGCATCACGAGGGAGTCCCCGCGGTCGTTGGTGAGGCCGGCCGGGACACCCGCGTCGACGTACGCCACGAGCGCCTCGGTCTGTCCCTGCCGGGCCAGATCGAAGATCTTGGTCGCCAGCTCCACGACCTCGGGGTCGGGGGCTTCAGTCATCGGCCGGTCCGCCTCTCATGCAACCGTTCAGGTGAATCGCAAGGGTACTGGCTCGCGCGGCACATGACCCGAAGTGCCGGAGGTAAAGATCACACGACTCTGCCAACCCAGTGAAATCAAAAGAATTTCACCCATTTGCACCTTTTGTCGTATGGATACATGCTGTGATCCTGGAAGTACTCATGGTGACTGTCCCCACGAACCAGGAGCACGAAATGATCCTCTCCATCTCGGGTGTCGTACTGCTCGGCATCGTCGTCTTCATCTTCTTCCGCAAGGACGGGCTCAAGGCCTCGCACGCCCTGATCTCGGCGTTGTTCGGCTTCTACCTGGCCAGCACGGCCATCGCCCCGAGCATCAAGGCCGGTGGCGAGAGCCTGGCGAGCCTCCTCGGCGGCATCAAGTTCTGACGCCGCCCCTTCCGTCCGTACGCACCTTCAGGAGACAGCCGTGGCCCGCCGCCCCCTCCCCCGCATCCTGAGCACAGGCAGCGCGCAGATCGCCCGGAGCCGGGAGCTGGCCCGGACGGCGGCCGACAGCGCCACCGACGTCCTCCACCCGTTGATCACGATCACCCGGGGCTTCGGCCGCCTGGCCGCGGCCGCGCGGCGCAGGTGGGCCGAGACCCCCAAGGACAAGCGCGGGCCACTGCTCTTCCTGGTGGCCACGGTGGTCCTGGTCGTGGCGCTCGTTCCGTACGGCCCGCTGCTCGCCGTCATCTCCGTGATGGCGGCGGCAGCGTGGCACGGCCGGGACCGCAGTCAGCCGGAACCGGAAGGCCCCGACGAGTCGCAGACACAGCGTCTGAGGTCGCTGTACGACGCGCTCGTCCCGTACTTCTCGGCCGCCGAGGACCCGGACCCGCTCTACACGCACGGCGGCGAGTGGGAGAAGGCCTTCCCCGCGTACGACTTCGACGGCAGCGGCCGCATCACCCACCTGCTGATCCGCTACCCGGCGTACTTCACCGACGGCGAGGCCGAGTCCCGGGCCCGCATCGAACAGTTGCTGCACGCCAAGTCGGGCCGCGGCCGGGAGTACCACTTCACCTGGGACGAGGAGGGCAACGAGCTCACGGTCACCGTCCTCGCCCCGCTGCCCACCGACATCACCGCCCAGCGCTTCGTCACCGCCCCGGGCGAGACGGTGCTCGGCTTCACCGACCCCACCCAGGTCCAGCGCACGCTCCCGCTCGGCTACGGCGACGAGCAGCGCGACGTCCCGCCGGTCGTCTGGCGCACCGGCATCCGCTCCACCGAACCGCACCTCCTGGTCATGGGCCAGCCGGGCAGCGGCACCTCGACCCTGCTGCGTTCGATCGCGCTCCAGGCCCTTCAGTACGGCGATGTCGTCATCGTCGAGGGCGGCGGCACCGGCGAGTACGCGTGCCTGACCGGGCGGGACGGCGTCCTCGCGGTGGAGTGCGGGCTGGCGGGTGCGCTGGCGAGCCTCGAATGGGCGGCGACCGAGACGGAGCGCCGTCTCATCGCGACCAACCGGGCCCGGCAGGCCGGCCAGCCGCCGCCGGACGACACCAAGCGCCCGCTGTGGATCCTCCTCGACCGTCCGAGCGCCTTCGCCCACCTGGCCGCCGCGGACGGCCGCAAGGATCCGCAGTCCCTGCTCCAGGTCCCCCTGCGGCACGGGCGTGCGGCGAACGTCACGGTGGTGGTGGCCGAACAGTTCGACAGTTCGGAGGCGTTGAGCGAGCCGGTGCGGCAGCACACACGCGCGCGTGTCGTGCTGGGGTCTGCGACGCCGGAGCAGTTGGAGGCGGTGCTGGGGGCGCCGCCGCACACGACGCCGGTGGCGCAGGTGCCTGCCGGTCGTGGGTACGCCCGCCTGGGTACGGGCCCGGTGCATCGGATTCAGGTGCCGGCGACTCCGGATCCGTACGACGACGCGACGAGTGAGGTGGATCGGCAGGCGGTGCTGGCGTTGTTGCCGGCGCGGACCACTCCTGTGGAGGACGTGCCGGCGGAGGCGGTAGTCGCCGACGCGCCGTAACTCCGGGCGGTTGTCGAGCAGCTGCCGGTGCGTGGGGGCTGATCGCGCCCACGCGGCGAAGCCGCACATCGACAGAGCCCCGCGCCCCTAAAGGCGCTTCACGCAACGAAGGTTCGAGGGGACTCCCCGCCGCCTGACCCACCGCTCTCCACGATCCGCGCCGCCGCGGCCAACCTGGCCGCCGCCTCCTCGGCCACCGCGCCACCGACCGTGAACGGCAGGCGCACATATCCCTCGAACGCCCCGTCGACCCCGAACCGCGGCCCCGACGGCACCCGCACTCCCACCCGCTCCCCCGCTTCCGCCAGCCGCGAACCGGACAAGCCCCCGACCCGGACCCACAGCGTCAGCCCACCCCTGGGCACCTCGAACCCCCACGTCGGCAGTTCCTTGCGCAGAGCCGTCACCAGCGCGTCCCGGTTGTCCCGAGCCTGGACCCGCCGCAACTCCACGGCCTGCTCCCAGCCCCCGGTGCTGAACAGCCAGTTCACCGCCAGCTGCTCCAGTACAGGGGTACCGAGATCGGCGTAGGCGCGCGCGGCGACCAGACTGCGGATCACGTCCGGTGCCGCGCGGACCCACCCGATCCGCATACCCGCCCAGAACGCCTTGCTGGCCGAGCCGACGGTGACCACGGTGGAGCCGGCCGGGTCGAAGGCGCACACCGGACGCGGCATCGAGACGTCCTCGTCCAGCCACAGCTCGCTCATCGTCTCGTCGGCCACCAGCACGGTCCCCGCGGACCGCGCCGCCTCCACCAACTGCCGCCGCTGGTCCTCACCGGCCAGCGCGCCGGTCGGATTGTGGAAGTCGGCGACGACATAGGCGATCCGCGGCGCCGCGTCCCGCAGCACCTGACGCCATCGGTCGAGGTCCCAGCCGGTCAGCCCCTCCGCCATCGCGACGGGCACGAGCCGGGCGCCCGCCTCCCGCATCAGCTGAAGGATGTTCGCGTAGGACGGCGACTCCACCGCGATGCGTTCGCCCCGGCCGCCGAAGAGGTGGCAGATCGCGTCGATCGCGCCCATGGCCCCCGTCGTCACCATGATCTGCTCCGGCATCGTCGGGATGCCGCGGGCGGTGTACCGCTCGGCGATCATCGCGCGCAGCGCCGGAAGACCCGCCGGATAGTCGCCGTGCGTGTGGGCGTACGGCGGCAGTTCCTCCAGGGCGCCCTGCACCGCGCGCGTCAGCCACGGTTCGGGGGCGGGCAGGGCGGCGGTGCCCAGGTCGATCATGGAACCGAGGGCCTCGGGCGGGAGGGGTTCGAGGCCACGCGCGGGGAGCGGGTTGCCGGCCGGTACGGCCGTCCAACTGCCCGCGCCGCGCCGGGACTCCAGGAATCCCTCGGCGCGCAGGGCCTCGTAGGCCGCCGCGACGGTCGTACGGCTGACGGAGAGGGAGAGGGCCAGCTCGCGTTCGGCGGGCAGCCGGGCGGCCACCGGAACGCGGCCCTCCAGGACCAGCAGGCGGATGCCGTCGGCGAGCGCGCGGTAGGCCGGCGGGCGGCGGGTGCCGGGGCCCGCCGGGCGGTCCTGCTGGGAGTTGAGCAGCCGGGCGAGCTGCGCGGCACCCATCGCCGAGGTCCACTGCGCCACTGAAATCAGTCCACCTTCCCCGAATTGGCCATGGATGGCATGCCATCCATGGCCACAGGGTGTCATGCGTCAGGCCACTACCACCACAGGGGGACCCACCTTGTCCACGAAGAGCCGTCTCGGGCGACGGTTGATCCAGCTGTACGTCGGACTCGCTCTGTACGGGGCCAGCTCGGCGCTGCTCGTCGAGGCGGGCCTGGGCCTTGAGCCCTGGGGAGTGCTGCACCAAGGGCTGGCCGAGCTGACGGGCCTGTCCATCGGCGTCGTGTCGATCGTCGTGGGCGCGGCGGTGCTGCTCCTGTGGATCCCGTTGCGCCAGCGGCCGGGACTCGGCACGGTCTCCAATGTCTTCGTGGTCGGCATCGCCATGGACGCCACCCTCGCGGCGGTGCCGACGGTGCACGGTCTCGCCGCGCAGATCCCTCTGCTCCTCGCCGGGATCGTGCTCAACGGTGTGGCCACCGGCCTCTACATCGCCGCCGACTTCGGACCGGGCCCCAGGGACGGCCTGATGACCGGTCTGCACCGGCGGACGGGACGCTCGATCCGGCTGATGCGGACCGCGGTCGAAGTGGCCGTCGTGGTCACGGGCTTCGTCCTCGGCGGCACGATCGGCGTCGGCACCATCCTCTACGCCCTGGCCATCGGCCCGCTCGCCCAGCTCTTCCTGCGGGTGTTCGCCGTCCGCCCGGCATCCGACGGCAGCACGGTCGTTGCCACCGGGCAACCGCAGGGAGCGATACTGCGTCCGTGACCTCGCGGATACGCCACCCCTACCTCGACCATCCCGGCGCCATCCCCTTCGCCCACCGGGGCGGGGCGGCGGACGGCCTGGAGAACACCGCGTTCCAGTTCCGGCGGGCGGTCGAGGCGGGCTACCGCTACCTGGAGACCGACGTCCACGCCACGGCGGACGGCAAGCTCGTCGCCTTCCATGACACGACACTGGACCGGGTGACCGACGGAGCCGGCCGGATAGCGGACCTGCCCTGGACGGACGTACGGCACGCGCGCGTGGCGGGCCAGGAGCCGGTGCCGCTCTTCGAGGAGCTCCTGGAGACCTTCCCCGGAGCCCGCTGGAACGTCGACATCAAGGCCGAGCCGGCCCTCCAGCCGCTGCTGGACCTCATCGAGCGCACCAACACCTGGGACCGCATCTGTGTCGGCTCCTTCTCCGAGGCACGGGTCGTGCGCGCCCAGCGGCTGGCCGGGCCGCGCCTGGCGACGTCGTACGGCACAAGAGGCGTCCTCAACCTGCGGCTGCGCTCCTGGGGAGTGCCCGCGGCACTGCGCCGCTCGGCCGTCGCCGCCCAGGTGCCCGAGGTCCAGTCCGGCATCCAGGTGGTCGACCACCGCTTCGTACGCGTTGCTCACGCGCGCGGGCTCCAGGTGCACGTGTGGACCGTCAACGAGGCCGATCGCATGCACCGGCTTCTGGACCTGGGAGTCGATGGCATCATGACCGATCACATCGACACACTGCGCAAGGTCATGGAGGACCGGGGCGTCTGGGTCTGACCCACGACCGACCCGCCCGTCCCCCCGGCCTACGCACGGCACTTCACGGGGAAGCGAGGGCACGGGTGGGCACCGACACCGTGCGGGCGGGCTCGGCGGACGAGGCCGCCGACCGGCGGCGCGAGCAGCGCGGCTGGTACTTCTACGACTGGGCGTGCTCCGTCTACTCGACGAGCGTGCTCACCGTGTTCCTGGGCCCCTATCTGACCTCGGTCGCCAAGAACGCGGCGGACTCCGACGGGTACGTCCATCCCCTGGGCATCCCGGTGCGCGCCGGTTCCTTCTTCGCGTACTCGGTGTCCCTGTCGGTGGTCGTGGCCGTGCTGGTGATGCCTCTGGTGGGTGTCGCCGCCGACCGCACCGGCCGCAAGAAGCCCCTGCTGGCCGCGGCCGCGTACACCGGAGCCGCCGCGACGACCGGCATGTTCTTCCTGGGCGGCGAGCGGTATCTCCTCGGCGGGGTCCTGCTGGTCGTCGCGAACGCCGCGGCGGCCGTCGGCACGATGCTCTACAACTCCTACCTTCCGCAGATCGCCCCGCCCGAGGAGCGCGACGCGGTCTCGTCCAAGGGCTGGGCCTTCGGTTACGCGGCGGGCGCCCTGGTCCTGGTCGCGAACCTCGTGCTCTACATGGGCCACGACTCCTTCGGCCTCTCCGAGAGCGCCGCGGTCCGCATCTGTCTGGCCTCGGCCGGTCTGTGGTGGGGCGCCTTCGCACTGATTCCGCTACGACGGCTGCGCGACCGCCGCTCCTCTGGGAGGGACGACCAAGAACCCACCGCCCCCGGCTTCCGGCAGCTCGCGGCCACCGTCCGCGACATGCGCCGCCACCCGCTCACCCTCGCCTTCCTGCTCGCGTACCTCGTCTACAACGACGGCATCCAGACCGTGATCTCCCAGGCGTCGATCTACGGCTCCGAGGAACTGGACCTCGGGCAGTCCACGCTGATCGCGGCCGTGCTTCTGGTACAGGTGCTGGCGGTGGCGGGGGCGCTGGCCCTCGGCCGGATCGCCCGGACGTACGGGGCCAAGCGCACGATCCTCGGCTCGCTGGTGGCCTGGGCGGTGGTCCTGGGGGCCGGGTACTTCCTGCCCGCCGGTGCCCCCGTGTGGTTCTTCGTCCTGGCCGCCGGCATCGGGCTCGTGCTCGGCGGCAGCCAGGCCCTGTCGCGCTCCCTCTTCTCCCACCTCGTCCCGCCCGGCAAGGAGGCCGAGTACTTCTCGGCGTACGAGATGAGCGACCGTGGCATGAGCTGGCTGGGCCCGCTGCTGTTCGGGATCACCTACCAGGTAACCGGAAGTTATCGGGACGCGATCATCTCCCTGGTGGCCTTCTTCGTCATCGGATTCGCCCTGCTCGCAAGGGTTCCGGTGCGGCGGGCGATCAGCGACGCGGGCAATCCGGTACCCGAAAGGATTTAGCGTTCAACGCGAAAGCGCTGTAGTGTACGCGTTTGGCCTGCCAGGCGTACCGTTACTGCGCGTCAAAGATGCCGAAACGCTGGGTCACATCTGCTAGCAGATGTGACAAACCGGGCGCTGGTGGGTACAACAAGGGGCGGCTACGACGGCGACGCATTTGCCCGGGACGGGACCCGGAACGGGAATCTTTACCGCCGACCGGACGTTGACCGGTATGACGACGACAGCGACACCTGTCCTGTGGGCGACAAGCCCGGGAGGCACGATTCATGAGTGAGCGAGCTCTTCGCGGCACGCGCCTCGTGGTGACCAGCTACGAGACGGACCGCGGCATCGACCTGGCCCCGCGCCAGGCCGTGGAGTACGCATGCGAGAAGGGACATCGCTTCGAGATGCCCTTCTCGGTCGAGGCGGAGATCCCGCCGGAGTGGGAGTGCAAGGTCTGCGGGGCCCAGGCACTCCTGGTGGACGGCGACGGCCCTGAAGAGAAGAAGGCCAAGCCCGCGCGTACGCATTGGGACATGCTGATGGAGCGACGCACCCGTGAGGAACTCGAAGAGGTCCTCGAGGAGCGTCTGGCGGTTCTGCGCTCCGGGGCGATGAACATCGCTGTTCATCCCCGGGACAGCCGCAAGTCGGCGTAGTCCTTGCGGGACTGAGCCGGAAAACAGCGCAATAGGTAACCGCGGGCGCCGTACGTGAAGTCGACGTACGGCGCCCGCGGTTTCGCGCCGTCCGGGCCCTGACGCTGTCCGCGCCCGGACGGGGGTTCAGCCCGTGAGCGGCGGCTTCGGAGTGTCCCGCGGTTCGGGGCGGTCCTCGCGGATGACCTCGCCCTGGACCACCTTGCCGTCAGGCCGGTGCATACGAGCCTGCTGGAACGCGTCCCCCAGGGTGCCCGGGGCGGCGGCGCGGAGCTTGCGGTCGAAGGTGCGCTCGGCGTAGCGGCCGATGGCCTTCTGGACCGGCGGGAGCAGCAGAAGCAGGCCCGCCGCGTCCGAGATCAGACCGGGGATCATCAGGAGCAGGCCGCCCAGCATCATCAGGCCGTTGCCGCCGCTGCCGGAGCTCGACGGGGCGCCGCCCCGCTGGAGCGCCTCGTTCAGGTTCTGGAAGGCACGGCGGCCGGCCCGCTTGATCACCACCGAGCCGAGCACGAAGCCGGCGACCAGCAGAAGGAACACCGCGAAACCGCTCGCCGCGCCCGCGACCACGGTCAGCAGCCAGATCTCCAGCACCAGCCAGGCGGCGACGCCCAGCGGCAGGAAGGTGCGCATACGGGAACGGCGGGGCCGGACGGGGTATGTGGGGGTCGGAGCGCCTGTCGTCATGCGTCCAGTGTGCCTGGGCGCGGCTCAGCACGGGATAAGGGGCTGATCAACCGCGGCTGTGAGGTCGTACGCCTACGACTGTGGGCGCTTTCCCCGCGCTGTGATCCTGCCGACCCGCTCCCCCACACCCCACGTGGTGACCCGCCACAGGGCCTCCACCAGGATGTCGCGGCTCATCTTGGAGTCGCCGTGTTCGCGCTCGACGAAGGTGATCGGCACCTCGACGACCTGGTAGCCGGCCTTGACCGCGCGGCGGGCCAGGTCGACCTGGAAGCAGTAGCCCTGGGAGGCGACGTCGTCGAGGCCGAGACCTTCGAGGGTCTCGCGGCGGAACGCGCGGTAGCCGCCGGTGATGTCACGCAGGGGCAGGTCGAGGGCGACGCGCGAGTAGAGGCTTCCGCCGCGGGAGATGAACTCGCGGGACTTGGGCCAGTTCACGACACGGCCGCCGGGCACCCAGCGGGAGCCGAGGACCAGGTCGGCGCTCTTGAGGGCGGTCAGCAGGCGGGGCAGTTCCTCGGGCTGGTGGGAGCCGTCGGCGTCCATCTCGACCAGGACGCCGTAGCCGTGCTCCAGGCCCCAGCGGAAGCCCGCGAGATAAGCGGCGCCGAGACCCTCCTTGCCCTTGCGGTGCAGGACCTGGACGTGGTCGTCGTCGACCGCCAGCTCGTCGGCGAACTTGCCGGTGCCGTCGGGGCTGTTGTCGTCGGCCACGAGGACGTGCGCCTCCGGGACGGCCTTGCGTACCCGGCCGACGATGGCCTTGATGTTCTCCGCCTCGTTGTAGGTCGGGATGATCACCAACGCCGTGCCGAGCGGGCCGAACCGCCTCCCCTGTGCCGTCAGGGTCCCGTCGCCGTCGTTCACTGCTGCCCCTTCGAGTCATTGCTCAGGCGTCCACCATAGTGGGCTCGGCCTGCGATGACGTGACAAGGCGTTCGTATGCTGGTGTCGTTTCCACAAGAGCGGGGTAAGAGTCCGATTTTCGCCCTTGTAAGGTCGTGGCGGTAGCTGCGGATGGGGGCCCGGCGCCCTTCGGGCCGACCTGGGGCCCGCTGGCTGCGGGTCGACCTAAAGCCGTTGTCTACTGAGCGCCCGGGCCCCACCCGGGTCACACCTCCCCGGCCGGACGGAACGTTCCCTCGCCGTGGCGCGAGCGCTGAGCCTGGCTCCCAGTGGCGGTGTTCCGGTGCGGCACACCGTCCCTGACCCAGCGGCGCTGCGACGACTCGGCGGAGGTTCCCCGGTCGGGCGTCCGGTGGTGGACCCGGCCGAACCTACCGGCCCCCTGCCGTCGGCTGTCAACAGTTGTTTGACCTGGGCGTCTGCCGTCAATGCCCTGGTCAGCGCGGAGGATGCGCAGGTCGCGCGACAGGGCGGCGGCGGCCGATCGGGGCCGCGCCACCCCCGGAGATCACTCGACCGGCCCTGCGAAGACCGTCCGTCCGCCGACCACGGTGCGCAGACAGACGGGCAGGTCACGGCCCGGCGTCAGATCGGGCAGACCGGGAGTGCCGGAGCGGGGGTCGGTGGACCAGCGGGCGACCCGGTCGTCGGGGGCCTGGACGACCAGTTCGTCGGTGCGCCACACGGCGTAGTCCGCGGGGGCGCCGGGCACCAGGACGCCCGCGTCGTCGCGGCCGATCGCCCGCCAGCCGCCGCGGGTGTGGGCGGTGAAGGCGGCGCGCACGGACACGCGGTGCTCGCGGGTGTGGTGGAAGGCGGCGGCACGGACCGTGCCCCAGGGGTCGAGCGGGGTGACCGGGCTGTCGGAGCCGAAGGCGAGGGGGACACCGGCGCGCAGGAGCGCCGCGAAGGGGTTCAGACGGCCCGCCCGGTCCCCGCCGAGGCGCTGGACGTACATGCCGTCCTCGCCGCCCCACAGGGCGTCGAAGGCGGGCTGGACGGAGGCGGTGAGCCCGAGCTCGGCGAAGGCGGCGATCGCCTCGGGGGTGAGCAGCTCGGCGTGCTCGACGCGGTGCCGGGCGGCGCGGACGCGGGCGAGTCCGAGCTTCTCCGCTGCCGCGCGGACGCCCTCGACCACGGCGGTCACGGCCGCGTCGCCGATCGCGTGGAAGCCCGCCTGGAGGCCCGCCTCGGTGCAGGCGGTGACATGGGCCGCCACGGCCGCGGCGTCCAGGTAGGCGATGCCGGTGTGCCCGGCGTCGGCGTACGGCTCGTGCAGGCAGGCGGTGTGCGAGCCGAGGGCGCCGTCCACGAAGAGGTCTCCGGCGGCGCCGACCGCGCCGAGCTCGCGCGCCTTGTCGACGTTCTGTTCGGCCCAGTAGCCGACGACCCGTGGGCCGGCTTCCTGCGCGGCGAGCCCGAGCAGGCCGGTGAAGTCGTCCTCGGAGGAGATCTCGGGGCCTGCGCATTCGTGAACGGTGCCGATGCCGAGGGAGGCGGCGTGGGCGAGCGCGGCGCGTTGCGCTTCCTTGCGCTGGGCCGGGGAGACGGAGGCGAGCGCCTTGGAGCGGACGGCGTGGTGGGCGTCGGCCGTCAGGGGGCCGTCCACTGCTCCGAGGGACGTCATGTCGAGCAGGGCGGTCGTCGCCACCGCCGAGTGGACGTCGATGCGGCTCAGGTAGAGGGGGCGGCCACCGGTGGCTTCGTCGAGTTCCGCGCGCGTGGGCGGGCGGTCGGCGGTCCAGCGGGAGGCGTCCCAGCCGTGGCCGAGGAGGACAGGGTCGTTCGGGTGGGCGGCCGCGAACTCTCGTACGAGGTTCAGGGCGGCGTCCAGGGAGGGGGCGCCGGAGAGGTCGAGGCCGGTGAGGGCGAGGCCGGTGGCGGTGGTGTGCACATGTGCGTCGGTGAACGCGGGGGTGACCAGAGCGCCGTCCAGGTCCACGATCTCGTCGACGCCGTCCGCGAATGCGTCTGCGGCGCCTTCTGAGCCGACCCAGGCCACCTGTCCACGTTCGACGACCATCGCGGTGGCGAAGGGGTCGGCGGGGCTGTGGATCTCGCCGCGGCGGAGGAGGACGGTCTGCTGTTGGCTCATGAGGGACAGTGTTTCAGGGGGCATTTCGCCACGGGGGTGCGGGTTGTCTTGCGGGTTCCGGTCCGTCGTGGCTTGTCGCGCCCGCGTGGCGGAGCCGCCTATCGACACAGCCCCGCGCCCCTCGGGTGGGTGCAGTCCCTGTGGGATCAGATGCGGGGTGGGCGGGCCTCGTAGGGAGTCGACAGGACCACCGTCGTGCGAGTGGAGACGCCCGCCAACGACCTCAGACGGGCCAGCAGCTCCTCCAGCTCATGTGGAGTCGCCACCCGCACCTTGAGGATGTAGTTCTCATCGCCCGCGACGCTGTGGCAGGCCTCGATCTCGGGGACGCCGGACAGGCGGTCCGCGATGTCGTCGGGGGCGCTGGGGTCGAACGGTTTCACCGAGATGAACGCGGTCATGGGCAGGCCCACCGCCTCGGGGTCGACCACCGCGGCGTACCCGCGGATGACACCCCGCTGCTCCAGCCGTCGCACCCTCTGGTGCACGGCCGACGTGGACAGGCCCGTGGCCTTGCCCAGGTCCGTGTAACTCATCCGCCCGTCCTTGACGAGCAGCTGCACGATTTGTCGGTCCAGCTCCTCCATGGCGCAGAACCTACAGTGCGCCCGATCTCCTCGGATACCTGAGCGGCCCAGGTCATGCCCGGTTCGTGATGTGGCCAGTGGTTACAGGGGTATCTGTGGGCCGCCCGAGGGGACAAAGCGACCGCCACGGGCACCTGCAAGCGGCATGTGACGAAGGCCACACCCCCGTGAAGTCCTCCGTGATGTTCTCGTGATTACCGCCATGACGGGACGGGAAGTGCTTGCTGTGGTCGAGGCCGCAGTGCCTTCACGGCCCAGCCCGAGGGGGAGAACCCAATGCAGAGTCTTAAGCGCCCTGGTCGTACCGCGCCCAAGCGCCTGACGGTCGTCGAGTCCGAGCCGGAGGGTGTCGAACCCGACGCTCTCGACGACGAGTTCGACGCGTACGACACCTTCGAGATGTACCGGGTGATCTGCCCGGACTGCACGCAGTCCATCGCCCTGCTGGCGGACGAGGAGGTGCTGCCGGAGCACGCGCTGTGCGCCTCTCCGTGGAACCCCTTCGGCCTCACGGTCTGCGCCGGTACGGGCCGCAGGGCTTCCGAGGCCCGGTCTGCGGACGAGTCGGCGGAGCCCCAGGAGCAGGACACGGCCCTGCTGTTGACGCTCCCCCAGGGACTCGACTGGCGGACCCAGCCGTTCTCGCACGTGGGTGGCCCGGGTTCGCGCCCCATGCGCGTGCCGGTGATGCGCCGTCAGGCCGCCTGAGCCCTCTCCTTCAGTCCCAGTAGCTGCCCTGCACCATGGCCCGCACGCTGCCGTGGTGCAGGATCAGTGTGTCCGGGTCCGCCGGTACGGCCACTTCCCCGAAGTGCGCCTGGCGGTAGGCGATGCGCAGGGCGGCGTACAACGTAGGTGCGGCGGTCGGTCCAGTCGCGGCCCTGCCAGGTGCCGTGCTGCCAGTCGTCGGCCGGCGGGTAACCGGCCCCGAGCGCGAGCGGTGAGGAGGTGAGGACCTCCACCTCCAGCTCCATGGGCTTGCGAATGTCGCCGAGGTGTACGAGGGCTCGTTCGGGGTGGCGGGTGCCGGGGAGCGGTAGGTGATCTCCGGTTGCGGCCGGCCGAGTTGGTGGTCGCGGTGGCCGGGGCGGACCAGGAACGCGTCGTTGAGCGAGCGGTGGCCGTCGGCGTCCTCCTGGACGATCACCATGAGGAAGCGGTCGTCGAAGCGGACCGGACACCAGATCCAGTGGAAGCCCTCGGTCGGGTGCTCCTCCGCGAAGCGGCCACCCTCCTCCCCCGGCACCGGCCGCACACCCCAGCTGCGGTCGCGGGTCCCGGTCCAGCCCCGCACCCGGATCTCGCGACCGCCCGCCCGGATCCCAGCCGTCGCAGTGCCCGGCCTGCACGAACCGCCTGCCCTCCAGGGTGAGCCGGCCGCCCCGCCGCTGGAGGTGGTGCGGCTCCCAGAGGGCCGGGAAGTCGGCCGTCCAGTTGATCTCGTACGACAGCCCGTCCGGGTCGTCCGACGCCGTCCGGCAGCTCAGCACGAAGTCGCGCAGCGGGCGTTCGACGTGAATGCGCAGCGGGCCGACGGCCAGGTCGGTCCGGGCGTCGGCCCGCAGGGCGTCCGAGGCGCGCACCGTGTGCAGGGTGTCGCCGAGGCGGAGGGTCGCGTACGCGTCGATCACGCCGAGGTTGGGGTACACCCCGAGGCCGAGGATCAGCAGGGCGTGTCCGTCGTGGTCGAGGACGTGGAAGATGCAGCGGTCGTAGGCGTTGCGGTCCCCGGTCGCCACGTACTTCATGGACAGGGGCACCTGGTGCACGGGGTACTCGTCGAGCGGTACGGGGCGGTCGTCGGTCACGGCCGGCCTGCCTGCCTGCCTGCGGAGAGCTGACGGTACGTCAGGCCGGTGCGGGTGACCAGATGTCCGGCCGGACGTCCGCGAACTCACGCGCGATTGCGCGGGCCGTGACCCGACCGTCCCTCTCCCCGTTGCCCAGCCATGACCTACACCTATGCACCGGCACACGCGCCGTTCGCAGAATCGGTTCCGTTGGTCGCTCCACCCGTGCTGCCGGCCCCGCCGCCACCGCCCCAGGACCCGCCCATCTACCGCGATCTGATGCGCACCTGGGCCAACGGCGGCCGCACCCTGCCGGGGCGCCACGACGCGGAGTGGGTCCGACTCGCGGCACCGCAGGTCAGGCCAGGGCAGTTCAGCGGGTCTCCGGCCCCGCCAGGTGACGGGCGATGACCATCCGCTGGATCTGGTTGGTGCCCTCCACGATCTGCAGGACCTTGGCCTCGCGCATGTACCGCTCGGCCGGGAAGTCCGCGGTGTAGCCGTACCCGCCGAGGACCTGGACCGCGTCGGTGGTGACCTTCATCGCGGTGTCGGTGCAGTGCAGTTTGGCCATGGCCGCCTGCTTGGCGAAGGGCCGACCGGCGTCCCGCAGCCGCGCCGCCGCGAGGTACAGCGCCCGACCCGCCTCGATCTGGGTCGCCATGTCGGCGAGCATGAAGCGCAGCCCCTGGAAGTCGGCGATGGGCCGCCCGAACTGCTGTCGCCCGGTCGCGTATCCGACCGCCTCGTCGAGGGCCGCCTGGGCCAGCCCGATCGCACAGGCCGCGATACCGAGCCGCCCCGAGTCGAGGGCGGACAGGGCGATCGCGAAGCCCTGCCCCTCGTCACCGATGCGCCGGCCGTCCGGCACGCGCACCCCGTCGAAGTGGACCTGGGCGGTGGGCGAGCCCTTCATGCCCATCTTCTTCTCCGGCGCGGCCGCGCTCACGCCGTCCGCGTCGGCCGGCACCAGGAACGCGGTGATCCCGCGCGGGCCCTCCTCGCCGGTGCGCGCCATGACGGTGTAGAAGTCGGCCACTCCGCCGTGGGTGATCCAGGCCTTCGTCCCGGTGATCACCCAGTGGTCGCCGTCCCGGACCGCTCTGGTGCGCAGCGAGGCCGCGTCCGAGCCGGAGGACGGTTCGGAGAGGCAGTAGGCGCCGAGCAGTCCGCCGCCGAGCATCGCGGGCAGGTGCTCGACCTGCTGTTCCTTGGTGCCGTAGGTCGCGAGCGCGTAACAGGCGAGGGTGTGCACGCTGACGCCGAGGCCGACGGTCAGGCGGGCGGCGGCGAGTTCTTCGAGGACCTGGAGATAGACCTCGTACGGCTGGTCTGCGCCGCCGTGCTCGGAGTCGTAGGGCAGGCCGAGCAGGCCGGTGCGGGAGAGCAGGGTGAAGACCTCGCGCGGGAAGTGCCCGGCGTCCTCCTCCTCGGCCGCCCTCGGGACGATCTCGTGCTGCGCGATGTCGCGGACGAGCGAGATCAGGTCCCGGGCCTCGTCCGTGGGCAGTTGCCGGTCCACCGGCTGCGGGGCGCGGTCGGGCATGGCGACGCTCTCCTCCCTGTAGGGCGCTGGCGGACGCACGCCGTGGGGTGGGGCGGCTCCGCCGGGTCTCACTGGGCGCCGGCCGCTGCTCGCGTCTCCCGGGTCACGGAAGCTGCTGACCAGCGGCTGCGCCCTGTGAGTATGCCCGATCGGAGGCACCTGGTCACTGGTTAACGACCGCTTACTTCAAGATATACCGGCCCACCGGCAACCGGCCCGGAATGGGCGCCGAATTGGTCCGAACCATTGACGCAGTGGTCTAGTCCTCTTACTGTTCCGACACCGCCTTACCGCGTTCATGCCAATCGGCTGGCGTTCCCCTCTCCCTCCACGAGGAGACACCGATGCACCTTCCTCAGCGCGCCCGCTTCCGGGCGCTGCTCTCCGCCGTGTGTTGCGCGGTCCTCGGCGCGGGCCTGCTGGCGGGCGCGAGCAGCGCCACCGCAGCCGCCCCCGAGCGGACACCGAGGGCCGCCGGCTCCAAGGTCGTCGGCTACTTCACCGAATGGGCCACCTACGACCGCAAGTACTACGTCAAGAACATCGAGACCTCCGGCTCGGCGGCGAAGCTGACCCACATCAACTACGCCTTCGGCAACGTCACCGGCGGCAAGTGCGCGATGGGCGACGCCTACGCGGCCACCGACCGGACCTACAACGCGGCCGAGTCCGTGGACGGCGTCGCCGACACCTGGGACCAGCCGCTGCGGGGCAACTTCAACCAGCTGCGTGAGCTGAAGAAGAAGCACCCGGGCCTGAAAGTCCTCTGGTCGTTCGGCGGCTGGACCTGGTCGAGCGGGTTCGGCGAGGCCGCCCGCAACCCCGCCGCGTTCGCCCAGTCCTGCTACGACCTGGTCGAGAACTCCCAGTGGGCCGACGTCTTCGACGGCATCGACATCGACTGGGAGTACCCGAACGCCTGCGGCAACACCTGTGACACCAGCGGCAGGGAGGCGTTCAAGAACCTGATGGCGGCGCTCCGTTCGAAGTTCGGAAGCGGCTCGCTGGTCACCGCCGCGATCACCGCGGACGCCACGGCCGGCGGCAAGATCGACGCGGCGAACTACGCGGGCGCGGCCCAGTACGTCAACTGGTACAACCCGATGACGTACGACTACTTCGGCGCCTGGGACGCGTCAGGACCGACGGCCCCGCACTCGGCGCTGAACTCCTACTCCGGCATCCCGAGGGCGGGCTACTACACCTCGGCGACCATCGCCAAGCTCAAGGGCCTCGGCATCCCGGCCTCCAAGCTGCTGCTCGGCATCGGCTTCTACGGCCGCGGCTGGACCGGTGTCACCCAGTCGGCGCCCGGCGGCACCGCGACGGGCCCGGCGGCGGGCACCTACGAGCAGGGCATCGACGACTACAAGGTGCTCAAGAGCAAGTGCCCGGCGACGGGGACCGTCGGCGGCACGGCGTACGCCAAGTGCGGCAACAACTGGTGGAGTTACGACACCCCCGCGACCATCGCGACGAAGATGACGTACAAGAACCAGCAGGGCCTGGGCGGCACCTTCTTCTGGGAGCTGAGCGGGGACACCTCGGGCGGTGAGCTGATCAAGGCGATCAACTAGCCGAGCCCGGCAGGGACTTGGGGCGGGGGACCACGAGCCTCCGCCCCAACTCGTCGGCAACTCGCCGGCGGTGTCAGTCGTCCCGGCGGGCCGGAGCCGGGGTCGGGTAGTCGGAGTCCATCTCGGCGATGGCGCGCATCGAGCCGCCGAGGGCCTTCACCAGGAGGTCGCGCATGGTGTCGCGGGAGAGCTGGGACGGGCCGTCGATCCAGTCGAGGGTGGCACCCTCGACGCTGCACACCCAGGCGAGCAGGCCCATGCGGGCCACGGGGGAGATGTCGGTGCGGCCGTAGGCGCCTTCGGAGATCGTGGCGACTATCGCCTCGCGCACCCCGTCCCGGATGGCGTGCACCTCGGCGTCGAAACCGACGCCGCCGCTGACGACCGTGCGGTAGGCGGCCTGGTTGTGCTCGGCGTAGCGCAGATAGCTGTCGAGGGTGCGGTGGACGCGGTCCACCTGCCCCAGTTCGAGGCCGCTCGCCGCGTAGGTGACCAGGTCGGCGACGGAGTCCTGGATGATCGCCAGGTAGTAGCCCCGCTTGGACTGGAAGTAGTAGTAGATCAGCCCCTTGGCGACATGCGCCTGGCGGGCGATGTCGTCCATGGAGAGCGCGTCGTAGGACGTGTCCGCGAACAACTTCCGCCCGATGGAGATGAGTTCGGCGCGGCGCGCGACCGAGCGCTCGGTGCCGCGAGCGCGCGGCCGGGCGGCTTCACGCTGATCACTGATCTTCAAATTTCGACCCTGACCTCGGGCTGGCGGCGGGAAACAACCGCAGTATGCCAGGTCAACTATGGATCAGGTCACAGTAGACCGAGCTGCGTGACGAGCATCGCGATCACCGCGACGAGGGTCCAGCCGGCGACGTGTTCGAGGATCTTCGGGCCGTCGTCCTTCGGCCCGCCGGTCCGGGTGCGGGCGGCGGTGGCAGAGTGTGCGGTCATGGCGTCTCGCTGGTCTCGGGTGTGCGGATGGACTCGGCCCCCCCACCGATCTGTCCACCTTGCCACCCAGAGCGGCTTTTGCGGCCGAGAGCTTGGTCACAGGAAACGGCGCCCGGCGGATGCCGGGGGCCGTTCCGAGGCGGTTCAGCGCACGCCCACCGCCGCGAGCGCCTCGCGTTGACGCGGGGTCGGGCAGGCGGGGAAGTACAGGTAGCAGACGCCGCCGGTGCCCGAGACGACCTTGCCGCCGGCGTTGTACCGCTTGGTCCTGAGCCAGATGTTCTCCCACTCGCGCCGCTGGTAGACGCGCCGCACCTCCGCGTCGCTCGGCGAGGCCGGGTCGTTGGCGATGACGTCACCCTCGGCGGTGAAGCCAATCACGGTCATCAGGTGGCCCGAGGTGCCGTAACCGGCTCCCGTGAGCTCCTCCTTGAGGAACGACTGGGACGTTATGGCCGGGATACCGGCCGCGATCAGCGTCTCCAGGTCGGTGAGCGAGCCGAGCCGGGTGACCACGCCCTGGAGGTCCTTGAAGGTGGCCGCGTAGGCCGCGTTGAACGGCCAGTTGCCACAGCCCGCGTACTGGTAGTCGTAGGTGTACCGGGCCGCGTGGCAGACCTGCGGGTCGGCGTACGAGGGGTCGACCCAGGCCAGCTGCTCGGCGGTGAGGCGGCCGCCCCAGTACTCGATGATCATCTGCGAGCTGGTGGGGCTGCACCAGGCCTCGCCGCCGTTGTCGTACTCCGGGTACTGGCCCACATGGATCTCCTGCGAGTAGCGCGGGACGATCAGCTCACGGGCGAGGCCGGGCGTGGAGGCCGGGACGGTGAAGCGGTCCGGCACGTCCGAGCCCATCGCGTCGAGCCGCCACACGGTCGGCGTGTTCTTCGCGCCGGGCTTGCGGTACAGGGTCAGCCGCAGTCGGTACGAGGCCAGACGCAGCCCGGTCGAGGGGTCGTCGATCGCGAAGGTGTCGGTCCAGATCGTGCTCTTGCCGTCGGTCTGGTCGTCGACCGAGGTCCGCTTGATGTCCCCGTCACCGGCGGCCCAGCGGCCCATCACGTACCAGGGGGTGGCCGTGCCGTCGGAGTACGTCCCCTTGAGTTCGATCTGGATCCAGGTGCCGGCCGGGGTGTGCGCGTTCCAGGAGGCGATCACCTCCGTCGAGGGCACGGCGAGCTTGTGGACCGGCCCGGTCCAGATCGCGTACTCCCAGGTCGCGGTGGTCCCGGTGTGCGGGTCGGGGTACGCGGTGGTGCCCGCGGGAGTGCCGATCACGACGCCGGGGCGGCTGCCGGCGACGGCCCGGGTGCCCTTCGCGGTGCCACCGCGCCAGTCGCTGTACGTGGTCCAGGCGCGGTTGTCGACCTGACCGGCGGCGGCCTCGTCGGACGCCGCGTCGATCGCGTTGCCCGCGGCGTTCGCGGGGCCCGCGCTGCCGGCCACCGCGGCGGCGACCGCGACGGCCAGAACGGTTCTGCGGGACGGCTGTTCGGCTCTGCTCATGGCTGGGAAGACCCCCAGGTCTCCGAGTCGGGGCGGGTCCACGTGCACGGTAGTGGGCCAACTATGGAGGAGGCGGCATGCTCCTGCCAGCACTTCAGCCCGTGCCACGCCAACGAATATTGGTCTCGTCCACTGGCATGACCTGGGAACTGCGGTTCCGGCGGCGATCACGGGCCCCTCACTAGACTGGACGGGCCCAACCGCCCGTTCGTATGAGCACCAACAGGAACCGTCATCCATTCCCTCGCCTCCCGGCTCCGCCGACTGCCCCCGTCCTGCGGCCCTGTCCGGCTGATCGGCGTCGACGGACACGCCGGCTCCGGAAAGTCCACGTTCGCCGGGCAGTTGGCGGACGCGCTCGGCGGCGCTCCCGTGCTGCACCTCGACGACATCGCCAGCCACGCCGAGCTGTTCGGCTGGACCGGCCGGCTCCTGGACGAGGTGATCGCACCGCTCGGCCGCGGTGAGACCGCGCACTACGCCCCCTACGACTGGCACGCCCGCCGCTTCGGACCGCCCCGGCCCCTGCCGCCGGCGCCGGTGATCCTGCTGGAGGGAGTCGGCGCGGGCCGGCGCGCACTGCGGCCGTACCTGGCACAGCTGCTGTGGATGGAACTGCCCCGTGAGGAGTCCTGGGCCCGCGGACGGTCCCGGGACGGGGTGGAACAACGGGAGTTCTGGGACGGCTGGGTCGTGGCGGAGCGACGGCATTTCGCCGAAGACCCCTCCCGCCCCTTCGCGGATCTCCTGGTACGTCAGTGCCAGGAGGGGTACAAGACGACTCCCGGGCCTGCGGGGGCTGTTGGACCGGACCGGAATGTCACGCACAGTGACGGCCCAACATCGATGTGTTGAACCTGTGAAGACCCACTGGTAGGAACTTGCCTGAGTCGCCCAACTCCGCTTGACCGAGGGGCCGTACAGGTCTTACGTTCTGAATGTGCGGCCGTTCGAAGCCGCCCACAGTCGCGAAGCCCCCGGTTGTTCCCCCGTGATCGGGGGCTTCGTTCTGCCCTCTCACGGATTTCCGGACGCTGTGAGGCGTTATTCGCTCACCCTCGGTCACCATCCGTGGTTCGCCCCATCTGCTCCCACCTCGCCAAACGGCCTGTGCGGCACCCTACGGCGGGCGACACCTCCGCAGGTACGATGCCCTCGGTGCGACCTACGGACGACTGCTCTGCGCACCGTTGCAACTCCGGTCCGCGGCACAGCGGTTGGACGAAGGCGGCCACCGGGCGTCGGCCCCGGTGGTGAAACCACGGGGGCACGGTTTGTGGGGGACGTGATGGATTTCGGCACGCAGGGCCCCGAGGCCCCGGCCGACCTCGCATGGGTGCGAGGTGTGGACGCCTACACGATGGGCGCCTATCCGCAGGCGGAGGAGGAGTTCCGGACCGCGGTGCGGATCGACCCCGGGATGGCCGACGGCTGGCTCGGACTGCACGCGCTGCGCGTGGACACGACGACCGCGCTGCTCAGGATGTACCGGCACCGCGAGCGCTTCGGAGAACAGCGCGCCCGGCACCGCCGCACCCTCAACTCCTGGTACTGGCTGGGCTGGTGGGTGCAACCGGTGCTGGAGAGCCCGCGTGACCTGCTGCTCGCGCACGCCTCGCACTGGCTGGACGGCCGTCATGTCCCCGAGCTGGACCGGGCCCTCGCGGGCCTGCCGCCGGTGGACACCGACCACCAGGTCCGCTTCCTGCACGCGTGCCGTGCCTATCTCGTCAAGGACTGGGACCAGTTGGTCCGGCACACCGAACCGCTGATCGACGATGCCATGCTCGGTATCGAGGCCGGTCTCTTCGGTGGCATGGCCCGGGTCCGCCTGGAGATGTACGGCCAGGCCGAACCGCTGCTCTCGGCGGCCCTCATGCGCTGCCGCAGCGAACAGCCCCAGCGCAAGGAGCTGCGCTACTGGCTGGCCCGGGCGCACGAGGGGACCGGCCGGTCCGCGGCCGCCCTCCCCCTCTATCGCGCCGTGCACCGCGTGGACCCGGCCTTCATGGACACCTCGGCCCGGCTCGCCGCGATCGCCGAGGGCGACGGGTACGACGACTCCGCCGACCTCGCGGCGATCACCCTCACCGGCTTCGGGCAGGACGTGCTGGAGGGGCCCGACGGGATCGATCCGCTGTTCGGCATGGAGGGGCGGGAGCTGAAGCTCTCCGAACCGGAGCCGCCCACCGGTCCACTGCCGTCCATGACGGATCCGGCCGGACGCGAGAGGTCCGGCGCACCCGCGGGGCCGCTGCCGGCCGGGCCCACCGACCCCGTCCTACTGCAGGAGGCGCTCACCGAACTCGAGCGCATGGTGGGGCTCGAACCGGTGAAACGCCAGGTCAAGGCGCTCTCCGCGCAGTTGAACATGGCCCGGCTGCGCACCGGCCAGGGCCTTCCGGTCCAGCCGCCCAAACGTCACTTCGTCTTCTCCGGCCCCTCCGGCACCGGCAAGACCACGGTGGCCCGCATCCTGGGCCGCGTCTTCTACGCCCTCGGGCTGCTCGGCGGAGACCACCTCGTGGAGGCGCAGCGGGCGGATCTGGTCGGGGAGTACCTCGGCCAGACGGCGGTGAAGGCGAACGAACTGATCGACTCGGCGCTGGGCGGGGTCCTGTTCGTCGACGAGGCCTACTCGCTCTCCAACTCCGGTTACGGCAAAGGGGATGCGTACGGCGACGAGGCGCTCCAGGTGCTGCTGAAGCGGGCCGAGGACAACCGGGATCACCTGGTCGTGATCCTGGCGGGCTACCCCGAGGGCATGGACCGGCTGCTGGCCGCGAACCCCGGACTGTCGTCGCGCTTCACGACCCGGGTGGACTTCCCGTCGTACCGTCCCCTCGAACTCACCTCCATCGGCGAGGTGCTGGCGGCGGAGAACGGCGACATCTGGGACGAGGAGGCGCTGGACGAGCTGCGGTCGATCGCCGGACACGTGGTGGACCAGGGGTGGATCGACGAGTTGGGCAACGGGCGGTTCCTGCGGACGCTGTACGAGAAGAGCTGCGCGTATCGGGATCTTCGGTTGTCTACGTATCCGGGGATGCTGAGCCGGGACGACTTGTCGACGTTGCGGTTGCCGGATCTGATGCAGGCGTACGGGGAGGTTCTGTCGGGGCGGGGGCCGCAGGATCCGTCGGCGATGTAGTTCGTCGGCTGCGGGCCGGTGGGGGCTGGTCGCGCCCACGCGGCGGAGCCGCATATCGGATACAGCCCCGAGCCCCTGGGTGGGTCCAGCCCCCTTCCGCTACGACGCCAGCGCTTCCTCACTGCTCCGAGGCTCAGTGACCCGAACCTCCGGCAGCTCCCGGTGCGCCGGATCCCGTACCTCACCCACCAGCAGCTCCAGTACGTCCTCCAGCGCGACCAGCCCCAGCACCTTGCCGGAACCGTCCGCGACCTGGGCCAGGTGGGTGGCGGCACGCCGCATCACCGTGAGGGCGTCATCCAGCGGCAGATCGGACCGCAGCTTCGTCATCGGGCGCCAGATCTGCTGGGGTACCGCCCGCTGCGAGTCCTCCAGATCCAGTACGTCCTTCACGTGCAGGTACCCCATGAAGGCACCGTTCTCCGCGGCGATCGGGAAGCGTGAGTAGCCGGTACGGCCGGTGAGCTCGATGATCTGGCCCGGGGTCACCGAGGGGCGCACCGTCACCAGGGACTCGCGCTTCAGCAGGACGTCCGTCACCGGGCGCGAGCCCAGTTCCAGCGCGTCCTCCAGGCGTTCCTGCTCCTCCGGGTCGAGCAGGCCCGCCTGGCCGGAGTCCTCCACCAGCCGGTTCAGCTGCTCGCTGGTGAAGACCGCCTCGACCTCGTCCTTGGGTTCGACGTGGAAGAGCCGCAGGATGGCCCGGGCGCAGGCGCCGAGGGCAATGGTGATCGGCCTGCACAGGCGGGCGAAGTAGACCAGGCCGGGGCTGAGCCACAGCGCGACCTTCTCCGGGGCCGCCATCGCGAGGTTCTTCGGGACCATCTCGCCGATGACGAGGTGGAAGAAGACGACCGCGGCCAGGGCGATGACGTAGCCGAGCGGATGGATCACGCCGTGCGGCAGGTGGATCCACTCGAAGACCGGCTCCAGCAGGTGCGCGACCGTCGGTTCGGCGACCGCGCCGAGCGTCAGCGAGCACACCGTGATGCCGAACTGGGCCGCCGCCATCATCTGGGGCAGCCGCTCCAGGCCGTACAGCACCTGGCGGGCCCTCGCGGTGCCGAGCGGTTCGATCTGGCTGCGGCGCACGGAGACCAGCGCGAACTCGGCGCCGACGAAGAAGCCGTTGGCGAGCACGAGCAGCGCGGCGAAGAGGAGTTGGAGCACGCTCATCGGGCGGCCTCCATGACGTTCACCGCGGGGACCGTGCGGACCAGGCGGACCCGCTCGGCGCGGTAGTGCCCGACCTGGCGCACGGTGAGCCGCCAGCCGGGCAGCTCGGCCCGGTCGCCGACGGCGGGGATACGGCCGAGCAGGTCGGCGACCAGTCCGGCGACGGTCTCGTACGGCCCCTCGGGCACGTCGAGGCCTATGCGCTGGAGGATGTCGACCCGGCAGCTGCCGTCGGCGTCCCAGGTGAGGCGGCCGTCCTCCGGCGGGGCGGCGGCGAGTTCGGGGACGTCCTGTCCGTCGTGCTCGTCGCGGACCTCGCCGACGATCTCCTCGACGATGTCCTCCAGTGTGACCACGCCGGCCGTGCCGCCGTACTCGTCGACGACGACGGCGATGGGCTGCTCGCTGCGCAGCTGGGCGAGGAGGGGCTGGACCGGGAGTGTCTCGGGCACCAGCAGCGCCGGGCGGGCGATGCGGGAGACGGGGGTGCGCAGACGGTCCTGGACGGGGACCGCCAGGGCGTCCTTGAGGTGGACCATGCCGACGATCTCGTCGATCTTCTCGCGGTAGACCGGGAAGCGGGACAGGCCGGTGGCGCGGGTGAGGTTGACGACGTCCTCGGCGGTTGCGGAGGCCTGGAGCGAGCTGACCTTCACGCGCGGGGTCATGACGTGCTGGGCGGTGAGGTCGCCGAGCGACAGGGTGCGGACGAAGAGGTCCGCGGTGTCCTGTTCCAGGGCGCCGGCCTGGGCCGAGTGCCGGGCCAGGGAGACGAGCTCGCCGGGGGTGCGGGCGGAGGCCAGTTCCTCGGCGGGCTCGATGCCGAGCGCGCGGACGAGGCGGTTGGCAACCGCGTTCAGGGCGGCGATCACCGGCCGGAACAGCCGGGCGAACGCGTGCTGGGGGCCGGCGACGAAGCGGGCGACCTGCATCGGCTTGGACACCGCCCAGTTCTTGGGCACGAGTTCGCCGATCACCATCTGCACGGCGGAGGCCAGCAGCATGCCGACGACGACGGCCACGCCGGAGACCGCGCCGTCGGGGATGCCGATGGCCGTGAACGGGCCGTGCAGCAGTTCCGCGAGGGCCGGTTCGGCGAGCATGCCGACGACCAGGGAGGTGATGGTGATGCCGAGCTGGGTGCCGGAGAGCTGGAAGGACAGCTCTTTGAGCGAGTCGGCGACCCGACGGGCCCGTCGGTCACCTTCCGCGGCCGCCCTCTCGGCGTCCGTGGCCTCGACGGTGACGAGGCCGAACTCGGCCGCCACGAAGAAGCCGTTGGCGAGGATCAACAGGAACGCGGCTCCGAGGAGCAGCAGGGGGATGGTCATGCCGCCGCCTCGATATGCCGGGAGGGGGCGGCGCAGGTACTACAGGACGATCCGTCCATCGCTGGAGGGAGTCACTCCTCGGGTAGCAGGAACAACGAGAGGCGGAGGCGCAAGGAAAACGCCTCCGCGAACAGATTAATCAAGACATGGCCGACTGCGGCAGGGTGAAAGTCCCCGAGTCAGCCCTGATCTTCGTCGGAGCGGGCTGTGGAGCGGGCTTCGGCGAGCGCGCGCAGGGCCTTCGCGTCGGCGATGGCCTGCTGTTTCGCGATTCCCGGCTGGATGCCGAGCGCCGGCAGGCTGGTGCCGTCGCTGAGGTTGAGGAACACCCACGGATCGCCCGGGCGGAGGTTCACCTGGATGATCTCGGCCCATTCCAGACGCCGTCGGCCGGCGATGTTCTGGACGGTGACACCGGACTCGTCGGCGACGACCTTCACCCTGGCCAGCAGGAACAGCACACCGGCGAGCAGAGCGGCGGTGAAGATGAAACTCAGGCGCTCGCCCGGGCCCAGCTCCTCCAGGAGCAGCGCGATCACCGTGATCGTCACGAAGATCGCGACACCCGCGGTGAGCAGGACCGCGCGCGTGCGGCCCGGCCGGAACGTGACGGGAAGAGTGGGCAGTTCGGAGGACATCTGCGGTGGGCCCCTCAGAGACGGCAGGCGTGGATGGCCGTCGTCAGGATGGCCCGCGCACCGATGTCGTACAGGTCGTCCATGATCCGCTGCGCCTCCTTGGCGGGGACCATCGCGCGGACGGCGACCCAGCCCTCGTTGTGCAGCGGGGAGACGGTCGGGGACTCGAGGCCCGGGGTGAGCGCGACGGCCTTCTCGAGCTGCTCGACGCGGCAGTCGTAGTCCATCATCACGTAGGTCCGGGCCACGAGGACGCCCTGGAGGCGGCGCAGGAACTGCTGCACCTTGGGCTCTTCCGTCTCGGCGCCGGTGCGGCGGATGACGATCGCCTCGGACTTCATGATGGGCTCGCCGAAGACCTCCAGGCCCGCGTTGCGCAGGCTGGTGCCGGTCTCGACGACGTCCGCGATGACCTCGGCGACACCGAGCTCGATGGCGGTCTCGACGGCGCCGTCGAGGTGGACGACGGCGGCGTCGACGCCGTTGTCCGCGAGGTGTCCGGCGACGATCCCCTCGTAGGAGGTGGCGACCGTCTTGCCCTTCAGGTCCTCGACGCCGTTCGCCGTGCCCGGCTTGGCGGCGAAGCGGAAGGTGGAGCGGGCGAAGCCGAGCGGGAGGATCTCCTCGGCGTCGGCGCCGGAGTCGATCAGCAGGTCACGGCCGGTGATGCCGATGTCGAGCCGGCCGGAGGAGACGTAGATCGCGATGTCCCGGGGGCGGAGGTAGAAGAACTCCACGTCGTTGACCGGGTCGACGATCCGCAGTTCCTTGGACTCGCGGCGCTGCTGGTAGCCGGCCTCATGCAGCATGTCCGCCGCAGGGCCTGACAGGGAACCCTTGTTGGGGACGGCGATGCGCAGCATGAGGTCGGCTTCCTTTGCTCTCAGGGGTGGTTTTCGGCGACTGGCTTACAGGTGGGCGTAGACGTCGTCGAGGGAGATCCCGCGCGCGACCATCATCACCTGGACGTGGTACAGCAGCTGCGAGATCTCCTCGGCGGCCGCTTCCTTGCCCTCGTACTCGGCGGCCATCCAGACCTCGGCGGCCTCTTCAACGACCTTCTTGCCGATGGCATGGACGCCCTTGCCGACCAGTTCAGCGGTGCGGGAGGTGGCGGGGTCGCCGGTGGCGGCCTTGTGCTGGAGCTCGGTGAAGAGCTCCTCGAACGTCTTATTGGACATGGTGGCGCCCACTTTACGCGTAAGCCCGCACCACCTAACGCCACGGTTCAGATACTGAGCGGAGGGTGGCCGCCGTGGCCACCGCCGCCGTCACTGCCTCGTGCCCCTTGTCCTCGTTGGAGCCCTCGATGCCGGCCCGGTCCAGGGCCTGCTCCTCGGTGTCGCAGGTGAGGACGCCCATGCCGACGGGGACGCCGGTGTCCACCGAGACCTGGGTGAGGCCCTGGGTGACGCCCTGGCACACGTACTCGAAGTGCGGGGTGCCGCCGCGGATCACGACACCGAGGGCGACGATCGCGTCGTAGCCGCGGCCCGCGAGGACCTTGGCGACGACGGGGAGTTCCCAGCTGCCGGGGACCCTGAGCAGGGTCGGCTCGTCGATCCCCAGGTCGTGCAGGGCGCGCAGGGCGCCGTCCACCAGTCCGTCCATCACCTTCTCGTGCCACTGTGCCGCGATGACGGCGACCCGCAGGTCGCCCACGTTGCGTACGGACAGCTCCGGTGCACCCTTGCCGCTCACGTTCTCGAACTCTCCTCGAAGTGCTTACTGGTTGCTGCAGGTGGACACGGGAGCCGCGGGGCTCGTGTCCAGCCAGGGCAGGTCGTGGCCCATCCGGTCCCGCTTGGTGCGCAGGTAGCGGAGGTTGTGCTCGCCCGCCTGTACGGGCATCGGCTCCCGGCCGGCGACCTTGAGGCCGTGGCGCAGGAGGGCGTCGGACTTGTCGGGGTTGTTGGTCATCAGGCGCAGGCTGCGGACCCCGAGGTCCTCCAGGATCTGCGCGCCGGCGCCGTAGTCGCGGGCGTCGGCGGGCAGGCCGAGCTCCAGGTTGGCGTCGAGGGTGTCGTGGCCCTGCTCCTGGAGTTCGTACGCCCGCAGCTTGGACAGCAGGCCGATACCGCGCCCCTCGTGGCCGCGCAGGTAGACCACCACTCCCCTGCCTTCTTCCTGGATGCGCTCCAGGGAGGCGTCCAGTTGGGGGCCGCAGTCGCAGCGCAGGGAGCCGAAGATGTCGCCGGTGAGGCACTCGGAGTGGACGCGGACCAGGACGTCCTCGCCGTCGCCGATCTCGCCGTGGACGAGGGCGACATGCTCGACGCCGTCGACGGTGGAGCGGTAGCCGTACGCCGTGAAGGTGCCGTGGGCGGTGGGCAGCCGGGTCTCGGCCTCGCGGCGGACGGTGGGCTCGGCGGCCTGGCGGTAGGCGATCAGGTCCTCGATGGAGATGATCGTCAGGCCGTGCTTGCGGGCGAAGGGGATCAGCTCGGGCAGGCGCAGCATGCGGCCGTCCTCGCCGGCGATCTCGACGATCGCGCCGGCCGGGCGCAGTCCCGCGAGCCGGGCGAGGTCGACGGCGGCCTCGGTGTGGCCGTTGCGGACGAGTACCCCACCGGACTTGGCACGCAACGGGAAGATGTGGCCGGGTCGCACGAAGTCGGTGTGGTCGGCGTCGCCGCTCGCGAGGAGCTGAAGCGTGGTCGCGCGGTCGGAGGCCGAGATCCCGGTGGTCACCCCGTGAGCGCCCGAGGCGTCCACGGACACGGTGAACGCGGTCTTCATCGACTCGGTGTTGTCGTCGACCATCTGCGGCAGCTTGAGGCGGTCCAGTTCGTCGCCCTCCATGGGGGCGCAGATCAGGCCGCGGCACTCGCTCATCATGAAGGCGACGATCTCGGGGGTGATCTTCTCGGCGGCGACGACCAGGTCGCCCTCGTTCTCGCGGTCCTCGTCGTCGACGACCACGATGGGGCGGCCGGCCGCGATGTCGGCGATGGCCTGCTCGACCGGGTCAAGCGCGAAGTCCTCGAACCCGTCGGTGCTGTACAGAATCGGTGCGGCGGTCATGCCGACGCTCCTTCCATGACGGGCCGCGCGGACTCTCGCGAGCGCAGCCACCAGTCGCGCATGCCCCACAGGACGAGCGCGCCGTAGATGACGTAGACGAAGCCGGAGAAGGCGTAGCCGTTGGCGAAGTTCAGCGGGACGCCGACGAGGTCGACGAGGAGCCAGGCGAACCAGAACTCGACCATGCCGCGGGCCTGGGCGTACATGGCGACGACGGTGCCGACGAAGATGTAGGCGTCGGGCCAGGGGTCCCAGGACAGGGTCGGATAGGCCTTGAAGAGCAGGGCGACTGCGACGGTCCCGACGGCGGCCGCGCCGATCATCGAAGCGCGCTCGGCCCAGGAAGCGAACCGGGGCGCGATGTGCCCGTCGTCGGACTGGCCCTTGTTGCGGTTCCACTGCCACCAGCCGTACGCAGCCACCACCATGACGACGGCCTGCTTGCCGGCGCTGCCGGTCAGGTGTCCGTAGAAGGCGCCGAAGAGGATGAGGCCGGAGGCGAACTGCACCGGCCAGCTCCACAGGTTGCGCCGCCAGCCGAGGGCGAGGGCGATGAGGCCGAGGATGTTGCCGATCATGTCCGACCAGAGGATGTGCTGGCCGAACAGCGTGAAGGCCTCGGTGTTGAGGGAGTTCACTTCCCCGCCCCCTGACCGCTCGCGAGCAGGCGCTCGACGTACTTGGCGACGACGTCGACCTCGAGGTTGACCGGGGCGCCGGGCTGCTTGAGGCCGAGCGTGGTCAGGGCGAGGGTGGTGGGGATCAGGCTCACGGTGAAGTAGTCGGGACCGGCGTCCACGACGGTGAGGCTGATGCCGTCGACCGTGATGGAGCCCTTCTCGACGACGTACCGCGAGAGGTCCGCGGGCAGCGAGATCTTGATGATCTCCCAGTTCTCGGAGGGCTTGCGCTCCAGGACCTCGCCGGTGCCGTCCACATGCCCCTGGACGATGTGTCCGCCGAGCCGCGCGCCCACGGCGGTGGGACGCTCCAGGTTGACGCGCGAGCCGACGCCCAGGGCACCCAGGCTGGAGCGTTCGAGGGTCTCGGCCATGACGTCGGCGGTGAACTCGTCGCCCTCGTGGTCGACGACGGTGAGGCAGACGCCGTTGACGGCGATGGAGTCCCCGTGTTTCGCGCCCTCGGTGACGACAGGGCCGCGAAGTCGGAAGCGACAGGCGTCGCCGAGGTCCTCGACGGCGGTGATCTCGCCCAGCTCTTCGACGATTCCGGTGAACACTTCCCGGGTCCTCCCTGCCTCATTGGGGCACGGACTCCGGGGCTGTCGATGACGACAGAATGAACGAGCAGGGACACCGGGGGCGACGCCGGACGCACCCGTCCCACAGGACGGACCGATACGGCGGCGCGCACGAATGCCCGCCCGCCGCGCACTGCCTCCCATCCGGACTTTAACCGTCGGTCCAGGAATTTCACCTGGTCAACCGGCCGCTGGAAACGGTCGGGTCGCGGACTGTAACCGCCGGTTCGGACTTTCACCGACCCCGGAGTGCGCTGCTTCTGGTACAGAGCCAGTGTGCCACGCCCGATCGACGTCCATACGGGCGAACGATGTGCAGTGGCTCACAACCCCTCCCTCCCCACCCCTTGACCTAATGGTCTAGTCCTTTTTAGGGTCGCCGTGCGTGGACACCCGCAGAGACGGGCCCGGCGGCGGTGACGACGGCCCTTGCCCGCCGCCGGGTCTTCCTTCTGGCAGGGTGACCCGCATGACGACCGCGATCGCCGACGAGTTCGAGAGCCATCGCCCCCGGCTGTTCGGTCTGGCGTACCGGATGCTCGGTTCCGCCGACGAGGCCGAGGACACCGTCCAGGACGCGTATCTGCGCTTCAGCGGGGCCGACCGCGCGGACATCGAGCACCCCGGGGCCTGGCTCGCCAAGGTCGTCACCAACCTCTGCCTCAACCGGCTGACTTCGGCGCGGGCCCGGCGCGAGCAGTACGTCGGGACCTGGCTGCCGGAACCGGTCGTCACCTCCGACGGCACGCTCGGTCCCCTGGAGTCCGCCGAGCAGCGGGACGCCGTGTCCATGGCGGTGCTGGTGCTCCTGGAGCGGCTGACCCCGACCGAGCGCGCCGTGTACGTGCTGCGGGAGGCCTTCGCCTACGGCTACCGGGAGATCGCCGGGGTGTTGGAGCTGACCGAGGCCAACTGCCGTCAGCTGCACCGGCGGGCGGCCCGGCGCGTGGGCGAGCCGGGGTCGCGGTTCGTGCCCGCACCCGAGCGGCAGGAGGAGTTGGTGGCCTCCTTCGTCACGGCAGCCCGGGACGGGGACCTCGCCGGCCTGGAGAAGCTGCTCGCGGCCGACGCGACCTGGTGGAGCGACGGCGGCGGCAAGGTGAGCGCGGCCCGGCGGCCGGTCGAGGGGCGCGAGAAGGTCCTCCGGTTCCTGCTGGGCGCCATCGAGAAGTGGGGCGCGGCCCTGCGGTTTGCGCCGGTGGAGGTCAACGGCGGCAGTGGTCTCGCGGCCTGGGACGGCGACGTCCTGGCCCTGGTGATCACCTTCGACGTGCGGGACGGGGTGATCGGCGGGATCCGGGCCGTACTGAACCCGGACAAGCTGGACTTCGCGGGGCGTCAACTGGGTCCTCTCTAAGCGGTTGTCACATTCCGCGGGGGCTGCTCGGTCTGTGCTGTCGGAGGGCGTTCCGTTCGGGAACGTCCGGCACCCCGAGGGGATGGACGGCATGACCACGATCCTGGTGACCGGCGGCACCGGAACGCTCGGACGGCTCGTCACCGAGCGGCTGCGGGCGGACGGGCACGAGGTGCGGGTGCTGAGCCGGCACAGCCCGCGGTACGCCGTCGACCTGCGTGAGGGTGGACCTGCCTTGGATGCGGCCGTCGCGGGGGTGGGCGCGATCGTGCACTGTGCGACGACACAGCGGGGCGGGGACGAGCGGTCGGCGCGGAACCTGCTCGACGCGGCGCGGCGGGCCGGGGTACCGCATCTCGTGTACATCTCGATCGTGGGGGTCGATCGGGTGCCGTTCCCGTACTACCGGACCAAGCTCGACGTGGAGCGGATGATCGAGGAGTCGGGGGTCGGATGGACGATCCTGCGGGCGACCCAGTTCCACGATCTGCTCGTGATGATGTTCCGGGGGCTGGCCAGGCTGCCGGTCGTGTTCGTTCCGGCGGGAGTGCAGGACCAGCCGATCGAGGTAGCCGAAGTCGCGGAGCGGCTGGCCGAGTTGGCGGTGGAGGCGCCTGCGGGGCGGGTGGCGGACATGGGTGGGCCTGAGGTGCGCACCCTCGCCGATCTGGCGCGTTCCTATCTGCGGGCTGCCGGGCGGAAGCGGGCCGTGGTGAGTGTGCGGTTGTTCGGGAAGGCGTATCGGGCGTTTCGGGCCGGTGGGCACCTCGCGCCTGAACAGGCGGTGGGGAAAGGGACGTTCGAGGAATATCTGCGGGTCGGCGGGGGCTGGTCGCGCCGCTAGCGGGGCGCGAACAAGTCGTCCTGAGCCCTGTCTCTTGCCGTCAGCAGGGCTCCTCGCAGAACCGCGCCGCCTCCCAGGACGCCGGCCCTGACCTCCGTGGGCAGCGGAGACATACGGCGGACCCGTTGCTCCACTCGTGCCGCGAGGTCCGTCCCGCCCGCCTCGCCGACCTCGCCGCCCAGTACCACGCAACCGGGGTCCAGGACCGCGGCGACGGAGGCGGCTCCTACGGCGAGGCGGTCGGCGAGGGCGTCGAGGAAGTCCGACGAGCCCCTCGCCACCGCCTCCCGCACCACCTGCGCGGCCGGCGGTTCGTACCCGTCACCCTCGTCCACCAGGCCGTACCGCTCCGCCAGCCCCACGATCGCCGCCGACCCCGCCAGCGAGTGGAAGCCCCCCTCGCAGTCCACCGCCGACGGCAGCCCCACCGTCCCCGGTACCGGCAGGAAGCCGATCTCGCCCGTGCCGCCCGAGGCGCCCCGGCGCAGGGTGCCGTCCAGGACCACCGCCGCACCGGTGCCGTGGCCGAGCCACAGCAGGACGAAGGTGTCCCGGTCGCGGGCCGCGCCGTCGCGCTGTTCCGCCAGCGCCGCGAGGTTGGTCTCGTTCTCGACGTGGACGCGGGTCTCGGGGAGCCGTTCCTGCAGCGCCAGCACCAGGCGCCGGTGCCATTGCGGCAGGCCGCCGGAGTCGCGGAGCTCGCCGGTGGCCGGGTCGATCAGACCGGGGGCGCCGATGCCGACGGTGTGGAGTTCCGGCGCCCCGGCCTCCTTCGCCGCCCGTTCGACCAGCGCGACCGCCTGCTCGACCGCGGACCCGGTACCGGTGTCCCCGCCGATCGGCACGGACGCCTCGGTCAGCACCCGCCCGAGCAGGTCGGACACGACGACGGAGACGCCCTCGGTGCGGACGTCGAGGGCCGCGAGGTGGGCCCGGTCGGCGACGATGCCGTACAGCTTCGCGTTCGGGCCGCGGCGCTGCTCCCCCGACTCCCCGACCACGTCGATCAGCCCGACGGCGGCGAGGCGCTCGACGAGGTCGGCGACGGTCGGCCGGGACAGTCCGGTGAGCTGCTTCAACTGCCCTGCCGTCAGCGGGCCTTCCTGCTGGAGCAGACGCAGGGCGAGCCGGTCGTTGATGGCCCGGGCGGTGCTCGGGGATGCGGGCATGCCGGGAATCCTCTCAGATCCACAGAGCCGGATATGCGCTATCTATCAGGCAGGGTTCCTGATAGTTTACGGCGGCGCTTGGTGTCAGACGGCGGATGCAGTGGATCGACGAGGATCCGGGGAGGGGCCCGAGAATGAGCGATGTGGTTCAGGCGTCGGCAGAGGTACGGCGGGCCCGGTACGCGGTGGCCGCCGTGTTCGCCGTGCACGGGGCCGTGACCGGCTCGTTCGCCACGCGGGTGCCGTGGATCCAGGACCATTCCTCGGTGAGCGCCGGGCAGTTGGGGCTCGCGCTCGCCTTTCCCGCGCTCGGCGCGTCCGTGGCCATGCCGCTGGCGGGCAGTGTCAGCCACCGGTTCGGCGCCCGGAACGCCCTGCGTGGCCTGATCAGCCTGTGGACGCTGGCCCTGGTCCTGCCCTCCCTCGCCCCGAACCTCCTCACGCTCTGCCTGGCCCTCTTCGTCTACGGAGCCACGGCCGGAATGGCGGACGTGGCGATGAACGCGCTCGGCGTCGAGATCGAGAACCGCCTGGGCCGCTCGATCATGTCCGGGCTGCACGGCATGTGGAGCGCGGGTGCCCTGGTCGGCTCGGCGGCCGGCACGCTCGCCGCGCACCTGGGTTCGGACGCCCGGCTGCACCACGCGCTCGCGTCGGTCACCCTCACCCTGCTCGGCCTGCTGTTCTGCCGGTGGGTGCTGGACCTGCAGCCCACCGAGGACGAGGAGCCACCGCCCCGGTTCGCGCTGCCGCCGAAGTCGGCGCTGCTCATCGGCGCGGTCGGGTTCTGCGCGGTGTTCGCGGAGGGCGCGAGCCTGGACTGGTCGGCGGTCTATCTGCGGGACCAGTTGGAGACCTCGGCCGGGCTCGCGGCCGCGTGCACCACCGGTTTCACCTTCACCATGGCGGTCGCCCGGCTCGTCGGCGACCGGATCGTGGACCGCTTCGGTGCGGTGCGTACGGTCCGGGCGAGCGGGACGCTGGCCGTGCTCGGCGGGCTGCTCATCGTCGTCGCCGACCATCCTGCCGTGGCGATGGGCGGGTTCGCGCTGATGGGGCTCGGCATCGCGGTGGTCGTGCCGCTGTGCTTCGCCGCCGCGGGCCGCAGCGGGTCCAACCCCAGTCTGGCGATCGCCGGGGTCGCGACGATCACCTACACCTCGGGCCTGATCGCCCCGAGCGCGATCGGCACACTGGCCCAGGCCACCAGCCTGATGGTGTCGTTCGTCCTGGTGACCGTGCTGGCCGGCGGACTCGTGGCCTTCGCGGGCGTACTGCGCGCCGGTGACCGCGACCGGCCGGGGCTCAGCGCTCCGGCCCCGGCAGTTCCCGACCGGCGGTCCTGAAACAGGTCGGGGGGCGAGGGCGGGGCCGTTCGTCTAGGGCGAGGCCAGGTCATAAGCGTACGACGGACTGAACGTGCCCGGCGTGCCCTTGCAGCCGTCCGACTCGCCCGGGAGCTTCACCCACAGGTACCCGTCGACCTTCGGTTCGCCGGTGTTCAGGGTCGGGGCCCGGCCGATCTTCCGGCCGGCCGGGTCGCACCACTCGCCGTCGGGCGGGGCGCCGTTGCCGTTGCGGCTGGTGTCGATGACGGCGCCCAGGCTCGACGGTCCGCCGAGGGCCGCGAGGACCTGACGGTCGTAGGTGATCTCGGCGGACGTGGTGTGGAAGTTGGAGACGTTGCTGAAGATCCCGTCGGAGGAGGCCGCCGAGGCGGCGCCCGCCTGCTTCAGCAGGGACGCCTGCTTGGCGGCCGGGTGCCAGCCGGAGTGACCGGCGTCGTAGTACACGCGCGCCTTCGGGTTCGCGGCCTTCAGGACGCGGCCCGCACGGGCCAGGGAGTCGAAGCGGTCGGCCTTCTGGGCGGCCGAGAGGCAGTCGGACTGGGCGATCGAGTCGGGCTCCAGGACCACCACGACCTCGCCAGAACCCAGCCCCGCGGCGAACCTGTCGATCCAGGCGTCGTACGCCCCGAGGTCGGGCGCCCCGCCCTGCGAGGCGCCGCCGCAGTCGCGGTCCGGGATCGCGTACGCCACGACCACCGGGACCCGGTCCTGCGCGGCGCCGCCCGTAGTGACCGCGCGGACCCGGGAGGTGATGGTCGCGGGGGCGTAGTCGGCGAACCAGACCGCGGCCGGCCGGTCGGCGATGCGGGACTCTATGACGTCGGCGCGCCAGTCGCGCGGGTTGTCCTGCACCCAGTCGAGCACCTGGGAGGCGGGGTGGCGGTAGAGGCGGGTGGCGGCGGCGCGGGCCTTCGGCGGACTGGGGCTCGCCTTCTTGGGAGACGGTGACGCACTCGCCTTCACCGAAGGCGAGGAGGAGGCGGAGGGGTCGGAGGGGACGGCCGACTCGGACGCCGACCGTACGACGGGCGGCAGGTTCGGGCTCGGGGAGCCGCTGACGAACGCCGGTCCCGCCTCGTCGGAGCCGCCACGGTCGTCGAGCGCGGAGAGCATCCCGGTCGTGGTGCCGACGGCGACCACCACGGAGGCCGCCGCGACCATCACACCGCGGCCCATGGCACGCCTCCGGGCGGCGCGGCGCGCGGCCAGCCGCTGGGCACGTAAGCCTGACACCCTGTCGCTCCCCCCTCGCGCGGCGGGCGCGTTCCCCCGTTCTGGGGAAGCGTCGGGCCCGCCGGTACCCCGGCCAGCCTAGGACTGGGACCCTGCCGTTATGGCGCAATTGGAACAGTTCACCACTCCCCTCGACACGGTCGTCTCCCGTATGCGCGCCCTGGCCGAGGACTTGCCGGAGCGGGACGGCGTAGCGGTCTTCAACCGCGTCTACCTCGCCGTCACCGAGGCCGTCGACCGGTGCGTCGACGGGGGCCGGTTCGCGGACGCCCGGGCCGCGATCACGCTGGACGTGCGGTTCGCCGAGCGCTATCTCGCGGCGGTGGACGCGGCCGCCCGCGAGCACCGTCCGCCGGCCTGCTGGCGCCCCCTGTTCCAGTTCCGCCGTCATCCCGGCGTACGCCCCCTGCAGTTCGCGCTCGCGGGCATCAACGCGCACATCGGGCACGACCTGGCGCTCGCCGTGGTGGACACCTGTCGTAGTCTCGGCTGCGAACCCGCCGACGTGGAGGACGAGTTCGACCGCGTGGGTGATCTCCTCGTCTCGCTGGAGGAGCGCATCCGCGAAGATCTGATGCCGGGCCCCGACCTCCTCCAGATCGCCGACCCGCTCACCCACCTGCTGGGCTCCTGGAGCCTGGAGCGCGCCCGCGACGCCACCTGGACCGCGGCCCGGGCCCTGTGGGCGCTGCGCGGACTGCCCGACGTGGCCGGGGAGTTCACCGAGCGCCTGGACACCGCGGTGGGGTTCGCGGGACGCATGCTGCTCACTCCGCTGCCGGACTGAGCCAACTCCCGTGCGTCGGGGTTACGTTGGCGGGTGAACCGCTCGATGCGACCCGACGCAAAGGAGCGTACACATGGCCATCCGGCTGGGTCTGAGCCTTCCCCAAGCGCGGCAGTACGACCTCGGACGTGACGTGCCCGACGTGGCGCGCACGGCCGAGCGGATCGGTTACGAGAGTCTCTGGGTGTATGAACGCGCTCTGTTCCCCGACCCCCCGACACAGGGCCTGGGCGGCATGGAGGGAGTCCCCTGGCCCGACCAGTACCGCGGTGTCCCGGAGCCCCTGGTCACGCTGACGCTGGCCGCCGCGGCCACCGAGCGGGCCGAGCTCGGCACCAGCGTCCTGGTCGCCCCGCTGCACGGACCGTTCCAACTGGCCAAGTCCCTGGCCACGTTGGACGCGGCGAGCGGCGGCCGGGTCGTGGCGGGCCTCGGCACGGGCTGGTCGACCGACGAGTACGCGGCCGCGGGCGTGGGCCCCTTCGCCGAGCGCGGCCGGGTCCTGGACGAGATCATCGACGTGTGCCGGGCCGTCTGGGGCCCGGACCCGGTGCGCTTCGAGGGCAGTCACACCCGGATCACCTCGGCCGCCGTGGGCCCCAAACCGGCCCGCCCCATCCCGATCCTGCTGCCCTCCTACAGCAGGAAGGCGATGCTCCGGCTGGTCGACCGGGCCGACGGCTGGATGCCCATAGCCATGACCGGTGCCGAGCAACTCGCCGCTGAGTGGCGGCAGTTGCAGGACCTCGCGGCCGAGCGCGGACGCACCCGACCGCTCCGGTCGTCGGTCCGGGTCAACGCGCAGTACACCCCGAAGGCGTACGACGGCTCGGACCGGGCTCCCTTCCAGGGCAGCGTCGACCAGATCGTGGAGGATCTGGTCGCGCACGCCGGGATCGGCCTGGAGGAGTTCTTCTTCGAGCTCCAGGGCGGGATGCGGGACGCCCAGGAACTCAAGGAAGTCGCCGCCGAGCTGTTCGAGAAGGCTCGGGCCGCCGGGGTCTAGGCCCCAGGGTGACGGTGCCGGTCACAGCGACCGGCACCGTCACCCCTCGGGCGGTGGGCGGCCCGTCAGCGCAGCAGCAGGTAGACCACGCCGGTCAGGCTTTCCTCCCCGCTTCCCTCGGCCAGGCGGCGGCGCATCAACGCGAAGTAGGGGCTGAGCAGTTCCGGGCTGACGCCCTGCTGCTCGGCGGTGCTCAGGAAGGTCGGCGTGCCGGCCACCTGCATGGCGAGGGGGGAGACGACACCCTTGGTGTAGTCGCCGCTGGTCCGCAGTCTGGTGAGCGGACGGGGCCATCGCGACGAGCCAGTCGGCGAGCAGCGGGGCGAGCGAGGCGGGGTCGATGTCCTCCGTGCGGATCACGGCCGGTCGTCCGTGGACGCGATCCGCTTGGGCGACGGCTCCTAGTCCTCGGGAAGTTCCACCGGCGCGATCTCCTCGTACACATCCCCCGGGCCCGGGTTGGTCGCGTCGGTCTCGCCGCCGAAGTGGTGCATGACACCCCAGACCGCGTTCAGAGCGGTCTGGATCGCGCCCTCGGCCCAGCCGGCCGTCCAGGAGATGTCGTCACCGGCGAGGAAGATGCCCCGCTTGTCCTCGGGCAGCCCGTCCTGCATGAAGTGGGTGAACAGGCGCCGCTGGTAGCGGTAGTGGCCGGGCAGGTTGGCCTTGAACGCGCCCATGAAGTAGGGCTCGTTCTCCCAGGAGACGGTCACCGGGTTGCCGATGACGTGCTTCCTGATGTCGACCTTGGGATAGATCTCGCCGAGCGACTTCAGCATGACCTCCATCCGCTCGTTCGCGGAGAGCGGGAGCCACTTCAGACTGTCGTCGCACCAGGTGTAGGAGAGGCAGATCACGGCGGGCTTCTCGGGGCCGTCGTCGAGGAGGTAAGTACCGCGCGTCATACGGTCGGTGAGCGTCATCGACATCACGTCCCGGCCCGTCTCCTCGTCCTTGTCCAGCCAGAACGGCCGGTCGACCGGGACGAACAGCTTGCTCGACTCCATGTAGTGAGTGCGCTCGATCGCCGTCCAGTGGTCGATCGGGAAGAGCGAGTCGTCGCAGGCGATCTTGGAGAGCAGCATCCAGGACTGGGCGGTGAAGACGGCCGCCTCATACGTACGGATGTCCCCCCTGGCGTCCGTCACGGTGATCCGGTTGCCGGCCGTGCGGTGCAGCCGGGTGACCGCCGGGCGGGGCTCGCCGTCCTCGTGCAGCTTCGCCAGCGAGGTCCCGTACGCCCAGTGCACGATCTTCTCCGGCTCGCGCTCCCAGAGCCTGAGCGGCAGTTGCTGCGAACCGCCCACGATCCCGCGGTGGTGGTCGTCGGCCTCGGTGTACACGACCCGCAGGATCTCCAGGATGGAGTTCGGGAAGTCGGTGTCCCAGCCGCCGGTGCCGAAGCCGACCTGGCCGAAGATCTCGCGGTGCCGGAAGGACCGGAACGCCTCGGAGTCGCAGAGGAAGCCGTAGAAGGTCTGGTTGTCGAGCCTCTCCACGAGCCGTGCCCAGATCTCCCGGATGCGCGGTACGTCCCGTGCGCGCAGGGCGCGGTTCATGTCGGTGAAGTCGGCCCCCTCTTCGAGGCACTTGCCCCAGGCCTCGGCGACATCGCGGTAGACCTGCGGGAGGTCGGCGATCGTCTCGGCGTAGTGGGACTCGCCCTTGAGGTCGACGACGGTCGAAGGGGTCGCCTCCGCAAGAGGGTTGGGGAAGGGGCGGGTCTCCAGGCCGACGAGGTCGATGTAGTGCTGGAGGGCCGTGGAGGAGGGCGGGAAGCGCATCGCGCCCATCTCCGCGGTCAGCGAGGGGTCGCAGCCCTCGAAGCCCACGGTCCGCAGCCGTCCGCCGATCCGGTCGGCCTCGTACACGACCGGCCTGAGGCCCATCTTCATCAGCTCGTACGCGGCCACGATCCCGGAGAGACCGCCGCCGATCACCGCGACCTCGGTGCCGTGCTCGGTGGCCGGTATCTGGCCGAGACCGGCCGGGTGGGCGAGGAAGTCGTCGTAGGCGTACGGGAAGTCCGGCCCGAACATGGTGATCGGCGGCTGCTGCTCGTCTGCGTGCTCGACGGCGTTGGGCACGGTGGACGTCATGGGGTACGAACTCCTTGAAGCAATGGGGTGGTTCAGACGAGGGACCCGTAGAGACCGGGGCGGCGGTCCCGCAGATACGGGTTGGCCTCGCGGGAGGCGGCGAGGAGGACGGGGTCGGCGTCGGCGAACACCAGCTCCTCACCGCGTCCGGCGCGGGCGCGGGCCACTCCGTCGGGGCCGGCCAGTGTGGAGAGCCCGACGAAGTCGAACTCCCCTTCTTGGCCTACCCGGTTGACGTAGGCGACGTACATCTGGCTCTCCCAGGCACGCACCGGCACGAGGGACTCGGCGACGAACTGGAACGGGTGCATCTGGGCCGTCGGCACCAGCAGCAGGTCCGTTCCGGCGAGGGCGTGGGCGCGGACGTTCTCCGGGAACTCGACGTCGTAGCAGATCATGAGGCCGACGGTCAGTCCGCCCAACTCGGCCTGGACGACCGGCTGTTCGCCCAGTGTGAAGTGGTCGCGCTCGAAGCAGCCGAAGAGGTGGGTCTTGCGGTAGCCGGCGAGCCGGTCGCCGTCGGCGGAGATCAGCTGGACCGCGTTGTACACGTGGTCGCCGGACCGCTCGGGATACCCGTAGGCGATCGCGAGACCGTGCCGGAAGGCGATCTCCGCGACCGCGTCCGCGCCCTCCCCGTCGGCCGCCTCGGCGAGGCGGGCGATGTCGTCGCCGATCGCGTACCCGGTGAGGAACATCTCCGGTGCGGTCAGCAACGCGGCGCCCGCGGCGGCGGCCCGGCCCGCGGCCTCGTCGAGGACCTTGAGGTTCCCCTCGACGGAGCCGGGTCGTCCGGAGCTCTGGAGCAGGGCGGTGCGCATGCGGGATCCTCACCGGGCGGAAGGTGGATGTGGGGGCCGCGAAGGGGCCATGTAGACGGTACGGGCGGCTCACCAGGGCCGACAAGGAGAAGCCGTTGCGCGTCGGTAAGCGGTTTGTTGCGTGTAGCAGCGGCTGGACGGCGATTCGTTGCGTGCGACTGCGCTTTCGTCGCGTACGGCTGCGCTTCCGTCGCGTACGGCTCGGGACACGCCCACGCGCTGGTGTGCCCCGCCGCGATTCGCCGCGCGCGCTTCCGACGCGCCCTGTCACACCGCCGACCAACCCCACGCCCCCACCGCGACCGGACTCCCCCGCCCGCCCCACGGCGCACGCCCACCACGCCGCCCGAAACTGCTGCCCGCCCCACGCGGCCAGGCCCCCCTCCCACAATTCGCCGCACGCCACCAACACGCCCCCTCGCGCCGCCGAACAACCCCACGCCCCCCACCACGACCGAACTCCCCCGCCCGCCCCACCGCACACGCCCCCAGGGCGCGGTATTCGGTGGCCCGGACGGCCTGCGGGCGGACAGCACGGCCCGGTCGAGCATGCCCACCACGCGACCCGAAACTGCTGCCCGCGCCAACGCACCCCTCCCCACGCGGCCGGGCCCCCTCCCACAACTCGCCGCACGCCACCAACACGCCCCCTCGCGCCGCCAACCAACCCCACGCCCCCGCCGCGACCGGCCTCCCCCACGCGACCCGAGTCAGCTCCTGCCCGCCCCACCGCACAACCTCCTACCGCCCGCCCGGCCACCTCCACCCCCGCAACAGGAACCCGGCCCACCGCGATGTCCTCAGGCCCGGCGCCCCCGCCGCCCCAGCACCACCGCCGTCACCAGATACGGCACGGACAGGATCACGAACACCGTGCTGTGCGCCATCGACGTGCCGAGCAGCGTGTACACCCCGAACACGGCCACCGTGACCAGCTCCGTCCCCAGGCTCGCCACCGAGGTCAGCGTGGCCCGGCGGGCGTCGTCGATGCGGTGTTGGAGGCGGACGTCGGCGAGGACCTCGGCCAGTTGGAAGCCGGCGAAGGCGAGGCCCACGAGGGCGATGCCGGCCGGGGTGCGGACCCCGGCGCCGACGGCCAGGGCGAGCGCGCCGCCCGCGATCAGGACGGCGAGGCCCCGGGTGCCGAGGCGCTCGGCGGGCCCGGCGAACAGACTGCCGACGGTCACCGTCGCCCAGACCAGCAGGACCAGGTAGGGCACGGTCTCCTCGGCCACGCCCAGGTCGCGGATCAGCAGCGAGGTGTACTCGTCGAGCGCGCCCCACACCGCGGCGACGGCCGGGATCAGCAGGAGCGCCCCCTGAACGGCCCTGTCACCGCGGACCTCGGCGATGCCGGCCCGCAGAGTCGCCGTCCAGCTCGTGTGGCCCTTCTCGGCAGGCACCCGGTGTTCCGGCAGCCGGGTTGCCGTCAGCGCGGCCAGCAGACAGGCCAGGACGCTCGCGGCGCCCACGGCCGGGTAGCCGCCGAGCGCGAGGACCGGTCCGGCGAGCCCCATCGCGGCAACCGTGGCCAGCAGCCGTGCCGCGCGGGTCCGGCCCATCACGGACGCGTACCGGTCGGCGACCCCGAGCCGCTCCATCTCGTCGTAGACCAACGCCTCCAGCGAGCCGGAACCGAGCGCTCCGCCCGCGCCCCACAGCACGAACCCTGCCGCGAAGGCCCCGTACGACGGCACGGTCACCCACAGGGCGAAGCCGACCGCGGTCAGCAGCGGACCGATCCACAGCAGCAGCCGACGCGACACGGCGTCGGCCAGGGCGCCCGAGGGCACCTCGAGGACGACGGCCGTGACCGACCACAGCGCGAACAGCGAGGAGATCTGCCAGAGCGGCAGACCGGTATCCGCGAACAGCAGCGCGTACACCGGGTAGAGCAGGACGAGGTCGTCGAGGAACGCGTAGCCGTACAACGTGGTCGTCAGCCGGCGGACGCCGGTCGCGGGCACACGTGTGGGTGAGAGTGTCATGAGGCCTTCCCGGAAGGGCGGTTCGGACGTCGTGGGTACGGCGTCCGAGGCGGCCCTCGGGAGGCACGGCTGGTGGATCAATGTCGCCAGGTCATGGCACCGATGTTAGGCACTTCCGGGCCCGCTGCCCAGCGAGAATGTGGTGATCACGGCGGCGTGGTCGGAGGGCCAGTCGTTGTCCTCGACATCCGGCCAGGTCCGGGGCGTGCCGCAGACGTACGTCCGGGAGTCGAGGACCGTGAGCCCCCGGTGCAGGACGAAGTCGATCCGGTCCTGCGGCTCCGGGTGGGCGTGCACCGGCGACCAGGTGTGCCCCGGGTCCCGTACGGCATCGGGGCGGGCCTGCCGGAAGGAGTCCGCGAAGCCCGCCTCCTCCGCCGCCTTGGTCACCGGCCACTCGACGCCCGGCCAGTCCAGGTGGGAGGGGCAGTTGAAGTCACCGACGAGGACGACGGGCGCCACGTCCCCGATCCGGCGCAGGGTGTCCCGCAGCTGACCGAGCCGCACCTCCTCGTGGGCGAGACGGGCGAGCGGCTCGGACGCGTAGGGCCCGTACCGCTCGTAGTCGAGGTGGACCGTCCATACCTCGACTTCCTCGTCCCCTACGGCGATCCGCGCGCCGGCCGCCCCGTAGAACCCGACGTCCGGGTCGCCGAGCACGGCCGTGACGGGGAACCGGCTGATGATGCCGAGGTTCGTCCCGGCACGGTGGTGGTGCCAGCCGAGCGCCTCGGCGATTTCCTCGGCGGCACCGCCGTACGTCTCCTGGAGCCCGACCACGTCCACGTCGGTCTCGGCGATGACCTTGAGCTGCTTGGCGCGGTGGTCGTGGACCTTGGTGCCGCCGTACCAGAGGTTCCAGGTCATGACGCGGAGCCGGCGCGGCAGCAGGGCGCGCAACGTGGCCGGGGTGACGGTCTCCAGGCTGGCCTCGACGGCCCGGCCGGGCGCCGCCTCGATGGGTGCGAGGGAGGGCACGGCGAGCACCGCGCAGCCCGCCGCCTCGGCGGAGGCGACGCCGGTCTCGGTGTCCTCGACGGCCACGCAGGCGGCGGGGTCGGCGTCGAGGGCGCGGCAGGCGGCGAGGTAGGGGTCGGGGGCGGGCTTGGTGTGCTCGGTGTCGTCGGCTGTGACCGAGACGGCGAAGCGGTGCGCGCCGAGGACGTCGAGCACGGTGTCGGCCACGGACCGGGGCGAGGCGGTCACCAGGGCGGTCGGCACGTCCTCGCGGGCCAGTGCGTCGAGCAGCGCGAGGGCGCCGGGGCGGGGCACGACACCGGTGCGTACGCGGTCGGCGAACTCGCGGTGCAGCGTGTCGGCGAGTTCCTGCGCGGGAGTGCCCGTGGCCGCGCCCAGCCAGGCGGCGGTGTGCTCGACCGGTCTGCCGAGCACATCGGGCCGGTCCGCCTCGGTCAGCGCGCGCCCCGCGACCTGTTCCACCGCCTCCCACCACAGCCGTTCGGTGTCGACGAGCGTGCCGTCCATGTCGAACAGGACGGCCGCCAACGAGGCGCCGGAGACGCGACGCGCTGGGCCTTTCACGGAAACCTTCTCTTTCATCGTCAACGGACCGACAGGGGTGGTCACTTGGCGGCGCGTCCCACCACCAGGACCTCCTGGTCCGGGAGACCGACGGCGACCGGGGTGCCGACGGGGAGCTCGCCGGCGCGCCGGGTGGCCACGTCGGCCTTGACCTCCACGCCGTCCGGCAGCCGTACCGTGACGCGGGTGGTCGCGCCCAGGAAGGCGGTGGCGACCACCCGTGCCCCGGCGTCCGGATCGGGGGTGACGTCCACCCCTTCCGGGCGCAGCAGCACGTCGACGTCCGCGCCCGCGGTGAGGCCCTCGCCGGTCGCGGGGAGCCGCCGCCCCAGCACCTCGACGGTGTCCCGCGCCGCCATGACCCCGGCGATCCGGCTCGTCGTCCCGACGAACTCGGCGACGAAGGCGGTGGCGGGGCGGGAGTACAGCTCGGTGGGCGTGGAGCACTGCTCGACCCGGCCGGCCCGCATCACGGCGACCCGGTCCGCCGTCGACAGGGCTTCCTCCTGGTCGTGCGTGATGAACAGGGTGGTGATGCCCAGTTCCTGCTGGAGGCGGCGGATCTCCTCGCGCAGGGTGGTACGCACCTTGGCGTCCAGCGCCGACAGCGGCTCGTCGAGCAGCAGGACCCGCGGGCGCAGGGCGAGCGCCCGGGCGAGCGCGACCCGCTGCTGCTGACCGCCGGAGAGCTGGTGCGGGAACCGCTCGGCCTTGTCGGCGAGCCCGACCAGCTCCAGCAACTCGGCGGCACGCGCCCGCCGTTCACCCGTGGCCACCTTCCGCATGCGCAGCCCGAAGGCCACGTTGTCCAGCGCGTTCAGATGGGGGAAGAGGCTGTACGACTGGAAGACCATCCCGGCGTCGCGTCGGTGGGCCGGAACACCGGTGACGTCCTGCCCGTCGACCAGCACCGCGCCCGAGTCGGGCGCCTCGAAGCCCGCGAGCATGCGCAGCGCGGTCGTCTTGCCGCAGCCGGACGGGCCGAGCAGGGCGAGCAGTTCGCCCGGCCGGACGGTCAGGTCGAGACCGTCGAGGGCGACCGTCGCCCCGAACCGGCGGTGCAGACCACGGAACTCGACGGTGGCGGCACCGTCCCGGACGGACTTGTCGTTCTCGGGGACCGTGAGAGTCATGGCGTTGTCATCCCTTGGGAGACGGTACGGGAGGGAGTTCGCCGACGGCTCAGGGCGGCGAGGGCCAGCAGCATCACCCAGGTGACGAGGAGGCTGAGCACGGACACGGCGACGGACATCTGCGCCTGGGAGCCGGAGATGTCGACGATCCACACCGCGAAGGGCTGGAAGCCCAGCAGGTGGGCGACGGTGTACTCGCCGAGCACCAGGGCGAGGGTGAGGAAGGAGGCGTTGAGCAGCGCACCGCGCAGGTTCGGCAGTACCGCCCGCAGCAGCGCCTGGGTCTGGTTCGCACCGCAGCTGCGGGCGGCCTCGACGAGGGTGGGCACGTCGATCGCGCGCAGCCCCGCGTCCAGGGCCCGGTACACGAACGGCAGGGCCATCACGACGTAGGCCAGAACGAGGACGAAGGGGAAGTCCGGGTTCTGGATGGCCACCATCGTCTCGAAGAACGGGGTCCGGGAGAGGTACTCGGGGCCCCACTTGAGGACCGTGCTGATTCCGGCGACGAACGCGATGGGCGGCACGACCAGCGGCAGCGAGCAGACCACCTCGACGACCGGCCGCAGCCGGGGCGCGCCCAGCCGCAGCGCCACCATCGCGGGCACCATGAGCAGCAGCACCAGGGCGATGGTGGCGGCGGCCAGTTCGAGGGCCAGCACGAGACTGTGCACGAAGCCGCCGGTGCCGACGATCTGGCTGTAGGCGTCGAAGGTGATCTCGTCGTTCACGTCGACGGAGAAGATCACGGACGCGCCGAGCGGTACGAGGAAGTAGAGACCGGCGAGGACGAACACGCCCCATCGCCACATGTTCAGGCGAGCCATCGCGCGCTCCGTCGTTGCAGGGGCAGGTAGACCGCCATCACCAGGCCCGCGACCAGCACCATGTCGAGGCTGAGGGCGAGTGCCACGTTCTCCTGTCCGACCAGGACGTTGCCGGAGAGGGCGTCGGCGATCTGGAGGGTGACCAGCGGAACGGAGCTGCCGACCATCGCCGCGGCGGTGGCGTAGGCGGCGAACGCGCTGCCGAAGAGCAGCACGAAACCGCCGAGCAGGGACGGCGTGAGCACCGGAAGGGCCACGTGCCGCCAGTACTGGGTGTGGGTGGCGCCGTTGTTCTGGGCGGCCTCACGCCACTGGGTGCGCAGCCCCTCCAGGGCCGGGGTGATGGTGAGGACCATCAGCGGGATGAGGAAGTACAGGTAGACCAGGGTCAGGCCCCAGAAGCTGTAGAGGTCCCAGCCCGCGTCCCTCAGGCCGAGGTGCTGGGTGAGCACACCGGCGTTGCCGAGGGTGGCGACGAAGGCGAACGCGAGCGGCACACCGCCGAAGTTGGCCAGCACCCCGGAGGCGGTCAGCACGGCCTCGCGCAGCGCCCGGAACCGGGAGGTCACCACGGCCTGCGCCAGGAAGAGACCGAGCACGGTCGCGAGGGCGGCGGAGAGGGCGGACAGCTTGACACTGCCGAGCAGGGCCGTCAGGTAGGCGCCCTGCAGGGAGTCGGTCAGGTTCGCCATGGAGTACGAAGTGGCGCCCGTGGCCTGGTCCTTGACCGTGAAGGCACCGTTCAGCATGGCCAGCGCCGGGATGCCGAAGGCGATCGCGGTGACGACGAGCAGCGGGACGACGGCGAGCCCGCCGGGCGCACGACGCCGCCGCCGCACCGCGGCGGCGGACGCCGTGTCGACCCTCGGGAGGGTGGAGGTCATCCGGAGATCGCCTTCGCCCAGCCCTCGGCGATGGCCGTCTTGGCCTTGTCCTGCTGGGCCTCGGTCGGGAACTTGGGCGTTCCGGTGACCTCGGGCAGCTTGGCCGCGGCGGCCTTGTCGAGGGTGCCGGCCTTCTCCATGGCGGTCATCAGGGCGGGGCGGGCGTACCCCTTGAGCCAGAGATTCTGGCCCTCGGTGCTGTAGAGGTACTCCTGCCACAGACGGGCGGCCGCCGGGTGCGGGGCGTCCTTGTTGACGGCCTGGGAGTAGTACTGCGAGAACTGGCCGTCGCTCGGCACCGACACCTTCCAGTCGACGCCCTTGGACTTGAACTCGTCGGCGTACCCCGCGTTCAGGTAGTCCCAGTCGATGCTGATCGGCGTCTCGCCCTTCTCGACGGTGGCCGGCGTCGACTCGACGGGCGTGTAGTTGCCGTTCTTCTTCAGCTTGGCGAAGAAGTCGAGGCCGGGCTGGATGTCGGCGAAGGAGCCGCCGCTGGCGAGCGAGGCCGCGTAGACGCCGCCGAAGGCCGAACCGGACTTGGTGGGGTTGCCGTTGAGGGCGACCTGGCCCTTGTACTGCGGCTTGAGCAGGTCGGCGAAGGTGGTGGGGCAGGTCTTGACCCGCTTGGCGTCGCAGCCGATGGAGATGTAGCCGCCGTAGTCGTTGTACCAGCGGGCCTGCGCGTCCTTCTGCCCGGTCGGGATGTCGTCGTACGACGCCACCTTGTACGGCGCGAGCAGGCCCTGCTGGGCGGCGCTGAGCGCAAAGGAGCTGCCGAGGTCGAGCACGTCGGGGGCGCGGTCCTGGCCTTTCCTGGACGTCACGGCGTTGATCTCGTCCTGGCTGGAGCCGTCGGGGTTCTCGACGGAGATCTTGATGCCGTACTTCTTCTGGAAGCCGTCGATGAGGGCGCCGTAGTTGGCCCAGTCGCGGGGCAGCGCGATGGCGTTGAGCGTGCCCTCCTTCTTCGCCGCGGCGACCAGCTTGTCCATCCCGCCGAAGTCGGCGGCGGAGGTGGCGGTGGCGGCGTTCTTGCCGTCGGCGGTGGTGGACGCTGTGTCGGGGGCGGCGCCACAGGCGCTCAGGGCGAGGGCGGCGAGGGTGGCGAGGACGCCGAGGGCGGCTGTTCTCGGCAGGGACACGGTCACGGCTTCTCCAGGGGACGCGCGAGGGTGCAGGAGCCAAAGGGAGAGAACTTGTCTGAACAAGTTGGCCCCAGTAAGGCCGCCGCTGGTGTCACGCTCGTAAACACTGGCGAAACACCGGCCCCTGAATTCCCGCACAATCCGGTGCCTTCCAGCACCCCGCCAAATGTCGACTAGGCTGGTCACGCTGTGCACAGCGATCGACTCAGAGGGGAAGCATGGCGGCGCGACACGAGGAGATCGCCGACGAGCTGCGCCGGGCGATCGACCGCGAGGAGTACACCGTCGGCAGTCTGCTGCCCGCCGAGACGGAGCTCGCGGCGCAGTACGGCGTCTCCCGCGGCACGGTCCGGCAGGCGGTCGCGACGCTGACGTCCGAGGGGCTCATCGGCTCCCGCCAGGGCGCCCGCCGCGTGGTCCTCGCCAGCCGCCGCAGCCAGAGCTTCTCCGAACTGCGCAGCTTCGCCGAGTGGGCGCGCGCGATGGGGCGCGAGGCGACCGGGCAGGTCGTGGCCCAGGAGTACCGGCCGGCCACGAAGGAGGACTCGGTCCGCCTCCAACTTCCCTTCGGCACCCCGGTGTTGCACGTCCTGAGGGTGCGCGGCCTGGACGGCGAACCGGTGCTGCTGGAGCGGACGGTGTACGCCGACTGGATCTCCCCGACCGTCGAGGCCATCGAGCCGGAGTGCCCTTCGGTCACCCAACGCCTGTACGACGACACGGGGTTGGTCTTCGCCTACGGGGAGCACGTCATCGACGCGGTGGCGGCCGGGGCACGGGACGCGGAACTGCTGGAGGTCCGTCGGACCAGCCCCCTCCTGCGGGTCCGCCGGGTGACCACGACCCGCGAGGGCCGCCCGGTGGAGTGGTCCGACGACCGCTACCGCTCGGACGCGGTGAGCTTCAGCGTGCACAACTCGATCGGGAACAACGCGCTGGCGCGGAAGACCGCGGAATAGGGGGGATCGGTCGAGTGCCGGGTGCGGGTGCGTCGTGGCTGGTCGCGCACTTCCCCGCGTCCCTTGGGCGGAACCAGGTGACGTCTTTCAGGGGCGCGGGCTGTGCCGATCTGCGGCTCAGCCGCGCGGGCGCGACCAGCCCCCACCGGCCCGCAGCCGGCGTACACCCGCACACCACCCGTTACCCGGGCGCCCCCGAAGAGAACCTCCGCAGCAAGGGCGACAGCACCAGCACCGACTTGGTCCGCTCGACGAAGGGCTCCCCCGCGATCCGCTCCAGGACCCGTTCGAAGTGCCTCATGTCGGAGGCGAAGACCTGTACGACCGCGTCGGCCTCGCCGGTGACGGTGGAGGCGGCCACGACCTCCTGGTAGCGCTCCAGACCCCGCTGGATGGTCTCCGGGGAGGTGTTGCGCCGGCAGTAGATCTCGACGAACCCCTCGGTCTCCCAGCCGAGGGCCGCCGGGTCCACCCGTACGGTGAATCCGGTGATGGCCCCGGTGGCGCGCAGCCGGTCCACGCGCCGTTTCACGGCGGGCGCGGAGAGACCGACGATCTGCCCGATGTCCGCGTAGGAGCGGCGGGCGTCCTCGGCGAGGGCGTGCACGATGCGTTCGTCGAGATCGTTCAGCACGGTGGGTGGATCAGCCTTCGGATGGTGCGAGTCGGGAACGGCGATGGCCGTACCCGAAGTAGAACACGAGCCCCACGGCCATCCAGACCCCGAAGACCACCCAGGTGACGGCGGACAGGCTGCCCATCATCCACACGCAGAAGCCGAAGCCCAGCGCCGGGAAGACCGGGGAGAGCGGGACGCGGAAGGTGCGGGGCATGTCGGGGCGGGTCCGGCGCAGCACCACCACGGCGATGTTGACCAGGGCGAAGGCGAAGAGCGTGCCGATGCTGGTGGCGTCGGCGAGCTGCCCCAGCGGGATCGCCGCGGCCAGCACCCCGCAGAACAGGGACACGATCACCGTGTTGGCCCGGGGCGCGCCGGTCTTCGGGTGGACGCGACCGAACACCTTCGGTACGAGTCCGTCCCGGGACATCGCGAAGAGGATGCGGGTCTGGCCGTAGAGCACGGTCAGGACGACGCTCGCGATGGCGATGACCGCGCAGAACGCCAGCAGGGTGCCCCAGAAGCTCTGCCCGGTGACCTCCCGCATGATCTGGGCGAGCGCGGCCTCCGAGTCGTTGAAGTGCTGCCACGGCTTCGCACCGACGGCGACGGCCGCGACGAGGACGTACAGGGCCGTCACGATGACCAGCGACAGCATGATCGCGCGCGGCAGGTCGCGCTGGGCGTTCTTCGCCTCCTCGCCGGCCGTGGAGGCCGCGTCGAAGCCGATGTACGAGAAGAACAGCGTGGCACCGGCCGCGCTCACGCCCGCCATCCCGAGCGGCATGAAGTGCTCGTAGTTCCCGGAGCGGAAGCCCTGGACGCCGATCGCGCAGAACAGCACCAGCGCGGCGATCTTCACGACCACCATGACGGTGTTGGCGCGGGCGGACTCACGCGCGCCGCCCAGCAGGAACGCCATCGCGAGCAGTACGACGATCAGGGCAGGCAGGTTGAAGACGCCACCGTCGCCGGGCGGCGCGGACAGGGCGTCCGGGATGGTGACGCCGATGGTCCCGTCGAGCAGCTCGTTCAGGTACTCGCCCCAGCCGACGGCCACCGCGGCGACCGAGACGCCGTACTCCAGGACCAGACACCAGCCGCAGATCCAGGCGATCAGCTCGCCCATGGTTGCGTATGCGTACGAGTACGAGGAGCCGGAGACCGGGATGGTGCCGGCCAGCTCGGCGTAGGAGAGAGCCGAGAACAGAGCGGTGAGACCGGCGATCACGAAGGAGAGGGTGACAGCGGGACCGGCCTTGGGGACCGCCTCGCCGAGGACGACGAAGATGCCGGTGCCGAGGGTGGCGCCGATGCTGATCATCGTCAGCTGCCACAGCCCCAGGGAGCGCCGCAGCGAGCCCCCCTCGCCCTGACCGCCCTCGGCGACCAGGCGTTCCACGGGTTTGCGCCGCATCAGGCGCGCGCCGAGCCCCGTCGCCTGTGGTGTGCGCTGTTGCGCGGGTGCGCCTTGGTCGAGCACGCGCTGACTCCTTCGTCGCTGCAGGTGAGTACAGCGCAGCACCCTACGAGCCAGGACGTCACAGTCGTAATGCAGCAACCTTGCACGCACTCGCAAGATCGTTGCGTTCGTCGCCGATGGGCGGGTGTTCGTTGCGCGCCCCCCTCTCGCTGCCCCTCAGCCCTCGTCAGCGGTCCTCCGGCTCCCCCGCCACGGCCCGCGCCTCGGCCACGTCCGTCTCGTCGAACCCCATCTGGCCGGGCTTGCCGTACGCCTCCGCCTGGGCGTCGATCCAGCGCGAGTGCGCCTCCCACGCGGCCTGTTTGCTGGTGCCCAGCGCGGCCCCGATCTGCGACCAGGAGGCCCCGGCCGCACGGGCCGCGCGCACGGTCAGCTGACGGCCGTAGGACGCCTTCCGCGCCACGACCTCGCTCAGCGCGAGGAGTTCGAGCAGTTCGGCACGGTCGGAGGTGTCCGTGGCCCCGCCCATCGCCTCCCGCATCCGCAGGTCGTCGAGGCGGGAGACGGCGGTCAGCAGGGTGTACTGCGGCTCGATGCTCTCGGGTGTCGTCATGCTCCCAGAGTTGCGTCAAGCAGGCTTGACGTCAAGGTGTCCTGACGTCCTTGACCAGGAAGGTGCACGGATCCGCCCGTTCGTGGCGTACACCCGCCGTGTCGAGATGGGTCCAGCGGTCGACGTAGGCCACCACGGGCCGGTACCCCAGCCGTGCGTAAAGGGCCGCCGCCCTGGGGTTGTGCTCGCCCACACCGAGCCCCATGGAGCCGATGCCGCGCGCCCGGGCCAGCTCCTCCGCAGCGCGCACGGTCGCGGAGCCCACGCCCCGCGAGCGGAGCGTCTCGGGCCAGATCAACAGTCCGTTGATCTCGGGACACCCGGGGCAGGCGGCCCGCACCTCCGGGGCCTCGCAGCCGGTCCAGCGAACCTCCGCATGGCCCACGGGACGGCCGTCCAGCCAGGGGATCAGGTAGGTGCTCTCCCCCGCCTCCTGCCGTGCGAAGCGGGCGGCATGACCGCCGGCCACGCTGTGCGACGGCATGAGGCGCTCCAGCGTGTCCAGATCCTGGGGTCGGCAGGCGGTGATCTCCATACGCCGACCGTACGACCCGGAAACGCGGACGGCCCCCGAATTTCAACGGAGGCCGCGCACAAGGGACTCAGCTCCAGCTCGCGTGCAGCGGCTTGCCCTCCGCGTAACCCGCCGCGCTCTGGATCCCCACGACCGCGTTCTCAGCGAACTCCTCCAGGGAACCCGCACCGGCATACGTGCACGACGACCGCACACCCGCGATGATCGAGTCGATCAGGTCCTCCACGCCCGGGCGGGCCGGGTCGAGGAACATCCGGGAGGTCGAGATGCCCTCCTCGAAGAGCGCCTTGCGGGCCCGGTCGTACGACGACTCCTCGGACGTACGGTTGCGCACCGCGCGCGCGGACGCCATCCCGAAGGACTCCTTGTAGAGCCGCCCGCTCGCGTCCTGCTGGAGGTCGCCCGGCGACTCGTACGTGCCCGCGAACCAGGACCCGATCATCACGTTGGACGCCCCGGCGGCCAGCGCCATGGCGACGTCGCGCGGGTGCCGGACACCACCGTCTGCCCAGACGTGCTTGCCGTACTTCTTCGCCTCGGCGGCACACTCCAGGACGGCCGAGAACTGCGGCCGCCCGACGCCGGTCATCATGCGCGTGGTGCACATGGCACCGGGTCCGACACCGACCTTGATGATGTCCGCGCCGGCCTCGATCAGATCCCGCACACCCTCGGCGGCCACGATGTTGCCGGCCACGATCGGGACCTGCGGGTCGAGCGCCCGCACCTGCTTGATCGCGCTGATCATCGACTCCTGGTGGCCGTGGGCCGTGTCGATGACGAGCGTGTCCACGCCCGCGTCCAGCAGCTGCTTGGCCTTCTGCGCGAAGTCGCCGTTGATCCCGACGGCGGCGGCGATCCGCAGCCGTCCCTTCGCGTCGACGGCAGGCGTGTACAGCGTGGCGCGCAGAGCGCCCTTGCGGGTGAGGATGCCGGCGAGACGGCCGTCCCGGTCCACGGCGGGGGCGTAGCGCCGGTTGGCCGCGTCGAGGCGGTTGAAGGCCTCACGCGGGTCGATGTCCGCGTCGAGCAGCAGCAGATCCCGCGACATGACCTCGGCGAGCTGTGTGAAACGGTCGACCCCGGACAGGTCCTGGTCGGTGACCACACCGACCGGCCGCTGCTCCTCGTCGACGACCACCCCGGCGTTGTGCGCGCGCTTGGGCAGCAGGGCCAGCGCGTCGGCGACGGTCTGGTGCGGGGCCAGCACGATCGGGGTGTCCAGGACGTGATGGCGGCTCTTCACCCAGGACACGACCTCGGTGACGACCTCGATCGGGATGTCCTGCGGGATGACGACCAGGCCACCACGCCGGGCCATCGTCTCGGCCATACGGCGCCCGGCGATGGCGGTCATGTTGGCGACGACCAGCGGGATGGTGGTGCCCGTGCCGTCCGGGGAGCTGAGGTCCACCCCCTGCCGCGAGCCCACGGCGCTGCGGCTCGGGACCATGAAGACGTCGTCGTACGTCAGGTCGTACGGGGGCTGGATGTCGTTGAGGAAACGCACGTGCTGCACATCCCAGTCGATCAGAGGTGGCCCCCGGACAGGTCAGCCAGGGGGAAAGAGCACGTACTTCATTCTCCCATGCCGTGCGGAACGCCACCCACGGGCGAATCGTCCAGAGCCCTCGCGGGACGCTTAGGACGAACCTCCAAGGGCGAGCGCCACGGTGAGCGCGGAGGCCTGCGCGAACACCTCGCGAGCGGTCGCCCACTCCTCCGGCCGCGCCTTCGCGTACCCCTCCCAGTTCCGTACGACGACCAGGATCTCCCCCGCGACAGCGACCCCGGCCCACAGACCCGGATCGGAGAGAACGTCGGCCAGCGCGTCCCAGTTGCGGCCGAACCAGTCCGGCAGCGGCAGATCGCGGGCACAGCGGTCCATGAGGCCCGCCTTGTCCGTGACCCCGTCGAGGTCCAGCGTGACCACGCGTGCCGTCATCTCAGTACCGCCCGGAAGGTGTCGTAGTGATCATCGTTCTAGTAGATCTCCCCGCCCTGCCCCGTGACAATGCGCAGGGCTCCACGGCAAAGCGAACTCTTCAGCGCGGGACAGCATGACGGATAGCTATGGCAAGCCACTCCTCGGATCCCCCGCCATCTCCCTCTTCAGCCAGGCGAGCCGCGTGGTTCATCATGATGTCGACATGGCACTGCACACCAGGCTCACCGTACGCTGCCAGCAGCGACGCCCCGTTGCGAGTGAGGTTTTCGTTCGCCAATTCCGCTGCCGTACGTCGCCAGATTCGAGAGCCGGCTATGTCGCCGCGCGCGGCGCAGAGGCCGGCGAGGGCGGCGGCTGCTCGGGCATCGCCCCGTTCGGCAATCAGCGTGAACCAGCGTTCAGCCTCTTCGCTCGCCTGCGCCGAACCGTCCTGTTCGATCAGCATGTCGGCGAGGCCGAGGATGACGTTGGAAACTCCTTGATCGAGCGATTCGCCCGGCCAGGGATCGAAGTAAACGGGTAGCTCTTCCAAGAGATTCAGGGCGCGCTCAGCACCCTGCCGGTACCACTCCAGAGCCTGCTGAGATTCGTCGCGTTCCCTCAGCAAGACCGCCAGGTTCTCCATGGCACCCGGGTGGCCGAGGACGGCTGCTCGACGGTTCCATTCTTCGGCCTGGTCGATGTCCCCACGTTTCGCGAACTGGTATCCCAGGTTGGCCATCGCGTCGGTCTCTCCGAGATCAGCCGCTTGCCGGTACCACGACTCCCCTTCCTCCTGGTGCCCCCCGGCGAAGAGCCGCAGTCCAAGATTCACCATGGCTGGCGTGTAACCCTGGTCGGCAGCTCGACGCAGCCACGATTCCGACTCGGCGAATGCACGCATTTCTTCCAAGCACAAGGCAAGGGATGACATGGCAGGCAGGTGTCCTCGATCAGCGGCCTGCCGCAGCCACTCGGCGCCTTGCCGCAGGTCTCCGTGCCTGGCATGGAAGCTTCCAAGAAGGGCCATCGCCCACAGATCGTCATTGGCGACCCCTTCACGCCAAGCCCGTAGCGCGATCTCACGCTTCCCCATGTCCTCCGCGGCACGTCCGATCGAGGCCAGGGTGGACCGGTTCGCATGCTCCAGCAGAGCGCCCCATATGTCATCTCGGTTGAGCGACACGTCGACAAGATGTGCTGCGCCCGCGTAAGAGTGCTGGACGAGGACATCGGATACCCGAAACCCGTCCAAGACGCCCGGCTGTGTCACCGATTTACGGAGCGCCCTGATCCTGCCTTCGATGGGACTCTCGGCCCACTCGAGGGCAGCTGACAGCCATTCGACGGCCGGTGGAGCGCCACCCTGTTCGGCGAGGTGCCGCAGAGCGAGTGCTTCCAGCACACTTCGGGGAAGTGGCTCCGGATGGCCGCAGCGCCGGGCAACGACAGCTGCCGTGATGACCGCCTGCCCGTTGGGATTTCCCGCCGTGTCCAACGTCCAGCGGTCGATCAGCTCCGGTGCGCCGGCCAGAGTCGCAGTGACTCGCTCGCCCTCGGCGCCGTGCAAGGCGATCGCAATGCGCGGGTCAATCGCGGCGAGTTCACGGGCCCGCGCGAGCTCATCGGTCGTCAGCCGACTGTCGAGGTGAAAACGGATTGCGCGTTCGGCCACCCCACCACGCGGTGACCAGCGAGCCAGCATTTTGACCACCTGGCGGGCCTGGTCGTGCTCTTGTACGTAGGGCGCCGCACCAGAACCCTCGGCGGCACCGGCCTCATGAGTGGCACGCAGCAGTCGGTCCAGTTCCTCACCACGGATGGTCGCGGCGAGCAGCACCGGCCCGTGCCGACCGAGGATCAGCTGCCGTACGGAGGCAGCCGTCAGCACCTCGTCGGCGAAGAAGTTCTGCAGTTCGTCAAGCCAGAGAACCGTGCGGGACAGGTCGACGCCGTTGCGAACCAGAGCGTTTAGCTGGGCGCCTGTCTCCACATCCGGCATCGGCCAGTCGGGCACCGTGGTACGCAGTGCCTCGAAGAGGCAGCGAGTCTTACCCGCAGCGGCTTCGCCCACCAGCACGATGAGGCCGCCGCTCTTGGCGTGCCCCCTGATCCACGCGCGGACGTCGGGATCAATCTCGCGCGTGATGTACTCCGGGAGGCTTCCGGACAGGATCGGATCGGCGTCTTCGGGCAGCGGGATCGAGGCGTGAATACTGAGAGCCACCCGTTGTCGGGAGTCAGCGATCTTCTGCGCCTGGCCGAGGAGCGCATCGCGCGCCGTGGAACGCCTGGTCATCCGCTCCACGGGCTCTGCCCATCGAACACCCAGCGCCTCGACCGCGCGCCTGCCCGGTATGCCCAAGACCGCGACCAACGCTCCCACAACGACTGTCACCCACGCCGGCCCGGGAATGAGACCGGCCGCGAACAGTGCCGTGACTGCAACAAGAGCGGATCCTGTAAAAACAGCGACCGCTACCCCCCAGCGGGTGGCGCGCCTTTCCCCCATGCAAGGAGAGTCGCGCACATTTTTTTCCGGCGGAAGCCCCGTCACCGATCCGTCTGGTGTACCTGTGTGCCGGCACGACGAGTGCGGCAGTGTACGGCACGGCGGCTCCTGTGCCAGCGGGTTGAGACCACGAACACGTCCCCCAACGGCCCAGTGAGACTCGCCCAGGGCGTGCGGCACGACGAGTGCGACCGGGGCTGCGTCAGCCGGCCACCCAACGATGAGTTGGAGCGTCTCCGGACCTCGGCCGGAAGCTTCGCCTCCGGGACCGTGGCCAAGCCGTCGGTCCGCGCCGAATCATCCGTGTCCCCGACGAACAGCCCGCCAGGAAGAACAGACACACAGACCTTGGAGACCAGCCGCGGCAGCATGCGCTCGCCGCCGCCGCGGCCGCCTCCTCATGACGTTCCGTCAGAGCCCGTCCGGGTCCGCCCGGTTCAGCGCCGGCTTCGGGGTCGGCCCGGCCGTCATCAGTACGTCCGCCGCCGACGTGTCCGTCACCAGGCTGGTGACGAGCCCCGACCGCAGCACCGCGTCGATCGCGGCCGCCTTCCGCTGTCCGCCCGCGATCGCGACGACCTCGGGGATACGGCGGAGCTGGTCGGCCTTGACGGTGATGCACCGCTCGCCCAGGTCCCGCCCGACCCGGCGCCCCTCGGCGTCGAAGAGGTGCGCGGACATCTCGGCGGCGACACCGAGCGAGGCGTAGTGGCCGCGCTCCTCGTCGCTGAGCATGTCGTGCACCGTCGAGATGCCCGGCTCCCAGGAGCCGATGGAGACGCAGGCGACCGTGACCTTGTCGAAGTACTCGAAGGCCCGGGCGATCCCGGTCTGGTTGCGCAGCGCGGCCGCGGTGGCCGCGTCCGGCAGCAGCATCGGCGCGTAGATGGGGTGGGCGTCCCCGCCGGACACCTGGGCGGCCCGCCGCACCGCCTCCACCGAACCGCGCTCGGCGGTCCCGGCGTCGTACACACCCGTCAACTGCACCACCGTGCACGGCGGGAGCCGGTCGAGGGCGGCCGCCATGTGGATGGTGGAACGGCCCCAGGCCAGGCCCAGGACGGCTCCTTCGTCGACCAGTTCGCCGAGCAGGTCGGCGGCCACTTCTCCCAGGTTCTCGGGGTCGGGCGAGTCCTGGGCCTCGGCCGGGGACTCGACCACGACGGCGTGCCTGAGGCCGTAGCGGGCGCGGAGCGCGTCGGAGCGCTCGGCGTCCAGCTCGGCCGGCACACGGATCTCGATGCGTACGAGGTCCCGTTCGAGGGCGGTCTCCAGGACCCGGGCCACCTTGAAGCGGCTGACGCCGAACTCCTCCGCGATCTGGATCTTGGACTTGCCCTCGAGGTAGAAGCGGCGGGCCATGGCCGCCGCCTGCACCAGCTCAGCGGGTCCCATCCGCATGGCTGACCGGCCAGCCGACATACCCGACACGGCGATCTCCTCACTGCTGTTCACACTCTGGATTCGCCGTTCATCCTTGCAGATCCGGCGCACTTGATCAGCCCTGATCGGAGCCGTTCACGTTCCTGACGCTCAGTGGTCGCACGCCCACGATGCCTTGGCCGTCGCCCCCTCCGCCTGGTTGCGCAATGCACGTACCGCTTCGGCCGGGTCGGACGCCCTGTACACCGCGGACCCGGCGACGAAGACATCGGCGCCCGCGTCCGCGCACCGCTCGATGGTGGCGGCCGAGACCCCGCCGTCGACCTGGAGCCACAGCTCAAGGCCGTGCTTGCTGATCAACTCGCGGGTCCGGCGAATCTTGGGGAGCATGATGTCGAGGAACGCCTGTCCCCCGAAACCGGGCTCGACCGTCATGATCAGCAGCATGTCGAGCTCGGGGAGCAGGTCCTCGTACGGCTCGATGGGCGTCGCGGGCTTCAGCGCCATGGAGGCACGGGCGCCCTTGGCACGGATCTCCCGGGCGAGCCGGACCGGAGCGGCGGCCGCCTCCACATGGAAGGTGACGGAAGAGGCCCCCGCCTCTACGTACTGGGGCGCCCAGCGATCGGGGGCCTCGATCATCAGGTGGCAGTCCAGCGGAGTGTCCGTCGCACGGGCCAGCGACTCTACGACCGGCACACCGAGCGTGAGGTTCGGGACGAAATGGTTGTCCATGACGTCGACGTGGAGCCAGTCGGCTCCCTCCACCGCCTTCGCCTCGTCCGCGAGGCGGGCGAAGTCGGCGGACAGGATGCTGGGGTTGATCTGCGCGGCCATACCCCAAGCCTCCCATGCCGGGAGGCAAAGGGACGCGCCGGTCCAGACCTAAGCCGTTCATCGGATGTTGTGAACGGGCCGCGCGTGTCATGCTGGGCGGCCGATCGGCTCGACAGATGGCACCGGGGGTGGCCATGAGCGGGAATCGGGGCATCGCGCATCTCGTCTGCGGACGGCGTGCGAAGTGGCTGGTGCTGGTGCTGTGGCTGGTGGTGCTGTTCCTGACGGCGCCCCTCGCCTCCAAGCTCACCGACGCCCAGGACAACGACGCGGCCTCCTGGCTGCCCGGCTCCGCCGAGTCGACCCAAGTCCTCAAGATCTCCGAGGACTTCAGGCCGGAACAGATCCCCGCCGTGGTCGTCTACGCGCGCGAGAGCGGCCTCACGGCCCAGGAACGGGCCACGATCGCCAAGGACGTCACCGAGATCAAACAGCTGACGGCGCACGGTATCCGCGGCCCGGAGACCCGGGGCCCGGTGTACGACCGGCAGAACGACCCGCGCGCGGCCCAGATCCTCGTCCCGATCACCATGGACGAGAAGGGCTGGGAGGAGATATCGCCCGCGGTCGACTCCATCCGTGACGTCGTCGGCAAGGGCGGCGACGGCCTCGCCGTGCACATCACAGGGCCCGGGGGCACCTCCGCGGACTTCTCCGATGCCTTCGAGGGCATCGACTCGACTCTGCTGCTGTCCGCGATGGCCGTCGTCATCGTCATGCTGCTCATCACCTTCCGCAGCCCGACCCTGCTCCTGGTCCCCCTGCTCTCGGTGATCGCCGCGCTGTTCACCGCGCAGGCCTTCATCTATCTGCTCGCGGAACACGCCGGGCTGACGGTCAACGGCCAGAGCGCGGGCATCCTCACGGTCCTCGTCTTCGGCGCGGGGACCGACTACGCCCTGCTGCTCGTCGCCCGCTACCGCGAGGAACTGCACCACCACGAGGACCGCCACGAGGCGATGGCCCTCGCCCTGCACCGCGCGGGCCCCGCCGTGATCGCCTCCGGCGCGACCGTGGTCCTCAGCATGCTGGTCCTGCTGGCCGCCGAGATGAACTCGACCCGCGGCCTCGGCCCCGTCGCCGCGATCGGCGTGGCGGTCGCCCTGCTGGCGATGATGACGCTGTTCCCGGCCCTGCTGGTGATCTTCGGCCGCTGGATCTTCTGGCCGGCGATCCCGCGCTTCGGTGCGCCCGACCACATCGAGAGCGGCGTGTGGGCCCGCACCGGCCGCCGTATGGCCCGCCGCCCCCGCATGATCTGGAGCGTCACGGCACTGGCCCTCGCGATCTGCTCGCTCGGCCTCATCCAGCTGCGCGCCGAGGGCATCAGCAACGCCGACGCGTTCACCGGGAAACCGGACTCCATCGTCGGCCAGGAGGTGTCCGCCAAGTACTTCCCGGCGGGCAGCGGCGATCCCCTGGTCATCGTCAGCGACCAGGCCCAGGCGCGACAGGTCGGCGAGGCGGTCGCGGGCACACGCGGAGTCGTGCCCGAGTCCCTCGGCCTGCCACCGGGCACGAAACCGTCGTACGAGGGCAAAGTCCTCTTCGAGGCGACGATGACCGCCCCGGCCGACAGCGAGGCCGCGAAACAGACGGTGGAGCGGGTCCGGGACGCCGTCCACGCGGTACCGGACGCCGACGCCCAGGTCGGCGGCGGGACGGCCGCCCTGCTGGACATGGACAAGGCGACCACGCACGACAACATCCTGATCATCCCGCTGGTGCTGGTCGTGGTGATGCTGATCCTGTGCGCCCTGCTGCGCGCCCTGATCGCCCCGCTGCTGCTGATCGGAACGGTGATCCTGTCCTTCGCCGGGGCCCTGGGCCTCAGCGCGCTGGCCTTCCGCCACCTGTTCGACTATGCGGGCGAGTCGACGGACTTCCCGCTCTTCGTCTTCGTCTTCCTGGTGGCCCTCGGCATCGACTACAACATCTTCCTGACCACCCGCATCCGCGAGGAGGCGGCCCGCCAGGGCACCCGCCCGGGCGTGGTCACCGGCCTCGCGGCCACGGGCGCGGTGATCACCTCGGCGGGCCTGGTCCTGGCCGGCACCTTCGCCGCCCTCGGCACCCTCCCGATGGTCGCCTTCGCGGAGATCGGCTTCGCAGTGGCGCTGGGGGTGCTCCTGGACACGTTCATCGTGCGGTCGGTCCTGGTGACGTCCCTGTTCCTGGACGTAGGGCCGAAGGTCTGGTGGCCCCACAGTCTTGCCAGGGAGGGGGACGACTCGACCCACCCAGGGGCGCGGGGAACTGCGCCACAAGCCACGACGGCGCAGCAGACAATCGACTAGATCAGCCCGTCCTACGGATGATCGCCAGATACATCGCATCGGTACCGTGCACATGCGGCCACAACTGAACGTCCGGCCCCTTCCCCAGCTCCGGCACACCCGGCAACAAGGCCCGCGCATCCACAAGCTCCGCGGCCGGCCACTGCTTCAGCACGTCCTGTACCACCGCACGCGACTCCGCCAGATGAGGAGAACAGGTCGCATACCCCACGACCCCGCCCACCCTGACGGAGTCCAGCGCGGTGCTCAACAACTCCCGTTGCAACGGCCCGAACCCGTCCAGATCCTCCGGCCGCCGCCGCCACCGAGCCTCCGGCCGCCGCCGCAGCGCCCCCAGCCCGGTGCACGGCACATCCATCAACACCCGGTCGAAACTGCCGGGTTGCCAGGGCGGCCGGGTCCCGTCCGCGGCGATCACCTGATACGGCCCGGGATTCCCGTCGAGCGCCTTGGCGACCAGCCCGGCCCGGTGCGGCTGCTTCTCGGAGGCGAGCAACACGGCCCCCCGCTCGGCGGCGAGCGCGGCCAGCATCGCGGCCTTGCCGCCGGGCCCCGCACACCCGTCGAGCCACTTCTCGTCCCGCCCCTCCAGAGGAGCGTTCGCCAGGGCCAGCGCGACGAGCTGACTGCCCTCGTCCTGCACCCCGGCCCGGCCCTCGCGTACGGCGTCGACGGCCCCCGGCTCGCCGCCCTCCGCCAGCCGCACGGCATACGGCGACCAGCGCCCCGGTACGGCGGCCTCCTCGCGCAGCAGCTCCTCGGTGGTGGCCCGCCCCGGCCGGGCAACGAGGGTCACCTCGGGCCGCTCGTTGTCGGCCGCCAGCAGCCGCTCGATCCCGGCCCGCCCGCCGCCCAGGGAGTCCCACAGCGCGGAGACGACCCAACGGGGGTGGGAGTGCACGACCGCGAGATGGTCCTCGGGATCGTCGTCGTAGGGCGGAGCGACCTTCTCGACCCACCCGTCCAGATCGTCCTGAGCGACCTTCCGCAGCACGGCGTTGACGAACTTGGCCCGTCCGTCGCCGAGTACGACCCGCGCGAGCTCGACGGAGGCAGACACGGCGGCGTGGGTCGGGATGCGCGTCCCGAGCAGCTGGTGCACACCGAGGCTCAGCACGTCGAGCACCGGTGGGTCGACCTCCCTCAGCGGCCGGTCGACACAGGCTGAGATGACGGCGTCGTACGTCCCCTGCCGCCGCAGTGTCCCGTACACGAGCTCGGTGGCGAGCGCCGCGTCCCGCCCGTCGAAGCCGCCCTTCTCCCGCGCCTTCCTGAGCAGCGGCGGCAGAACGAGGTTGGCGTACGCGTCCCGCTCGTCCACGGCCCGCAGCGCCTCGAAGGCGAGGATGCGGACGGGGTCCTTCTGGGGCCGACGGTAGGGCTTGCCGGGTTTACGGGGCCGACTGGGCTGGTCGCTCACGAAAAAGGTGCTCCGGATGTAAGGACTGGATATTCCCCAAGCGTACGTCCGCCGGGGGCACCGACGCCCTTCGAGGGGCCGAGATCTGCCACTCACGGACACGGGGGCCGGTGACTGGGGATGCAGCCGGGGGTGGGCACGTGGGTCGGCTGATCCGACCGCGGGGAGGGCACGGGGGTCGGCTGATCCCGACGCGGGGGCTCACATGGCCCGTTGGTCCCGATGCGAGGGGCGCGTGGCCGGCTGATCGCGAGGCGAGGGGGTCGGGTGGCGCCGGTATCTCCGGCCCGCGGCACCCGCAGGGAAACCGCGCCGCCCGCGTCACCCGCCGACGCTCTCCCCCTCCGAGATCCTGACCCCCCGCGCCCAGTCGGCGGCCTTCATCGGCTTCTTCCCCTGCGCCTGCACCCACAGCAGCTCGACGCCGTACGACCCCGTCCCGACGTGGACGCTGTTCTTGCCGACGGACAGCGCGCCGGGAGCGAGGTCGGTGCGGTCGGGAGCCGGCTGGACCTGGATGAGCTTGAGCCGCTCACCGCGGAAGGTCGTCCAGGCGCCGGGCGACGGGTGGCACCCCCGCACGACCCGGTCCACCCGCAGGGCAGGGGCGGCCCAGTCCACGCGTGCGTCCTCCACGGTGATCTTCGGGGCGACGGTGATCCCCTCGGACGGCTGCGGTACGGCCTTCAGCGTGCCGTCCGCGATCCCGTCCATGGTCGCGGCGAGCAGCCCCGAGCCGGCGAAGGCGAGCCGGGTCAGCAGGTCGCCGCTGGTGTCGGTGTGCCGGATCTCCTCGGTGACCGTGCCGTAGACGGGCCCCGAATCGAGCCCCTCCTCGATCAGGAAGGTCGACGCCCCGGTGATCTCGTCGCCCGCCATGATGGAGTGCTGCACAGGAGCGGCCCCGCGCCACGCGGGCAGCAGCGAGAAGTGCAGGTTGACCCAGCCGTGGGCGGGGATGTCGAGGGCGACACGGGGCAGGAGGGCGCCGTAGGCGACGACGGGGCAGCAGTCCGGGGCGATCTCCCGAAGCCGCTCCAGAAACTCCGGATCCCGCGGCTTGACGGGCTTCAGCACCTCGATCCCCGCCTCCTCGGCCCGCTCCGCGACCGGGCTCGCGACCAGCCTCCGCCCCCGCCCGGCCGGTGCGTCCGGCCGCGTGACGACGGCGGCGACCTCATGCCGCCCGGAGGCGATCAGAGCGTCCAGAGCGGGAACGGCGACCTCGGGGGTACCGGCGAAGACGAGCTTCATGGGTGGGCAGGACCTCTCGGGCGAGGGTGACGACGGGCAACGCACAAGTCTATGGCGCGGCGCACACCCCCCACCCCCGGCGCACGCATATGCCGGTACGCCCCCACTGCGTGACCAGCGGAGCGCACACGCGTTGGTCAAGAAAGAGTTGACCACAACGGGCCGCGATCGCGGCCCGATCCTTTTCAACGCCGGTTCGAGAGGCTTGTTCATGGCCGACCACGCAACCCACGACGCCCAGGCTCGGGCCAGCCTGCACTTGCTGGTGCGGGACATCGAGCGGGTCCGCCGGCAGGTGGACGCGCTGCGCACCCTGACCGCCCAGTTGGGCAACGTCTACCGCCCGCGCCGCTCCGGCCCCTCCACGGGCTTCGTCGTCTACGGACGCGCCCCCGCCCCGACGGTCCGTCTCGCACAGGAACTGCGGGACAGCGTAGAGACCCTGGTGACGGCCGCGGTCGACTTCGACCGCTCGCTCGGCTTCTCGTGGGACGCGGTGGGCTCCGCCCTCGGGGTCACCAAACAGGCGGTCCACCGCCGTTACGGTGCCCGCCGCGCCACGGCCCAGGCTACGGCCGAGGCCGAGCGCGCCACGGAGTCGACGGGAACCCGCGCGGTCAGCGTCAACACAGGTATCCCCACGGTGCCGGCGATCCCCACCGTCCCCGCGGCCCGCTCCATGCCGACCCAGCCCACCGCGGGCAGCCCCGCCCTCCGCGACGAGGCAAGACCCACAGCCTTCCCCGGCCCCCGCAACGGCTGACCCACCCCACCCCCTCTGCCCTCCCACGGCTCCCGGGAGGGCAGACGCATGCCCACAGCCGCAGCAGTCAGCCGCCGACGGGTGCTCCGCCCCCACAGGGGCCACCCGCACCCGACAACGAAATCCGCACGGGCGGTGCGGGTGGGAACCCCAAAAACCCACCACCCACTCGCACCTGAAAACCCACCGTCACCCAATGTCCGGCGGATCAACCCGCACCCAAACCACCCCGTCCCCCCCACCCCGAGCCATCCGAGAAGCCTGCGCCGTCTTCAGCGAAGCGGCCAACGCCGCCCCCCTCCCCGGCGGCACCCGCACCAGCACCCGCTCCCACCGCTCCCCCACCGGCGGCGCCCCCACCCGCCGAGGCCCCGCGGCCCCCGTCACCGGCAAGGGCACAGGCCCGAGCACCTCCGCCTCCGGAGGCAGTTCCACAGCCGCCAGAAACCCGGCCAGCGCCTCCGCCGCCCCCGACACCGCGGCCATCCGCGACACCGGCGGAAACCCCAACTCCGCCCGCTCTCCCAGCTCCCGCACCGCATGCCCCACGGGATCCCACCGCACCAACGCCTGCACAGGCCGCAGCGTGGGCTCGGCAACCACCACCACGGTCCCCCCGACCCCCTGCGCCCGCACCAACGCCGACGCCCCGATCCACCGCCGCAGTGCATCCTCCCCGGCCCGCAGATCCGGCCGCCCGAGCATCGCCCATCCGTCCAGCAACAGCGCAGCCGCATACCCGCCCTCGGCGACCGGCTCCGCCCCCGGTGTACTCACCACCAGCGCCGGCGCCCCCGGCACCGTGTCCAGCACATGCTCACGCCCCGACGTCCGCACCGGCACCGCCGGAAACGCCCGCCCCAACTCCTCCGCGGTCCGCCGTGCCCCCACCACCTGCGCCCGCAACCGGAACCCCCCGCACTCCGGACAGTGCCAGGCCGCCTCCTCGCGCCCGCACCACCCGCACCGCAGCGCCGCCCCGGGCTCCTGCCCCTCCAGCGGCCCGGCGCAGTGCCGACACCGCGCGGGCGCACGGCAGTTGGCGCAGGCCATCCGCGGCACATACCCCCGTCGCGGCACCTGCACGAGCACCGGCCCGTGCCGCAACCCTTCTCTGACGGCCTGCCAGGCGAGTGTGGGCAGCCGAGCCGCCCGCGCCGCCTCGTCCCGTGCGAGATCCTGGTCCCCCACGGTCCGCACCAGCGGAGCGACGGCCCGCACCTGCTCCCGCGAGGCGACGAGCGGCCGCGCCCATCCGCTCTCCACGAGCTGCGCTGCCTCCACCGTGCAACTCCAACTCCCCAGCAGAAAGCCGCACTTGTCCTGCGCGGCCCGCAACAACAGCACCTCACGCGCATGCGGTTGGGGAGCATGCTGCTCGCTGTGGCTGTCGTCGCCGTCGTCCCACAGCGCGACCAGCCCCAGATCCTGCACCGGCGCGAACATGGCGGCCCGCGTCCCCACGACGGCCCGCACCGAGCCCCGCCGCACGGCCAGCCACTCCCGGTACCGCTTCTCGGGCCCGGCGTCGGCGGTCAGCACCGCATGCCGCCCCTCCCCCAGCACCGAGGTCAGCGCGGTATCGACGCGCGCGACGGCCCGCCCGTCCGGCACGACGACCAGCGCCCCCCGCCCGGAGGCCAGGGTCGCCGCGACGGCCCGTGCCACCTCCTCGCTCCACTCCGGACCCGGCAGGGCGTTCCACACCGCGCGCGGCGCGCCCCCCGAGGCCAGCGACTCCAGAAACGCGCCCCCACGCTCGTACCGCCCCCAGGTCCCCGCCTCGGGCACCCCCGGCGGCGGCAACGGAGCGGGAGAGGGCCGCTGTTCGGCGCGAGCGCTGCGTGGCGGCACGGCGAGCTGCACCACATCGGCGAGGCTCCCCGCATACCGGTCGGCGACGGCCCGGGCGAGCCCCAGGAGCTCCTCGCTCAGCACCGGCTCGGGCGAGACGACCTGAGCCAGCGCCGCCAGCGGCCCGGAGTAGTCCGACTCGGCGAGCCGCTCGACGAGGAACCCGTCGATCAGCCCCCCACCCTCACGCCGCCCTTCCCGGACCCGCCCGCGTCCGGCCCCGAATCGCACCCGCACCCGCACCCCGGGCTGCGCGTCCGCGTCGAGCTCCTCCGGCACGGCGTAGTCGAAGTACCGGTCGAGATGCAGCACCCCCTTGTCGACCAGCACCCGCGCGACGGGCAGTTCCTTGGCCAGCGCGGCCCCGCGCCACGTCCGGGGCTTGGCCCGTGGCACCTCGGCCTTCCGCACACTCTCCCGAATGAACGCAAGCTGCTCGGGCCGCGCTCCCCCGGCGCCACCGTCCACCGACCCGTTCTCGCTGCTCACGCTTGCATTCTTACCAAACCCCACTGACAACCGCCGCCGCCCGAACCCGAGGGGGCCGCTTCCCCGACCTCGGCCCGTCACGGCGTACGGCACGCCCTCAGCCACGCGACTGCCGGCGAGCTCGAAGGGACACGATCACCCCGAGCCACCTCAACCGCCGGACGCATCAGGCCGGTGAACTGCCGAGGCCCGGCTCCCCCAGAGGGGCACCGGGCCTCGTGTCAGACCGTCGCGGCTTACGGGCTTACAGCCCCGCAGCCTTTCGCAGCGCGTCCACGCGGTCCGTCTTCTCCCACGTGAACTCGGGCAGCTCACGGCCGAAGTGACCGTACGCCGCCGTCAGGGAGTAGATCGGGCGCAGCAGGTCGAGGTC